>NZ_CM001403.1:5598014-5907980 GCF_000166195.2 Mucilaginibacter paludis DSM 18603
GCTAATCTGTTTTTTGAGGACGAACCAGCAAAACGGCACAATGAATACCAAGGCCATCAACCGGGCCCATTCGCGGTGCAGCCATTCCCAAAAAAATATGGCTTTGTAGTCGGCTAATGTAAAACCGCTGTTCAGTTGTTTAAACTGTGCAATCTGCTGATATTTTTGAAAGCTTTGCTGCCAGGCTTGCTGGTTAAGTGGCGGCAGGGCGCCAAGCAGGGGTTTCCACTCGGTAATGGATAAGCCAGAACCCGTAAGCCGGGTAACACCGCCAAGTAGGATCTGGACCATCAACATAATGATGCCCGTGATAAGCCAGGTGCTGATATGGCGATGAGGAGCTTTACTGAATGTTTGTGGTTGGGCCATGGATGAGCAAAAATGGGTAATACCAAACGAGCTACCACGGAGCAATGTCATGTATGGTATTGATGGCCGTCATTTTTGAAGGGGCGTGCGAAGGAATGTATGCTTGCATGCCTTTTAATAAAAAGCAACTTGGTGGTAAATAAACTTACGAAACCAAGAGCGACTTTGTCTATAAATGAGTAGGTGAGCTTAGCGGTTTTGCGGCCCTGTTATTCGTGGTCCACATCTGCGGTTCAGTAATGTTGTTAGTATGGATTTTCTTTGTCAATAGGTTTTTGATGGTGTAGTTTCAATGTCTATCTTTAATCCAAAAGTAGTAGAACTCACAGTTATTTATCTTTAAATATTGTGGTAGCTAAATTAGCTAAAGCTCTCATCGGGTTTGAATAACTTTAGCACCCATCAATACCGTTTAGAGTTGAAAGTATTTTTCTTATTCATAATTCTGTTGGTCTGTAGGTCAGCTTTCGGGCAGAAGTACATGATACTTGGTCAAGATACTTTGCCATATAAAGTCAATATGATTATCTCAAGTGATACAACTTACAAAGGGGGACTGACCTTAATTAAAATTGATACATCGTACCAGGACCGTTGTTATGTTTTTGAAAAGAGAAATGGCAAAATAGTTAACCGGACCGACAGATGTTGTTTACGCCAGGGGCTTTGGATTTTTACTGACAGTGTTGGAAATTACTCTACCTGCTTTTATACAGATGGAAACGATTTTGGAAAATGGAAAAGCTACAATAAATACGGGAAGCTTTTAAAGGAAACGGAAGAGGTAAGCTTGGGGCAAAAACATTATATCACCAAAGAAATTGACTATTCCGGTTGTAAGGCCGTTACTATTGTTAACATGCCTTTTTGGGGATTCTATATCACGTACTTTTTTATTGTAATACCTATATTAGTTTTCTTGTCGATTGTCAGAATCCTTCTTAATCATCACATCTACAATATTGAAAACAATACAAATTATTCCCTTTTCGGCAATCGTTTTAAGTTAGCAGTAAATGAGTCAGGGCAATTAAGGCATGAATTATTAAGCACATTTACAATATTCTTTTTTAGATACAAGCCAGAAAATAAACCTGCCGTGGTTATAAGCAACCTGTTATCACTACTATGCTTCGGAAGCTACGCTATATTAATCATTGGCCCAATGGCCTGCCGTTAATTCAGTCATATCAGCCTCCATTTGCCGCCTGTTTTCTTGAAAATTTTTATTTCTCTTAAATTTCTTTTTACCCAATCATTTACTTTGGTATCCGAAAAAAACACCTTAAGTTTATGAGAAAAAACAGGACAATGGAGGTACTGATTTTTCGGGATAGGATTTACTTATCGTGATGAAAAAAGATGGGAATCAGTATAAGAAAATCCCTTAAATCAGCTCGCTTTTTCTTTTAAACCGATAGCTTAAACAGTTTACTCTCATCTTGACAAAATCTGATCAATACCTACCATCATGCTACGCCGTAAAAAGATACGTCTTTATTTGCTCTGCTTATTCGCGGTTTTATTTTTAGATGTTGCTATTGATTTTGCTTGTGGACCGGAGCCTGATCCGTATGATTATGGCGTATCGTTCTTTCATAACAATATTGGTGGGGATAAAGCTTATCGCGCGTTTTATTTTACTAACGGACAATTTTTATATGACGCGGAGGAGCCTGTAAACGAGGAGGACGTTAACTCGAGGGAATGGGCTGACTATTTAGGCGGCATGGTAAAGGCTCATGATGTAAAGAAGGTGATGTACCACCTAAGCCATAAAGCCGATAGTATTTTATTACAGGGCTATTTGAATTTAAAGAAACAACTACCAGATACCCTTAAACACAACACCTTTCTACACGCCTTAAAAAGAAATAAAGACGCTTTAATGTATTACCGGTTTGCTAAAATTATTGAACCCGGGTTAAGTTATAAAGATCCGTGGAGAAACGAACCTGTTGATACCAGTTTTTTACGCAAAAATGCCGCTTATGCATTTAAACAGGCTGCCGTTGTAAAAAGTCAATTCTTGAAAAAACGGTATTATTTCCAGGCACAACGCATGTACCATTATACCGGGCAGAATAACGAAGCGATTGAAGTATACCAAAAATATTTAAAAAACACGGAGCCGGGGTACTATATCACAGGTTTAACGCTGGGATTGAGGGCAGGCGAAGAGGGCAGAATAGGCAATCCAGCTAAAGCCGCCTACCTTTTCTCAAAACTATTTGCAACTTTTCCCGAAAGACGCGTTCAGGCTTATGAAAATTATATAGCTATCAAAATGCACGGGCATGACGTTACTGCTTTTGCCAGCAACAATAAGGAGAAAGCTGTTATGTATGCCATGAACGGCTTTTATACACATGAGTTAAGTACAAGGTATTTAAAGAAAGTTTATAATATAGCCCCGGCTTCGCCTTTTGTTGAAATACTTTTGGCCCGTGAGATAAACAAGCTTGAAGGAGCCTGCGTTACACCCAAACTGACTGACAAATTACCATACGATAATTTAAACGGAGATTATTACGGATGGAATGATGGCTTAAAGAAGTCGAAACATATCAATCAATACATTAACGAGCTAAAGGTGTTTTGTATGCAGATTGCAAACCAACACCGCTGCAAGCACCCGGAGATAGGGATTGTGGCTAAAGCTTATCTTGATTGGATGACCGGCAATAACAAAGCAGGTATCGCAGCATTAAATCAAATTGATGACGCGCATTTGAACACCAGGCTTTACGACCAAAAACAATTGGTTAAGCTGCTGCTGCTATCGCAGCAAATAAGGAAGTTGGATAGTATTTCCGGACAACAACTTATACCTTGCCTGTTGTGGCTGGATAAAAAAGTGGCACAGGAGTTAAAAACAAATGGAGAACCCATTAAAGGCATGCATGATTACGGTATTGAGCGCCGCTTGAGAAGATTTACGTGGTCTGCACGGGATTATTATCAGAAATTAATAGCGCCTATGTACCTGTCTCAGCACGACACAGCAAAAGCGGCGCTGGCCATGCTCAAAGGCATGCCTACATTAGTTGGAGATACTTTAAGTTGTTACCATCAAAATTATTGGGAGGACTACACTACCATTAACTTTTGGCAAAACTATTTACACTCATCTAACCTACGCCAGGTTATATCCTATAAGCGAAAGCGCGTGGGCGATCCTTTTTTGATGGTGTTAGCAGCAGGCTTGCAAGGAATATCTTATGACTGTTTGTATAATTTGCTCGGGACAGCCTATCTACGTGAGCATAACTATAAAGAAGCCATTTCGGCACTAAGTAAAATTAGAATACATACCGCCAAAGAATTTCCGCTCGCTTCCTACGAAGGTCCTCGGCTTAAAAGTGATCCCTTTGCTGAACAGCTCAAAGACTATCCCAAAAACTATCATACCGGTAAAATTGGCGGATATTCAAAGCTGCGCTTTGCTAAAGTAATGTACACACTTCAGTTGGCTATAAAGCGCAACCCGCAAAAAGCTTCTGCTTATTACTTTGCCATAGCCACGGGTTTGTACAATACATCTTATTATGGCAATGCCTGGTTTATGATAGCCTATGTATGGTCTGATTCCTGGTCGGGAGAGCAGCATCCCATACCTTTTTACTATAATCAGGACCTCTGCAAAACAATTAATGCAGAAAGACTTTTTATAAAAGCCAGGCAATTAAGTAAATACCCTGAATTTAAGGCTAAATGTACCTTTTGGGCCGCCAAATGCAAGCAAAACCGCTACAATGGCGCAGATAAGGAATTTTTTCTCTATAAATTTTACCTAAAACACGCCGAGGCTTACCGAAACGAAATTACAAAAAACAAATACTTTAAAGAGCTCAGGAGAAGTTATCCACAAACTCAATTTTATAAAACGGCAGTACATGAGTGCAGTTACTTCCGTGATTTTTTAGTTTCTGCGGCTATCAAACGTAGTGATGGTAAAAAGTAGATAAGCGAGCTGCAGTTTATTTTAGTTATTTGTATTTGGCGTATGGTGATATGATTCCATGTTTCCAAATGGTTCATTGTAACTGATAGATTGAGAAGGGCATATCCGTAAGGATTAGGGGCCTGTATCATTTCTCATCTTCTATCCCCACAAATCAAACCCTTACAAATACTTAACCAGGTAAGGTGCGGTACGGCTGTTTCTAACTTTTACTATTGTCGATGGATGCCCTGCGGCAACAATCCGGCCCCCATCTTCACCGGCGCCCGGGCCGATATCGATCACCCAATCGCTGGCGGCTATCACGTGCATATCATGCTCCACCAGTATTACGGTATTGCCGGCATTTACCAATCTGTTCAGTTGTAACATCAAACGTTCCACATCGGATGGGTGTAAGCCAGTGGTCGGTTCGTCTAAAACATAAAGAGTTTGCCCATGCTGGGCACGTTGCAGTTCGGTAGCCAGTTTAATCCGCTGCGCCTCGCCGCCAGAAAGTTCGGTTGCGGGTTGTCCCAAACGCAGATAGCCCAAACCTACTTCGCGCACAACGTCGAGCGTGCGGCTGATGGCGGGTTCTTCATCAAAAAAGATTGCTGCTTCGTCCACGGTTAATCCGAGCACCTCCGCAATGTTTTTGTCTTTGTATTTAACTTGTAGCGTTTGAGGGTTATAACGGGTGCCGCTGCAGGTGGGGCAGGGCGTATAAACGCTGGGCAAAAACAGCAGCTCCACCATAACCACGCCTTCACCCTCGCAATGCGGACAACGGCCTTTAACAACGTTAAACGAAAAGCGACCGGCATCGTATTTTCGGGCCCTGGCGGTTGAAGTCGCAGCGAATATTTTACGCACATGATCAAATAAACCCGTATAGGTAGCCAGGTTAGAGCGCGGCGTACGACCGATAGGTTTCTGATCAACTACCACCAGGCGTTTGATGTTTTTCATTCCTGACCTGATGGTGCCGCCTGAAGGTGAAGCCTGGGTTTGTTCCAGGGGATCTACCTCAGTATCTGGTAATGTGTTAACCGGTAAACCTAATTTTTCTGCTACCAGTTCAACAAGTGCCTGGCTTACTAAACTGCTTTTTCCGGAGCCGGAAACACCGGTTACACTTGTTAGCACCCCTAAAGGAAAACTGGTGTCAAGCTGATTTAAATTATTGCGGGTAATGCCCTCCAGTTTAAGCCAGTCGGTAGGCAGGCGGAGCTCTCTGGTCTGCTTTGCCGTATCGTTATAAATATAATGCCTGGTTACCGAGGCTTCAATATGTTTCAATCCATCGGGAACGCCGCTGTATAAAATGTGACCGCCTTTTTCACCGGCGGCAGGGCCTACATCTACTATCCAGTCTGCATGGCGTATCACGTCTATCTCATGCTCCACAACAAATAACGAATTACCGGATGCTTTCAGCTTATCCAACGCGCGCAACAAAGCCTCGGTATCCGCAGGGTGTAAGCCTGCCGAGGGTTCATCAAGCACATAAACCACCCCAAATAAGTTGGAGCGCACCTGCGTAGCCAACCTTAAGCGCTGTAATTCGCCAGGTGATAGGGTAGGGGTGCTCCTTTCTATGGTGAGGTAGCCCAGGCCTAAATCCAGCATCACCTGCAGCCGCGCCAAAAAATCTTCGGCAATGCGCTTGGCTACCAATACTTTTTCGGGATGCTTCGCTTCCATTTGTTTCAAAGCGGCGGCTTTGCCACCGGCATAAGGTTCCAGTATCCCGGCTAATTTGCTTAAGGATAGCCGGGATAGTTCGGCAATATCATAGCCTGCAAATTTTACACTCAATGACTCTTGCCTGAGGCGCTTCCCATGGCAAAGCCGGCATTCGGTACCCAGCATATATTGCGAAACCCGCTTTTTCATTAACGCGCTTTGTGTGTTGGCAAAGGTATGCCGCACATAGCGCCGTACGCCGGTAAAGGTTCCCATATAATCGGGCTGGCGCTTGTTTTTGATAAAACGGCTGATCTCCTCGTGCGTGTAGCCTGAATACACCGGTACAACCGGCTGTTCTTCGGTAAACAGGATCCAGTCCCGGTCTTTTTTTGGCAGATCTTTCCAGGGTATATCGATATCAAAACCTATTGTGGTTAAAATATCGCGCTGGTTTTGCCCCTGCCAGGCCGAAGGCCAGGCGGCAATAGCTTTTTCACGAATGGTTAAGGTATCATCCGGCACCATACTTTTTTCGGTTACCTCGTACACCCGACCAAGACCATGGCATTCCGGGCAGGCCCCTTCAGGGGTGTTGGGCGAAAAAGATTCGGCATAGATGATGCCCTGTCCATCCGGATAATCACCCGCACGTGAATAAAGCATCCGCAATAAATTGGAAAGCGTAGTTACACTGCCCACGGAAGAACGCGTGGAAGCCGTACCCCTTTGCTGCTGTAAAGCTACTGCTGGCGGTAGGCCCTCAATCTCGTCCACTTCGGGTATGGCCATCTGGTTAAATAACCGGCGGGCGTAGGGCGAAACCGATTCAAGGTAACGCCGCTGTGCTTCGGCATATAGGGTGCCGAAAGCCAGCGAGGATTTACCCGAGCCGGAGATACCTGTAAAAACAACCAGCGCATCCCTTGGGATATCAAGGCTTACATTTTTCAGGTTATGCTCACGCGCGCCTCGAACACGTACAAAGCCGTTTAAATCAGGTTGTTTTTTGGAAGCCATTATCCTACTACAAAAAGAAAGCCCTGGTGTTTGCCGTTTTTTTATATCTGCTTATTTACTGGTTGGGCAGATGGAGGCATTTGCTGCTGAAAAAAGAATCAGGATGCGGGCACCGGAGCTTTTTAACTGAAACCCCGGTGCCGCTTATGGTTACTTGCTATGCCTAAAACTATTGTTATTTGTTGCGAAGCTTATACCGCTGATGCGTTGGCAAAGTTGAAGTAGTTGTTGCTGGATGCCCACATCATCCGCTTCATGGAGATATCTGCTTTCCCGCTGATGATGGAAGTAGTGTCCGCTAACCATCGCTTTAGGATCATCACTTACGGCCAGCCATGCCTGTGTCTCAAAACCTTTTTGCAGGCTATCTGGCGCACCCGCTCCTCCCATTTTAGTGGGTACCCAGCCTGGGTCTACGGCGTTGGCATAAATACCGGGCCATTTGCTGGCCACTGCTTTGGCCAGTATCAGGTTGTGCAGCTTTGAATCCGAATAGCTGGCCGCAGGCTTTTCTCCCTGCAAACGTTTTAGCGTAGGGTCGCCTTGTAAATGCATACCCGAACTCAGGTAGATTAGTCTTTGAGGTTTATTAATTAAACTGGTCAGGATATAAGGGGCAATGGTGTTTACGGCAAGGATGAGTGGTAAACCGTCAACACTAAGCTCCTCGCCTCTAACCTGGTAAACACCCGCGTTATGTATGATGGCGTCAAAATACCCTATCGCATTAACATCCGCCGCCAGTTTTTCAATTTCGGCTATGCTGGAAAGATCGGCCGTTAATACAGTATCCGCGCCTTTAACTTTGCTCAAAGCATCGTGTGCGCGTTTTTCGTTGCGGGCATGCAACACTACCTGGTGGCCCTGCCTGATTAATGCGTTAGCCGCCATCAGCCCTAAACCGTCGGCCGAGCCGGTGATAAATATTTTCGCCATAATTGTTTATTTTTACTGTCTATCTCGCCTGTGATCGCTATGTAATCAAACCATAGTTTCCTGCATTGGTTTGAGTTGATAAATGTTATGGTATGTTTGCTTTACGCTGGGTTTGGCGCCCCTGCGTAACGTTTGATATGATCACTATAAACATTTGTTGTAAATATTTAGCTAAATAAGTTATCCGTTACACGCGTTTTCCGCGAAATTCGTTCCATCAACTTGTCAACGAAATAGTATTTTCCGTGTATAAGCTTAACGGCAAACTTTATCGCTTTGTGCTGGCGCAAAAAAGCCGGGCTATCATTCATTACTAAATAATTTATTCTCTGTACAAAATGCTACCATACATACGGCGCTACCTTTTTATCTATCTTTCGTTTTTTGTGTTGATAAAATTGAGTTCCGCATATGCTAACCCGGTGCCTGGTCAAAAACTCCTGGCTTATTGGCGTTTTGAACAGGTACAGCATCTAAATGGCGAGCTAAGCCAATCCATCAAAGGTAACCCGCTTACCGCGGATGACCGTAAGCCAACAGAACCCCAACCCTTTGTATATGATGATTCCGGGAACGGTAATTTTCTCCAGGTACGTGGCTCAAAGTCCTCGCCCAATGTTTTTTCTGACGATGTGCCCAGCTCCGAAACAGCTGGCAAGCCTAACCAACGTTCCCTAACGTTGAAATGGACAGGGGAATGTGTGCTTACGATGGACCGCCCGTTGGCTTACGCTGATATCCAGAAGAGCTGGAAGATAGAAGCCAGCTTGTTATGCAACCAGCTCGCGTTGGAGCAGGTGTTTATTTGTAAGGAAGGTTTAAAGGGAAACCTGGCCGCCGATGTTTCAATTGGCTACGACCCTATGTTAAAACGATATTTTGTAGAGGTGATGTGTGCAGATGGCAAGGCCCGCCGTGTACCGGCTGGCAGTGCGGTGATGGCCGGTAAATGGTATGATATATGTGCCGATGCCGTTTATGATGAGGAGCATGACCTAACCACACTGAAGATCTCGGTAAAAGCCTCGGGCGCTAAAAACTTTGAAAAACCGGCAACTATCGTGGTTAAAGGTATTACCATGCAACATCATGCTGCTATGTGGGTGGTAGGCCATGGATACCCCGGAGGGTTCCCCAATAGTTTGCAGGTAGATGGCGGTGGCATTGATGAAGTGAAGATATGGGGAGAGGCTTTGCCTCGTAAAGTGGGCCAAAACCCTTTGTTTACCGATGCTTTTACAGCAGATCCGACGGCGTTGGTATGCGGAGATAGCGTTTATGCTTATGTTGGCCACGATGCCGCATCTGTTGGAGGTTGGTTTAACATGCCCGAATGGTTGTGTTACTCGTCTACCGATATGAAACATTGGAAGGCTCACGGATCTATTTTAAAAGCGCAGGATTTTGTAAATGCTAATAGTACTGCCGCCTGGGCAGCACAGGTTGTAAAAAAAGGCAATAAATATTATTTTTATGTTACGTTGGATGGTAAGAAGGGGCATTTCATAACTGTGGCAGTTGGCAACAGCCCTACCGGCCCGTTTAAAGAAGCGATGCCCGGTAAGCCTTTGATTACCGATGATATGACAAATGATTCGCACCGGCCAAATGCAGATATCGACCCAACTGTGCTGATAGATGACGATGGTACCCCCTGGATGTTTTGGGGGAATGGTGATTGCTACATGGTTAAATTAAACCAAAATATGGTTGAGCTGGATGGCCCGATAACTAAAATTCCTTTCCGGAATTATTCTGAAGGGCCCTGGGTATTTAAACGGAATGGCCTGTATTATAATGTGTATGCAGCCGACGCGCCTGGCGTTCAGGCCGAGCAGATTTGCTATTCTACTGCCACGAAAATTACTGGCCCATGGGTTTACGGCGGCTTGGTAACCGGGCCCGCAAAATATGGATTTACCATTCATCCAGCTGTGATAGCGTTTAAAAATAAGTGGTATTTTTTCTACCACGACGGCTCATATGCGTTAGATGGAACGCCGGGTGGCGATTGCAGAAGGTCGGTATGCCTGGAATATCTTGATTTTTACCAGAACGGGCAAATTAAGCCGGTAGCCCTCACAGTACAAGGCATAAATTCAGTTAAACAAAAATAAATATGAGAAAAATAATTATTGGGGCGGCATTTTTTGCTTGTATGGTCGTACTTTCTGCCCGCGTACTTGCACAGAACCCTATTATCCAAACCAAACACACTGCAGATCCTGCCCCCCTGATTCATGGTGATACCGTTTTTTTATATACCGGCCACGATGAAGATGATGCTTTAGGCTTTAAGATGCAGGATTGGTTGCTCTATACCTCTACCGATATGGTTAATTGGACCGATCATGGCGCGGTGGCCTCTCTTAAGAATTTTAAATGGGTTTCTGACGATAATGGCGCCTGGGCAGCACAATGTGTTGAACGCAAGGGCAAGTTTTATTTGTACTGCCCGGTAGCAAATGGGCGCGGTATTGGAGTGCTGGTTGCTGATAGCCCCTACGGCCCTTTTAAAGATCCTATCGGGAAGCCTTTGATCAAGAATAGCGGGGAAGACATTGATCCAACTGTGTTGATTGACGACGACGGACAGGCCTATCTTTACTGGGGGAATCCTAACCTTTACTACGTTAAACTGAACGAGGATATGGTTTCGTACTCCGGAGGAATTACGAAAGATACCTCTATTGCCAAGAAAAAGGGGCTGCCGGATCCCTTTCATTACCAGGAAGGGCCCTGGGCCTACAAACGTAGCGGGCGTTATTACATGGCCTATGCGTCTACCTGTTGCCCGGAAGGTATAGGTTATGCTATGAGTACTACCCCTACAGGGCCATGGGTATATCAAGGCAGCATTATGGATGGCGATAGCCGGTCGTCGGGAAACCACCCCGGGATTGTTGACTTTAAAGGTAACACGTACGTGTTTGGATTTAATTATGCTATTATGAAGCGGACAATGGCCAAACACTACGAAAGGCGTTCGATATGTGTTGAAAAGATCAGTTTTAATGCGGATGGCACTATCCAGAAATTGCCGTTCTGGTCGGTAGAAGGGGTAAAGCAATTGGGCAAGCTGAATCCATATAATCGTGTAGAAGCCGAAACGATTGCCTATAGCGAAGGGCTTAAGACAGATAAGGTTACAGAATGGGAAAGAAATATAGCATGGGACAAAGGGAAAAAGATTGCAGACCGGGTATTTGTGAGCTCCATCAATAACGGCGATTACCTCAAAGTTCAGGGCGTTAATTTTTCGCTTGGCGTATCCTCTGTTGATGTCAGCGTAGCCGCGTTGTACGGTGGTAAAATGGAAATACATACCGACCGCATCGATGGCCCTTTGCTGGGTGTTGTCAATGTGAAAAATTCAGGAGAGGGAGATATTTGGCGAACCACACAAACGCCTGTGAAGCAGGTAAATGGAACGCATGATTTATACTTTGTTTTTAAAGGGGATAAAGATCTTTTTTACTTTGACTGGTGGAGGTTTAACAAGTAAACTTAAGGATAAATCATCCGGCAAGTTTTCGGTAAATATCCCAAGCCTGAAGCTTTGAACAGCTTCGGGCTTGCTACATGAGTTAAGTAGATATCAGCGTGGATATTCGTTCCTTTTGCAGCTTGTAGATGCTTCATTGTATTTGCTTGTGCCATGTTTGCAGTATATATTCTTTTGTTTTAATGCGGCGTTAAGGGAAGAAATCCGCCGACGTAGATGGATGGTTTGTTGTGGTGGGGCATCTCCGGTTATTTGTTATTTGTAACTGAAACTTTTGATCAATACTTGTTTATTTGTTATAACAGGTTTATAATCAGTCATTATTCTTTCAGTCCCTTCTTTGCCGACTACACCGCACCTATAAATGTTTGCTCTCGGTCCCATTGAAATAACTGCCGCCGCCATCAAGCCGATTAAGGCTCTTTTGTATGAAAAACGGCTAACAAATTGCTGGTATTAAATGATCTAACTCAATGCCAGTAATGATAAAGATCACTATAATGCAGTTATAAAAATAGAACTTTACGGTATGAAAAACCAGTTTTTTTAAAAGCGAAATACTGAAAAAGTGATGTTAAGCCTTCGTTTTCCTTTAATGGTTATTTCTGCCGGAATGAATTGATTTATAATATGATTCGCCGAAATTTACCTGTTTTATCCAATCAAAATGCCTTTAAATAATCTTAATGTAAAAGGACTGACAACAGCGCAAGTAGCTGCGGCCAGAGCTAAATACGGGAAAAATATACTCGACTATAAAAAAGAAAACGGCTTTACTGATGCTATTAAAAGTTTGGCTAAGGAACCAATGGTGCTTTTGCTTTTGGTAACCTCCTGCATTTACTTTATAAGCGGAAAAACAGGTGATGGTATTTTTTTGGCGTCGGCAATCATACTGGTTGCAGGCATCTCTTTGTACCAGGATTCGCGGAGCCGGAACGCGCTTGATAAACTAAAGGATTTTAGCCAGCCTTTTTGTAAGGTGATTAGAAATGGAAATGTTGAAGAAATTAAAAGCGAAGAACTTGTTTTGGGCGATAGCCTGATGGTTGAAGAAGGGACTTCGATCACCGCCGACGGTATTATAGCGCAATCAAACGATTTTTCTGTAAACGAAAGCATTCTAACCGGCGAATCTTTAGCAGTTTACAAAGATAAAGCAGCTGCCGATAATGTGGTTTATCATGGCACAACAGTTGCCAGCGGTTTGGCCATAGCTACCATCACAGCTATAGGCAATCAAACCCGGCTGGGTAAAATCGGCAAAAGCCTGGAATCTATCGCCGAGGAAAAAACGCCGCTTGAACTACAGATCAACAATTTTGTAAAAAAAATGGTGATGGCTGGTGCGGTTATCTTCCTGATTGTTTGGGGCATCAATTATTTCAACTCCTTTAATATTTTAGATAGCCTGATTAAAGCCCTTACGTTGGCTATGAGTATCCTGCCGGAAGAAATTCCGGTGGCTTTTACCACCTTTATGGCGCTCGGTGCCTGGCGGCTGATGAAAATGGGTATCGTAGTTAAGCAAATGAAAACCGTTGAAACATTGGGCAGCGCATCGGTGATCTGCACCGATAAAACCGGTACCTTAACAGAGAATAAAATGAGCCTGGCCAAAGTGTATACCCTTACAACCAACCAGATTCTGAACGTTGAAAATATGCCTGGCGAAACTGAAAGGGAATTGGTTACGCTGGCTATGTGGGCGAGTGAGCCGATCCCTTTCGACCCGATGGAGATTGCCCTTCATGATGCCTATTCAAAAATAAGCCAGGGAGATAAGCGCCCCGATTATAAAATGATTCATGAATATCCTTTAGGTGGCAAGCCGCCTATGATGACTCACCTTTTTGAAAATGGAAGCGGGAAACGCATTATAGCAGCAAAGGGCGCACCCGAAGCATTGATGGGCATCAGCAATTTGAATAGTACAGAAAAAAAACAGATAACGAAGGCAATTGACGCACTGGCAGCCGAAGGTTACCGGGTATTGGCTGTAGCCGAAGCGGATTTTGCAGGCAATAATTTCCCGGCTACACAACAGGAATTTAAATTCGCGTTTAAAGGGTTGGTGTCGTTTTACGATCCGCCAAAGAAAAATATCAGTGCGGTACTGCAAGATTTTTACAAAGCCGGTATCGCCGTTAAAATCATTACGGGCGATAATGCCGAAACCACCGAAGCTATTGCCAGGGAAATTAATTTTCATGGTTTTGACAGGTGCATTAGTGGCGATGAGTTGATGAAACTGAACGAGACTGACCTGGAAAGAACAGTTGAACAAACAAATATTTTCACTCGGATGTTTCCGGATGCCAAGTTGAAAATTATTAATGCATTAAAAGCCAAAAACGAGATTGTGGCCATGACGGGGGATGGTGTTAATGATGGGCCAGCACTTAAAGCCGCCCACATTGGCATTGCGATGGGTAAAAAAGGAACAGAAATTGCTAAACAAGCAGCATCACTGATCCTGCTGGAAGATGACCTCTCGAAAATGGTGGATGCCGTGGCGATGGGCAGGCGCATCTATACCAACCTGAAGAAGGCTATCCAATACATTATTTCAATACATATTCCCATCGTGTTAACGGTATTTATACCACTGGCTTTGGGCTGGATATATCCCAATATTTTTTCACCGGTACATATCATCTTCCTCGAATTAATCATGGGACCAACATGTTCCATTATTTATGAAAACGAACCGATGGAAAAGAATACCATGCTGCAAAAGCCACGCCCGTTCAGTGCAACTTTTTTTAATTGGAAGGAGTTAACCACCAGTATTATACAGGGTTTGGGCATCACTATCGGTACACTTGCTACTTATCAATATGCTATTGGCAAAGGAGCGGATGAACAACTCACGCGTACCATGGTGTTCACCTGCCTTATAACGGCCAACATATTGCTCACCTTGGTTAATCGTTCGTTTTACTATTCGCTGTTTACCACCATCAGGTATAAAAATAACCTGGTGCTCCTCATCATCGCTATTACGCTGCTTATTTCGGTTGCATTAATCTATTTTGCTCCATTAACAGCATTCTTTGGGTTTGAGCCGCTTAACGTGTACCAGTTGATAACCAGCATGGCTATCGGCTTTATTTCGGTAGTGTGGTTTGAGCTTTTTAAGTGGCGCACACGGAAAAGGCCAAGGCTATAAGCTGATTTGAGTTGAGGTATCACCGTAAGTGTTCAAAAAACTACGAAAGCTGGCTGTTTTTGAGATGTTGGCATATCCACTCAACCTGCATTATTTTTTGTTTATTTAGGAAGACAAGTATAAGTTTCTGGGAATAGCGTGCGACTGCAACTTCATGTTGATCCGCTCAGCCGTTTTAATCCCAGATGCCGTTTTGCTCGGTCAAAATAATAGGAAGGCCGTCCGTAACCACTATGGTATGCTCGTGTTGCACACTGAAGCCACCTTTATCGCCAACTAAGGTAAAACCATCAGGAAGCTCCACTGCCCAGGTAGAATCGGTGGTGATAAACGTCTCGATGGCCACTACGGTATTCTTCCTGAACCGTCGTTGATCTAAGCGGTCCTGATGATTTAAAATCGCGTCGGGGCGTTCATGCAGCGCTCTGCCTATGCCATGTCCGCCCAGGTTCTTGATCACTTTGAAGCCTTGTTTTTTAGCTTCGCTTTCTATCAGCCAGCCAAGTTCATTTATTTTAAAGCCACCTCTGATGGCGTTGATCGCTTTTTTCAGTATCTCGCGCGATGTTTCAATCAACTTTGTTTGCTGATGGATATCCTGACCAATAATAAAGGAACCGCCATTATCTGACCAAAAACCTTCCAATTCAGCTGAAACGTCAATATTCAACAAGTCACCTTCCTGAATAATACGATCAGCTGAAGGTATACCATGGCATACTTCATTGTTGAGGCTGATACAGGTATAGCCAGGAAACTGATAAGTTGAAAAAGGTGCAGACTTTGCACCAAATTTATCCAGTAACCCACCGCCATAATTATCCAGTTCTTTAGTGCTCATTCCCACGCAGGCATATTCACGCATTTCTTTTAAAGTTAACGCTACAGCATCACTAACTTTTTTCATTCCCGCAAGGTCTGTTTCGTTCGCTATGATCATAATATTTTGTTGTTGGCCAAAATTATGGCATATGGAGCCTCTCATGATAGTATAACTTGGACATTTAGAGTTTTACACCCGCTGAAATTGATATATTTGCTTTTATGCCCATCAATTTTTTTAAACATTTAGCTGATCAAAATGGCGATCACATTCTCAGAATTGCTCCTCCGGAGCATTTAAAAGAAGTTGTGGAAGGCTTTTATGTTTGTAAGGCAGGCTACCCCGAAGAAAGAGAGCTGTTTTTTAACGATGGCTACCCTGTGATAGCCCTGATGCAAAACAAAGATGAAAACTTTAGCGTAAATATTGACGGCCATACCAAATATGTGGGTAACGCCTGGGTTTGCGGTGGCGTGCTAAGGAATATTTATTGTGAGTTTGAACGCCGTTTTGAAGATTGCCTGGTTATCCGTTTTAATGCCGTAACTTTCTTTAAATTATTTGATATCAACGAAGATAGTTTTCAGAATAGACAGGTTTTTGATTTTACCGAAATAGCCGGCTACGGTATTGAAAAGTTTAAGGAAGCTTATTATAGTTGCACTGCCCTTGAAGACAGAGTGAAAGTAATTGTGGATTTTCTTTCCGGAAAAATGACAGTTTATTCCTATCCAAAGCTACTCATCGATATACAAAATTACATTGAAAGGGAAGGTATCCTTACTGTTAAGGATATTTTGGATGGTTATTCAGTTCGCTTAAATTACAAATGGCTCGAAAGAAATTTTAAAAAACATTTAGGGATCTCTCCCCAAAGTTACCTTTTGATGAGGCGCTTTTTGAATGCTTACCTTGATTTGGATGCTTTGACCTCCAAAGACCTGTTAGAAATTGCGATAGATAACGGGTATTATGACGATAATCATTTAATAAAAGACTTCCGGCGTTTTTCTGGTGTGACGCCCAAAACTTATTTTAACGTGCCTGCCAGGGTGTTTAATAAAGCTATAGATACTGTGGCGTTGTAAGCGATAGATTTATTTTGCCGCGAACCCGAAATTTAACGATGTACTCAGTTGTAACGGTTGATGTTGCTTACCGGAGCAATGTATCTAACTGAAAACTATCCTTTCTCAATTTCATAATATTCTGCAATTAAATATTGGAAAATAATTGCGTAACTCAAAAGTTACTTATATATTTGAGTAACCTAAAAGTTACCTATTATGGCAGCAAAAATAAAACATCAGTTATTTTTCCCGCACCAGCCCAAGGCGGTATGGGAGTACCTCACCAGTTCCGAACTGTTGGAACTGTGGCTTATGAAAAACGATTTTAAGCCTGAATTGGGGCACGAATTCACTTTCAAGGCGGGCCCGGCACCAAATTTTGAATTCGACGGGATCATCTATTGCAAAGTATTGGAGATCGTTCCTTATCAAAAACTTTCTTATTCGTGGAAACTTGGTCCGGGCGACGGCACCTTCAATGTTGATTCGGTCGTCTTTTGGGAGTTACGTCCCAGGGACAACGGTACTGAACTTTTACTTGAACATAGCGATTTTACTGTAATGAAACACATCGGTATTTTCGACGCCATGAATACAGGCTGGCTGCGAAATATACAGAAGATCCTTGAACATTTAAATACTATTGATAATGGCTCAGCCAATGCTTGATACTTTCCAGGTAATTGCCGACCCAAGCCGACGGCATATGCTGATGCTGCTTTCCAAAAAAAGTATGACCATCAACAGCCTGGCTGAGAATTTCGACATGAGCCGCCCTGCTGTTTCCAAACATATAAGGATAATGTATAACGCAGGATTTATTTCTATTACCGACGTTGGCCGGGAGCGCCATTGTACCCTAAGAAAAGATGGTTTCGATGCATTGAACGAGTGGCTCAGGTACTTTGACCATTTCTGGACATCGAAACTCAAAAACCTTGAGAATTTGCTAAATAATGACCTAAAAAATTAATCATGAAAACAACGACAACAACTGATTTTACCACAACAATAATGGTAGATCGAACTGTGAGAGAAGCATTTGATGCCATCTCGGATGTAAGTGGATGGTGGGCTAAAGATTTTAAAGGCAGGGCTAAAATATTAAACGATGTGTTTACCGTAACATTCGGGCAGACGTTCGTCGACTTTAAAATTGCCGAGGTTGTTCCCGGGGAAAAGGTGGTGTGGCTGGTTACTGACTGTAATCTTCATTGGTTGAAAGACCACAAGGAATGGAAAAACACGAGTGTAGTTTGGGAAATTGCGCCTGTAGGTAGTGCTACCGAAATAACGATGACACATGTTGGCTTAGCTCCGGCTTGCGAGTGTTATGATGATTGCAACGTTGGCTGGACGAGGCACATCAATGGGAGTTTGTATAAATTGCTATCAGAAGGGGTTGGGCAGCCTCAATAAACAGATGGTATTCCTGGTCAATCTGTATAATTTTTTTTCTCGGAAAGACGTAGCGCCTAATTAACGGAATAGAAACCTAAATTTTTGATTGCTACAGCAGCGGATGTGTGTACAGGAAATCAAAGTGGATGAGATAAGCAGGATGTAAAATTCTGTGGAGCGAAGGCGAAGGATGCAAAAGTTGTCTGCGATAACCTGCCCCGGCTGGTTATCGCAGACTTATTCAAATCAATATAATGATCATTGCCAAAACCTTCAAAATATTAGAAGTCCGCCAGCATTTTCAATAGCTCTACGTTTATTAAAGCTGATGGCATTTTGCGAGGTTAGCAATTGGTATGACTAAGAATCGGTGGATTTATTTTACACTCCCCCAATGTTGCTCAGTTATTTAATCCTTGGGCTCCCACAATTCAATTTTATTTCCTTCAGGGTCTAAGATATGAACAAACTTTCCGTAATCATAGGTTTCAATCTTATCTACGATAGTGACATTTTCCTTTTTTAGCTCTTCAACCAGGATTTCCAAATTCTCTACTCTGTAGTTGATCATGAAATCTTTTGATGAAGGGTCGAAATATTTTGTATTTTCTGGAAAAGTGTTCCACTGGGTAAGTCCCTTTTTTGTGCTGTCATCAGCTTGGCGCCATTCAAAGCTTGTTCCATATGGGGTTGTATCAAACCCAAGATGTGTTTTATACCACTCGTTAACTGCCTTTGGGTCTTTGCATTTGAAGAAAATGCCTCCTATACCGGTTACTTTTTTCATTTTTATATCTCCTTTGTTGTTAATTACTGTTTTAAATGCAAAACCCGCCAGAAATGAACCGGCGATCAATACGCTTATCAATAAAACTCTTTTCATCATTTGTTTATTTAATAGCTGTTTAACTTTTTAACCGGAATCAATATTTCTAAATCAAAGTAGTGCCAATTACCGATATTGTCTTTATCTAAAAATACCTCCAAGGCATGCTGCGGTTCACATTCATAGGCACTGTTAATCAACCAAATGTCGAAGAGGTAATGCATAGCTGCCGAAACTAAATTAAGATGGCCGGAAACCTGGGTAACGGCGTATTTACACCTTGGTAAAGTCGTTGTATCTATCAAATTTTCCGGATCAATTTTAAAGTCTTCCGGAAGAGTGATACACACCTCGTAACGGTATTTTTCTTTTGGTGTCACTTCAGGATCGTCCATAGACATACCGAAAATCGTTTCTGAGCGGAATAAGTTCATTCGCTTTGCCCATTTAACCATTTCATCCAAAGCATTTAAAACTACGCCTTCCCTGAAAGCATCCGACACCCTTTTATAAGCAATTCGCCTTTCTGGAAGTTGTCTTATTTCAACAGGAAATTTTTTTCCCAGTTCGTCGGCTGTCATATCACAATGATATTCACTAATGGGATGCAATTCTTTGCGAATCTTGCTGTTTTCTATTTTGCCGCCCTTCCTGTAATTACTTGGCGAGATTTCAAAATACTGTTTAAATAAACGGGAAAACGTTGAAGCTGAAGAAAAACCACATTCTAACGCAATTGTTGATATTGATTTCTTTGAGAATTTCAGAAGCCGCGCGGCTTTTTCGTTACGCATGCGGTTAGTAAAATTGTTAATAGTCTCTCCTGTAACGGCAACAAATATGCGGTGAAAGTGAAACGGAGAAAAAAAAGCTACCGAAGCCAGTTCTTCCAGCGAAGTGGATTTATGCAAATTGTTATTAACATAATCAATCACCTTATTAATCCGGCTTCTGTATATTTCACTTGATTTGGCCATGTATCGCTATCGGGTTGTAGGGTTAAGAGCTACATAATCAGCACAAGTTAACGGTTAATACCAACTTTTCAGGTCACATTTTCTTAAAAAATAGCTAATTCATCAAGCAAACTTTAATAAATAGCTGCAATGCTGTTTACGTATGCAAAGTCTTTTTTTTAATCACAAGGAGTTTTGTCAGGCGTTGTATGCGTCTTTTTTTGTAGAGCGCGATCGGTGACAATTCAAAGTTATGATCTCCGCTGTAGGTATTTACCCCTATACAAATTAAAAAAACAGATATAAATACTGGTTTGTGATATCGCTTACTTATCCTCTTACATGGCTTTTTAATTTACCCCAACTTTATATCACTAAACGCTTCGGTAGCGGAGCAGAACCGGTTTAAAAAGCGGCCTCGCCCTTACAGAATAAACCGGCTCAATAGTATCAGTTATTAAAATTAAAAACTTATTTAAATTATCACAAAAATGGAAACTAAAACGACAGCAAGACCTACTATCCCTATTGTGTTTGAAAATAAAACAGGCATCGCTAACGATGCCGTTTGGGTTCAGTTCCTGAACGGTAGTTTTGGACGGGGACAGCACGGTGCAAACGGAAGCGTTAACTTACAAAGAGATACCGCCTATAGTTTTCACCAACTAAACAGTGAGATTTCTGGTTTTCCTAAACTCGGAAAAATGCCCAATGTTTCGTTGAATTCTTTCACCAACGGACGCATTTACTTTAATTTCGGGGGAAATGGCTTGCAGGGCTTAGGAAAAGGCTATCAGCCAAGCTCTAACAACAGTAATGATCCTAATTACAACACAACGTATGCTTTTATTGAGCTCAATGTTTATGGTAACCCGGCCAACAATATGGATTTAAGCGCTATTGATTTCTTTAGCATCCCTATGGAAGCAAGTACCTGGAAAAATGGCAAAATGGTAAAAAGCCTTACTTGTAGTAGTGGCGCTGTAATTGGCAATGCCATTGAATATCTGATAAGCCTTTCGGGCAATAAGGCTGCTGTTTATTCGGATAACGATTTTGTGCGTGTAAACGGCCCGGGACTTTCAGCCGGGTACCACACTTGGAATGCTTATTTTAAATACCTGTCTTCGCTTTCTTACCTCACCGCAATTAGCGGAACTTTTTATGGCTTGCCGCAAGGAGCGGGACCAACCGCGCATCAAACCTATGCCCTTACTGCAACATTTGACGTGGCTTCTAAACAAGTTACAATGACAGGGACAGGCAGTGTTGTGGGGCAGGTAACTATTACCATTAATTTTGATGACCTAAACGCAATGACTGGCATTTACGGTGCAAATCCGCCATACACCGTAACCATAAATGGAAATTCGCCTTATACAACTCAGGGAATTGTAAACGATGTTTTTGGGTGGATTGTAGGCGACCTATTGGCGGGGATGAATGTTGGTTTTCCGGGAAGTCAAACCCTCAATCCAATCAACCAAATTCCACTTGGCCAATGCACTTCCAGTGAATGGTTCAAAGCTGCAAAGAAACATCCCGGGTTACAATTTGCAGGCGCGCAGCCCTATAATAAAGACTATTATAATGATTGGGCAGCTACGCTGCTGCCTGTAACAAAAGCATATGGCTTTCCATTTACTGATCGGGTAGGTGCTGTTTTGCTTCATTTTCCACCCACTGGTTCTGTCGGCGCAGTTGATTACCTCAAGATTACCCTTCTCGACGTTTTATTTCCGATGTAACGGAGTCATAAAAAAGGTAGATCAGATAACAGCGAAAACATACCCAACAAGCCTTCTTTCATCATTTGGGTTAGGCTGGATTAGGAGGGGGGCCAGTGTATCTGGCTTGCCGGTTCCATTTGCGGGCGGGATAAGATTTGGGTATATTATCCTTCACCAGATAAGCGTCCGGCCTTTAGGTAAAGATTACCGGATGCTCCTCATGTGATGGCTTAAATACAGAAAAGGTTAGGTATTAAATAATCAAAAAAATTACAGTTATGCTTTCAGAAAAATCACAAACAATAGCCGACCAAATTTTTTCTAATGATTTTTTTAAAAATCTGGACAAAAATACGCTGCTTCAAAAGTACGATGTCTCTGGCGCCATTGATGATATCAATGCTGTAACCAGATCATTTAGCGGGCAAAACCCGCAACCACAGGACGGGTTTGTAATCTCTGATATTCCGCCAAATGGAATTATCATCACACAATCAGGAACATATCGTTTTGCCAACAGTATAAAATGGAAAGCAGAAAATGGAGATGGTTCGGCTATCGTCATCAATGCCGATCATGTTGTGCTCGATATGGCTGGTTTCAGTTTAACGGCTGATATAACAGACAACAGTAAACTCATTGTCGGTATAAACGTTCAAAATGCCCAATTTGTTTCTATTCAAAATGGCATATTAAAAAACATGTGCTATTATGGTATTTATGCTAAGTCGGTATTTGAATTGACTATCGACAGCATAATGGTTGATGGGCTTAGCTTTAATAATTTGACAAAAGGTTTAAGTCCGGCTGGGATACTGATTTTTGATGGGGCAAACCTCGCAATTTCCAGCTGCTTGGTGAAAAATTTGAACGTAATTTCGGGTGCGAGTGCAGGCATTCAAATCGTTTGTGCCAAAAATGGAACTGTTAGCGACTGTTCAATGGAATCGTTTGTTAATAATGACGGCTCTGTGCAGGGTTATAGTTACCTGTTATCTTCAAAAATCACCACGAAAAACTGCATATCTGCAAATTTTCAATCGCATTTTAATGGCAACACCGCAACATTGGGGCATACTGTTTTAGGTTTTATTCCGATTTTGTGCATAGCACTGGTTTATGAAAATTGCAATGCTACCAATATGACCGGATGCTGTGATGATTGCCACGGCATGTCGGTATTTTTGGATACAGACATCGAAGTTAACGGCTTTACTGCAGATGGCGTTACCGATGGCGTTGCCCTATCAAATTCGGGTGCAAAGGCTACTGGCTTGGAAGTTTATGGATCAATAGTTTCAATAAAAAACTGCACAGTTAAGAATATTAAGGCTATTAATCCGCAGGATAAACAAAGTGCAGGATTTAGTGTAGCGGGGACAGCCGTTTCTTTTACTAATTGTAAAGCTGAAAATGTTATCGTTACCGATGCGAAAGGAACTATAAATCCGGAACTTGGGTATGGTACAGGTTTTGGCTGGGCCCCCGATCCAAGGCCGGAATTCGTGGATATTTATGCTAATGATATTTTATACCGTAACTGTATTTCCACTAACTGCCAGGTTGGTTTTGATACTTGGAATCATATTGATAGCGTATGGGACGATGTTAGTTGTATAAACTGTGGCATTGAAATACTTGCTGAACCCAACGGAATCAGGACATTATCTGGTAATCCATGCTCAGAATGTAATCCCCCCATAACCGTACAAATTACAAACGTGGCGTGTGGTAATAATTACGTGGCTTGAGATAGAAGCGCTGAAAGCCCCTGGGAAAATGGCACATCGCAGCTGTGGTCCAATTGCACACAAGCCGGATATTTAGGTCCGGCTTGTGTGCAATTATATTCTGATATTAGGGTTTCCCGGGTTGCATCATGAGCATCATATGGAGTACTGGTATTATAACTACTAATTACTTTTTCCTGCCCCGCCTCGCCTGCAAAGTACGCCAGTTTACTGCCAGTGATACCTATTCAAATTATTGTATGCTAATGCGTTGCTTCATACCGAAACAGGCCTATCCTAATATTACGGGCGTTAAGTATTGCAACTGCATCCCAAATAGCGCATAAATTAATATTAATGTGTATTTGGGCATCGCAATAAAAAAATAAAAAAAGTATTGACATTAAACAAAATTTGTATATTTGTCGAATGAAAGATAAGGTGCTTGACGATAAGGTTAGAGAAGAGATCATTGCAGCTGCTACAGGTGTGTTTGAAACGTATGGATTTATAAAGGTTTCTATGCAAGATATCTCCTCTGCAAGCAGGAAGGGAAGGAGTTCGTTATACTACTATTTTAACAATAAAACAGAAGTGTTTGATGCGGTAGTTGAAAAAATGCTGAAGCATACTTTGGAGTTGTGCGCGCATAGTGTTTCTAAAGATGCATCGTTAGCTCAAAATATGGCAAATTTTCAATTGCAAAAATTAAAGGCGATAAAAGTCCTGGTTAAACAATATTACCTTGTATTTCGCGACCTAAGGCACGATCCTTCTTTGCTATTCAACAAAATGAGGCTTTTGCTGGATGAAGAATTTGCATTGATTGATCAAGTACTGAGATGGGCAATTGAAAAAGGCGAAATCAAGCCGTTATCACCCCAGGATAGCCGGTTTTTAGGTGAAACCATGGTTGTTGCCTTAAGGAGCTTTGAACAAGAGATTATTCTGTTTGACCGTTTCCCTGACTTTGAAGAAAAATTAACCTGGATAGTTGAAATTTTTTGTAATGGGCTAAAATAATTTTTTTTTGAAATAATTTCGACAAAAATACATAAAACGTTAAATGTAAAATAAACAAACAAAACAACCATGAATCACTTCAATACCTTACTAACAGGGTCATCCCTCCTGCTATTAATTTCAATAGGGGGTTGCTCTGGCAATAAGAGCCAGACTCCTAAAACCGACACTATTCGCGTTCAGGCCATTAATCTTAATACCGCTTCTGCTACAAGCGGCAACCAGCTGGTGTACAATGGCACACTGCAGGCAGATAAAGCGGTAGATTTAAGTTTCCAGGTAAGCGGAACCATCAATTCTTTTCCTGTTCAAACAGGAGATTATGTGAAAAAAGGCCAACTGGTGGCCACGGTAGACGAGACAACCTATCGCAACCAGTATAACGCACAGATGGCTCAGGCTAAACTTGCCGAAGAGAATTACAAACGGACTTTAGCGGTTTTTGAAAAAGGGAGCGTAGCCGAAATTAAAATGCTGGAAGCCAAAGCCAATTATGAGCAGGCCAGCTCTTCGGCACGCGCCACCTATCAAAACATAGCTCATACCCGCCTTTATGCACCGCAAAGCGGATTTATAGGTGAAAAGCGTACAGAGGCGGGCGCCATATCGGCTCCGGGGCAACCGGTGGCACAACTGCTGGATACCCATTCGGTAGATGTGCTGGTGGCAGTGCCCGAAAACGAAATTAATCTTTATAAAGCAGGCAACCGCGCGTTGGTTAAAATTGACGCTTTGGGCAACCAGCCTTTGGAGGGCCGCATTAGCGAAGTTGGCGTATTGGCCCTGAATAACAGTGCCAATTACAACATCAAGGTAAAACTGGCTAACGCGGGTCAGGAACTTAGGCCGGGCATGCTTTGTAAGGTGACGTTTCCGGCCGGCACGGCGGGGAAGGCAGCTCAAAAAAGCAACAATGAAATTGTTGTTCCGCTTGAAGCTGTTCAGGTAGATGAAAGCGGGCACAATTTTGTTTACGTAATTGCATCAGGTAATAAGGCGCAAAGAAAGCAGGTAGAAACAGGCGCGCTCTATAACAACGGAATGGCGATCAACAGCGGGTTAACTGGCAATGAACAATTGATCACCTCGGGTTTTCAAAAGCTGGCTGACCAATCACCGGTAACCTTAATCAAATAATTCGGTAGCCATGGAAGAGAAAAAAAGTAATTTGATCGAGTGGGCCATGCGTTACCATGTGTTGCCGTTAACTCTGGCAACGGTATTGGTTTTGCTGGGTATATTAGGCCTGTTCAATATGCCGCGTAATGAGTTTCCAGATTTCACCATCAGGCAAGGTGTTATTGTTGGCTTTTACCCGGGAGCTTCTTCGGCGCAAGTAGAAGAGCAGCTGACCAAGAAAGTAGAAGAATACCTGTTCAGCAACAACGAGGTTGATAAAACAAAAACCTACTCCTACTCCAGGGATGGCATCATGTATATTTTCCTGGAAGTATCCGAACAGGTGAACGGGCCCGATACAAAGGCATTTTGGAATAAGATAAAAAATGGGGTACTCACCTTGCAACTGCCACGCGAGGTAAAAGGGATTATGGTGAACAGCGACTTTGGTAATACATCGGCATTGTTGCTGGCTGTTGAATCATCTACCCGCCCCTACAAAGAGCTTCAAAAAAATGTGGAGGAGATTGAAGCTGAGCTGCGACATGTTAAGGATGTTGCCAAGATATCCCATACCGGAAATTTAAATGAGCAGATTGGTATTTATGTTGATAATAATAAATTACTGCAAAATGGCGTAACCGCGGGCTCACTGATGAACGTACTCCAGAACGAAGGAGCCATCAGCGCTGCAGGAACTGAAGATGGGAAGATCATTGACCGCCCTATACACCTGAGCAGCTTTTATAAAACCGAGGCTGACCTGGCCGAACAAGTGGTACGACGGGATGACAAGGGTAATCCTGTGAGGCTGCGGGATATCGCTACAATCAAACGGGAGTATGATGAGCCAGACAGCTACATTACATCGAATGGCACCAAAAGCATCGTTGTGTCGCTGGAGATGGTGAAGGGGAAAAATATTGTAAAATTTGGTAAAGAGCTGGAGGAACAGTTGGACAAGGTAAGCGCTCATTTGCCGCCCGATATTAAACTGGTTAGGCTGGCTAATCAGCCCGAAGTAGTTGACGAATCCATCACCCATTTTATGAAAGAGTTTAGTTTCGCGCTTATCGGTGTGGTTATCGTTGCCTTGCTGCTGCTGCCTTTCAGGGTGGCTGCCGTGGCCGCGGCTACTATCCCTATTACTATTTCGGCAACTTTGGGTATTATGTACCTGGCCGGTATTGAACTCGATACGGTTACGCTGGCAGCGCTTATTGTGGTGCTCGGGATCGTTGTTGATGACCCCATCGTTGTTATTGACAACCATGTGGAGAAATTAGATCATGGCATGTCGGTATGGGAAGCCGCTAAAAGCAGTGCCCAGGAGTTGTTTCCATCTGTTTTTACCGCTACGCTGGCCATCTCGGCTACATTTTTTCCGCTGATGTTTTTTATGACAGGTACCGCTAAAGACTTTATCAGCGTTTTCCCGGTAACCATTACCATCGCGCTCGTGCTGTCGCTTATCATCTCCATGATGCTGGTACCGTTCTTTAACACCTTATTCATCAGGAAAGGGCTTCACAATCCAGATAAGCCCAAAGACAAAAAATCGATGCTTGATTATCTACAGGCATTTTTCGACAGAAATATCGGCAACGCCATCAAACATTATAGGCTTACGGTAATGTTCGGAGTTTTATCTGTAGTTGTAGGTATGCTATTTATGAGCAAGCTGCCCCAGCAGCTTTTCCCTACTATTGATCGTAATCAGTTTGCCATGGAGGTTTACCTGCCCAGCGGCTATAACCTTGCGCAAACAGATAGCGTAATCAAGGGTATGGAACGCATTATGCGCAAAGATGAGAGGGTGGTTAACTACACCAGCTTTATTGGCACCAGCTCGCCGCGTTTCCATACCGTGTATGCGCCAAACCTTTCGGCCAAAAACTATGCCCAGATCCTGGTTAACACCACCTCCGATAAAGCGACCGAAGAGATGATTGCAGAATATACGCATAAATACAGCAATATATTCCCATCGGCTTATGTACGGATGAAGCAGCTCAACATGGCAGGTGCGCCAGCCCCGATAGAGGTTCGCATTTCGGGCGATAACATCCAGAATTTAAAAGCCATTGGCGACAAGGTAATTGCTATTGGAAAGAAAAACAGCCAGGTAACCTGGGTGCGTACCGATTACAACGAAATGGAAGAAGGTGTTAAGCTGGATATTAAAACGCAGGAATTGGCACGGCTTGGCCTAACCAAAAGTGATGTAGCCAATACCATCGCCATGAATACCGACGGTATTAAAGCGACGAGCGTATGGGAGGGCAACTACCAGATTGACGTTAAAATAAAAGCGCCCAGGGCTTCAAGAACCAGTACCTCAAATTTAATGGAACTGAATATCCCATCGCAGCAAACCAACAGCACCGTACCGCTCCGGCAGGTGGCCAGCATCGCATCCGACTGGCACGATGGTGAGGTGGTTAGGCGTAACAGCATCCGTACACTCACTGTCAGGATGGATGTGGCGCAGCATGCCGTAGCCAACAGCGTTCTGGCCGCAATGCAGCCGGAAATTGAAAAGCTTAAGCTACCACAAGGCGTTGAGATTGCCTACGGCGGTGAGTTGGAGCTGCAAATGGAAAACCAGGGTCCTATGGGAACCGCCCTGCTGATGAGCATCGTGCTGATCTTCCTCATCCTGGTATGGCATTTCAAAAAAATGAAACATGCCTTACTGAGTATTACCACCATGCCGCTCAGTTTGCTTGGCGCATCGTTCGGCTTGCTGGTAACTGGCTATCCGTTTGGGTTTACTTCTTTCCTGGGTTTGCTGGCTTTATGCGGAATCGTTGTCCGTAACGGGATCATCCTGATAGACCATGCCGAAGAACTGCGGGCACATGAAGGCAAAACCGTAAAAGAGGCGGCAACGCTCTCTGCCGAGCGGAGGATGAGGCCCATATTTTTAACTTCGTCGGCCGCCGCCGTTGGAGTTACTCCAATGATCATCAGCGGATCACCGCTTTGGGGGCCGCTCGGTACCGTTATCTGCTTCGGCTTATTGATCTCCATGCTGCTTACCTTATTTGTTCTGCCTACTCTCTACTGGTTGTTTTTCAGGAAAGAAGATGAGGTTGAAACTAATCCGCAAGTAGCTTAATTAAAAAACAATCATCATCATGAGAACCCTCCTATTTTCAATTATATTTCTGCTTATGCTACATGCCGCGGGCGCGCAGCAGCATCCGGTATCCCTGGAGCAAAGCAAGCAGGCGGCTCTGGCTTATAGTAATGCTATAAAAAACGGCCAGTTAAGCATCAGCTCAGCTGAGGCCGGCCTTAAGGCGGCTAAAGCTAACTACTTACCCAGCGTAAGTGGTACCGGCGTGGCCTTGTACGGATTCAAAGATATTGTTCCGGCCATACCCGGTTTACTTAATAAAGGGATAAGTAATATTTACACGGGTGCCCTAATGGGTACGCAAAGCATCTATGCAGGCGGTAAGATAGTTACCAGTAATCAGCTTGCCGCTTTGCAGGTTGAAACCAGCAAAATACTGGCCCGCCAATCGGCAGACTCCGTATTGCTGCTAACAGAGCAAAAGTACTGGAACATTGTTAACCTGCAGGAGCAAAGTAAAACCATTAAGGCAAACGAAACCCTGCTGAACAGTATCCTTAAAATACAGAAGGATATGCTTGCCTCAGGCCTTGTTGCCCGGAACGACCTACTTAAGGTTAAAGTACAGCTTAGCCAGTTAATGGTTAACAAAAGCAAGCTGAATAATGGCCGCATGCTTGCCCTGTTTGATTTTTCGGTTTACACCGGTATGCCGTTTGATTCGCTGATGGTGATGCAGGACACGCTGAACAAAGCTGTTAACCCGGTTTTGCCGGGTATTAACCCCGACACTGTACTATCTAATATCAATAGTTACCGCTTACTGGCGCTACAGGTAAAAAGCAGCAGCCTGCAAACAAGGCTTACCAAAGCCGACAATTTGCCGAGCTTATCGGTGGGCCTGAGCGCTTCGCAATTAGGTTCCTTTAACGGTGCTTTCAGCAGTTCGTTTACACCCTTGGCTTTCGGCACGCTCAGTATCCCCATCTCTGAAAACCTTTGGGGAGGCAACCGCCAGAAAGTGAAGCAGCGGAAGCTGAGCGAACAGGTGGCCAGAAATAATTTGCGCGACGGCAGCAACCAACTACAGGTTGGTATTTTGAAGTACTGGTACGATTTGAAAGACGCTTTGACACAGATCAGTTACGCTAAAGATAACCTTGTACAGGCGGAGGAAAACCTTAAGGTTAACCATGACAATTACAAAGCCGGGTTGAATAGTGTTAGTGATGTACTGGATGCCCAGGCCGCCTACCAGCAGGCTGAAGTTACGCTGAATACGGCGCTAACGGATTTTCAGGCTAAAAAGGCGGCCTATGATTACGCTACCGGGAATATCGGCAACAGGTAGTAAGGTTTATCATTTACTTATAACTAAAACAGAATGGCTACGCAAATACCTCAACCAATGCTCAACACTGCTAAACAGCAAATTGTAGATCATACAATTGCATTGATCTGTAAAAATGGTATCGATCAGATCTCCATCAGGCAGATCGCCATGGCTGCGAAAGTTAGCCCCGCTAATATCATCCATACTTTTTGCTGCCTTGATAGCTTGGTTACCCAATGCACTAAACATTGCTTTGATGCTTTGGAGGTTTTTATAGCGTGTAGCAAGCATAGGTTGCATAAACAGGCTGGAAACATCGAAACATTCTGGAAAATTCTGGTTGAGTTTAATTGCGATCATGCCAGCAAGGCTTCAATAATCTGTATGTACCTTAAAGATCCCGCTTTATTTCCGGCGATAGAAATTAAGCATAGCCTGATACAGTCGCTCGCAAATGAATTCGACAGGATTGAACACGATCTAAGAACTTGTAATAACCAGATCCGCTTTATCGCATTTATACATTTGTTTCGTATGGCGTGCCGCATGGCAAAGCAATTAAATTTAAGCTACGGGCTTTGCGACCACGACAGGGCTTTAAACTATTACCATAATGCGGTTGAATGGGAGCTTAACAGACTTTTGAAGCTGCCTATCAGTTAACTAAGTATTCTAAATACTAAATACGCTTGACTTGACACCAGCTGCAAAAAAAGTGTCAAGTCAAGCTTGCTTGATCCCGAGCCTTGAGCTTGGTTTCGGTGTCCTGATTGAGCATTACTAATTTTTGCCTTAGGGCTAACATACATTATCGTTGCTACCAACATTATAATTCGGGAAAAAGCACAAATAAAAATTGTAATTTTTGCGGGATGTTTTTTTGCCGGGATCAACCTGGCTAATTACTTACCTGGCAAAAATATAGAGGTGTGTGTGTCCACATAAATAACCGTAGGTTAACCAAATTATAAGTCAAGGGCAGGTATTCTTGACTTAACGATGGTAATCATACGGATAGGTTGCCGTTGTTACCCGGTATACCTGCAATGCCCTTAAATACAAGAGAGTATCATCCACATTTGTGCGGCTTCGTATTCAATTTGGACTGTTCTGACAACGATTATTCGTGCCTTTAAATTTTATGATCTACAGCGGCCGGTTTCCATTCCGGGCCGGCATCAAGATGCCATAGGCTTCAAATCCTCACGATTGCTTCAGTATGCATCAAAACTTGAAAATCGGTTTTTCCATGGCCTGAAATTTAAAAAAGCTGATAAGTTGTGTCCCGATTTTATAGCTATTGATTAAATCAAGCAATAATTATCAAACTATTTTTTAGAAATCATGTTATTAATTAACCTTTACTATATTTTTTTAAGCTGTACTATGAATCTATGGATGATTTTTTAAAGCGACTACCAAATACAGGCCAAACAGATATCCGGTTATTTGCAGCCGCGGTCAGCGCATCCAACCATGGCGTGGTGATCACAGATCATACCCAGCCTGATGAACCTATCATCTATTGCAATAAAGCATTTGAATCCATTACTGGATATACCAACAAAGAAATTATAGGCCATAACTGCCGCTTTTTGCAGGATGGCGACAATGAGCAGGAGGGTAGGCGCCGGCTTCGTGAGGCGATAAAAAACGGCGAACATTGCCAGGTAGAGATCCGGAACTATAAAAAAAATGGCCGGATGATTTGGAACGAACTGATGATCTCGCCCGTTAAAGACAGGGATGGAAACGTTACCAACTTTATTGGGATACAAAATGACATTACCCGCAGAAAAGAAGCAGAAGATGCGTTAGCATCCGAAAAGCAGAATTTGGAGGAACGTGTTTTAGAGCGTACGGAAGATTTACAGGAGAGTGAAGCATATCTGGCCAGTATCATCGAAACTATACGCGAAAGCCTGGTGGTGCTGGATGAAAAAATGAGGGTGCTGAGTGTGAATGATCATTTTTGCCGCTTTTTTAAAGTGGCTGAAAATGACATTCGGGGCAGGGTTCTTTTTGAGCATAACGATGGTCAATGGAATTTACCTGAATTAAGAAACCTTTTGATCAATGTTTTGCCCAACAACAATCCCTTTGAAGGTTTCGAAATTGAAAATGAGTTTCCAAATATCGGCCGAAAGCTATTGGTATTAAACGCGCGCCAGGTTACGCTGAAGGGAAAATACCAGAACAGGATATTGTTGGCCATAGAAGACATCACTGAACAAAGAGAAATAGAGCAGCGTAAAGAGGATTTTATCAGTATAGCCAGCCATGAAATGAAAACGCCTTTAACCAGTATTAAAGGAAATCTTCAGTTGCTGCAAAGAAAAGCCCAGCAGAATAACGATACCCAATACCTGAGCGGTTTTGAAACAGCATCCAAATCAATCGCCAGGCTGGAAAAATTAATATACGATCTGTTGGATGTCTCAAAGATCCAGTCGGGTAAAGTCGAGTTGATTTTTTCGAAATTCAATTTTCAACAGTTAATCATCGAATCGGTTAATGGTGTGCAGGCAACAACCCAGACCCATAAATTGGTGATGAAAGGTTCTTCGGATATCGAGGTTACAGCCGATTTTGGACGGTTGGAGCAGGTTTTACTCAACTTACTCAATAATGCGGTTAAATATTCGCCTACAGGCAAAGAGGTCATAGTTCATACCTGCATCTTGCCCGAATATGTTAAAGTATCCATTACAGATACCGGGGTAGGCATCCATGAACGGGATCATAAACGTATTTTCGAGCGTTTTTACCGCGCGGACCAGATTTCGGAAAAGTTTCCAGGAGTGGGCATCGGGTTGTATGTAAGTAACGAGATTATCAAAGAGCACAGAGGCACGTTGTGGGTAGAGAGCCAGGAAGGCAAGGGTGCTGTTTTTAGTTTTACCATTCCTATTAACCGTTAATGATATGAGCCAAATACTGGTATGTGATGATGAACAGGAGATACTGGATATCACACGCCTTATTTTAGAAGATGCAGGGCACCAAGTGATAGCTGTTATTGATAGCGGCGCTGTTGCATCTTTAATAGAACAGGAACAGCCGGATGTGTTGCTTATAGACCTTTGGATGCCCGGCCTGTCTGGCGACCAGGTAGTGAGGCAACTTCGCAACAATGGATCAATGAGGCACATTCCAATTGTGGTCATTTCAGCAAGTAAGGAGGGAAAGGAAATCGCTTACGCAGCCGGTGCAGACGACTTCCTGGAAAAACCCTACGACATTGATGACCTGGTAGCGATAGTTGAAAAACAATTGGTATAATTACTGCAATAAGCGCGAATTGAATTTTCAGGGATTAAATTACGGTTTCGCTAAAGCTTACCCAACCGGGAGCGTAAATTTAAATGTGCTCCCTTTGCCAGGTTCGCTTTCTGCCCATATCTTACCATGGTGCCTGTTGATGATTTCGGCACACAGATAAAGCCCTATACCAAAACCTGCAATTTTTTCTGTTTCTTTACTTTCCACACGGTAATGAGGCAAAAAAAGCTTTTGAATATCCGCAGGCGCTATACCAAGCCCCTGGTCTCTTACGCTTACCTCCACATTATCGCCGCGTACGGTGCAACCTATTTCTATTTCCGCAGTTTTATCAGAATATTTTGCTGCATTGCTCAGCAGGTTTACCAGTACCTGTTCTATTTTTTCACGATCGGCGTTGATGGTAACCGAATCGCAGGGAGAGGTAACGATATGATGAGTAGAAGTTATAAATAAAGTTTCTTCCACCACCTCGTTGATCAATACATCAAGCCTAAACTCTTCTTTTTTCAAATGTATTTTACCGGCTTCGGCACCGGATAAATTAAGCAAGCTATTAATCATGTTAAGCATTTTTTTAACCTGCTTATCCACTTTTGATAGTGCCCCTATCGTAAAATTATCTTTCTGTTTTTTAGCCCAGTTATTGAGCATCTGTACATAAGCCTTCAAGGCGGTAAGCGGCGTTTTTAGCTCATGGCTAACCATGCCAATAAATTTACTCCGTCTCAGGTCATTTTGCTTCTGCTCGGTAACGTCCATAATAATCCCCGAGAAATAGCTGTTGGTGGCTGTTGAGCTACTAAATCCCCCGGTTACATTCAACCATCTTTGTTTCTGATCGGCAAAGCCCGTAATCGGAAATTCAATGTAAAGGGTATGCTGTTTTTTAAATGCATTCTCAATAGCGAGCTTTACACTTTTCCTGTATTTATCAACAACCCTTGACATGGCATCCTCAAAAGACATATCAGCTCCAGGCAAAAATCCGAATAAATCCCTGGTACGTTCCGAGGGGAGGAATTTCCCGGAGACGGGGTCCATAATCCAGATGCCAACATTGGCAGAATCAAGAGCAATCTTCGCTATATCCATCTCCTGGAGAGGTTCGGTCAATCCGGAATCGTTATGTTTTTCAGGGTTAGTAAATTCGCCACTATTATTATTCATGAGAAGTTATCAGATTCGATTTCGGGACAAAAATACTTTATTTAACCGACATATAGATTTTCATCATCTGAGACGGATATAACTGTTTATCAGAATTCAGCAATTGATATCCAGGGCTGGTTAATACTAACTCGCAAGAATCGCTTTTGGCGGCATAACCTATAAACAAATGAAGCCCTGAATGATGCTCGTTATTAAAAATAAACCATTGCTAAGTGTATCGGAGGGCTTTGTAGCTAAGCAAAAAAGGAGAAGCATATTTTGGTATTACTACCGCCAGGTAAAAAATAAACAGTTCTTTCAGGTAAACTGTTTAAGTAAAATATTTATGAAATGTTTTCGTGACATTGCTTTATACCTGTAAATGCGTGGAATACTTTGTGCTTGTAGATTGATCGCTATCATTAAGGGTGATGAAATGAGTTACTTGGGTGGTTTTTTATAGATTGACACAGATCAAGTTTTTCCGGGACTTGGATCATTTGTACAAGCATGCTCGGCCTGTAGTTTTGTTACTAATGGTTTTGTTACTAATGATGAATAAACATCCATCACCAATGCCATTAATCAAAATCGTATTAAAATATCATATACTAAATTGCTCGATTATCAAGGGATACCTGCCCACTATTACTTATGGGTGACCGGTTAGGCAGCTAACAAAATTTCGAATTAATAATTGAATCGAAATTCACGATCTGGGGCTTATGCCATGCATTTTGTTAGTTGCTAAAATTTTACTTCTTCCTGATTAGGAAACGCCCGATCACCAAAACATCAATTCCAGTTTGCCCGAAGCAGGCCAGTGCATCAGATACAGTGTTGACTATCGGTTCGTTCATCCTGTTAAAGGAGGTATTGATGAGTATCGGGCACCCTGTAATCTTATAAAAAGCGTTTATCAGGTTATAAAAATCAGGATGGCTATCCTGTCCAACGGTCTGTACCCTTGCGGAGAAATCCACATGTGTTACAGCAGGAATTGTTGACCGGATCTGCTTTAGCAAATCAAATCCGTGCAGAACTTGTTTCTGTTTATCTGGATAAATCCTGACGTCTTCAGTAACATCGGCTACGAGCATCATATACGGGCTTTTTTCAGTGATGTCAAAGTAGGATGGAGCATGTTCCTCTAAAATTGCCGGAGCAAACGGACGAAAGGATTCCCTGAATTTTATTTTTTGATTGAGTATGGATTGCATCCTGTGGTTGCGTGGGTCTGCAAGGATGCTTCGCGCCCCGAGTGACCGCGGACCAAATTCCATTCTACCTCTGAAATACCCCACTACTTTTCCGTTTGCTATTTGATCCGCTACGGCACTGTAATAGTTGTCTTTGGTCAACTCTTCAAACGTGGCGTTTTGGTTTAATAGCTCCGTTTTAACATCGTTATCCTGAAACGACGGTCCCAGTAATGCGTTTTGCATTTTATCGCTTGGCGATGTTATAAGTCTCGGGTTTTCTAAATAATCGTAGTATACTGCGTATGCGGCCCCTAAAGCACCTCCCGCATCGCCGGAAGCCGGTTGTATCCAAATGTTTTTGAAGCCCGATTGACGAAGTATTTTACTATTCGCCACACAATTTAACGCTACACCACCTGACATGCAAAGGTTATCGATCTTTAATTCCTGGAATAGGGTAGTAGTTATCGCTAACATGATCTGCTCGATAACCACCTGGATAGACCGGGCAACATCCATGTGAAACGAGGTGACGGGCATTAACGGCTCACGGCGTGGATTACCGAATAATAGCTCAAATGCTACGCCTGTCATGGTAAGACCTGTACAATAGCCGAAGTATTTTAAATTTAACCGGAACGAACCGTCTGTTTTGAGATCCACCAGGTGTTTGAATATGAGGTCTACAAACCGGGGGTTACCATACGGCGCTAATCCCATAACCTTATACTCGTCGCTGTTTACCTTGAAACCTAAATAATAGGTAAATGCAGAATATAACAGGCCAATGGAATGGGGGAATCTAATTTCTTTGATAAATTTGATTCTATTACCCTCGGCTATCGATACAGAAGTGGTTGTCCATTCGCCTACTCCGTCGGCTGTCAGTATTACGGCATGGTTAAAAGGAGAAGGATAAAAAGCGGAAGACGCGTGCGACATGTGATGGCTGCTGAAAAGTAAATTAACCTTCTGATTATCAAATCGCTGGTCTATTTTCTTCAGTTCCTGTAGAAGCTTCTTTTTTAAAAATAGCTTTTCTTTTAACCAGAGCGGCATTGACTTCGTAAATGATAAAAAACCTTTCGGAGCGAAGGATAAAGAGGTTTCTAAAAGACGCTCGAATTTTAAAAAAGGTTTTTCGTAGAAGACGATGTAGTCCACTTGATCTAATCCGATCCCGGCCGCCTGCAGGCAATAACTTACAGCACATGCAGGGAACCTTTCGTCGTTTTTTTTCCGGGTAAACCGTTCCTCTTGTGCGGCCGCAACGATTGAATCATCATTTAGAAGGCAGGCGGCGCTATCATGAAAAAAAGCAGAGATCCCCAGAATGTACATGCCCTTAAAATAAAGTGTAGATGAATGGCGCCAGTGCTGATCCCTGCGCCAGCACCAGTAAAAGCCCCAATAAAAAGAGCACTGCAAACAGTGGCAATAACCAGTAGCGCTTACGGGACTGCAGGAAGTGAAAAAACTCAATTACTATTTCCATATGATATATTTTAAGATGAATTAAAACTGTTGCTTGTACGATCCCTTTTCATATTGTTCCGAAGGCTGCCAGTAACTTATCTTCTGCTCCTGCCATTCCGTTTCGATTGCACGTTTTTTAAAAAGCCTCAGTAATATGCTGATTGGGGTAATAATCAGGAAAAACATAATGGACAAGATTATTGTGGTATTGAGTAAACCTAAGATTTCGCCGATTTTGTTCCAAACGATCCGGATTGGATTTAAGAAATCCGGAACCGTGAGGGCGGCCAACAAAAGGATTAGACCCGTAGCGCCTGGTAACATATTGGTACTGTGTTTAAACACCGCCAGGCATATATTGAAAATAAGGCAGGCTATACCCGTTACCAGTCCGAATTTTCTATTGATCGGTTTATTAGTCATAACTTATTTAAGTAGGATTGTTCTATATTTCCCGGCAACATCATCAATGCTTATAACCTGGTAATCTAATGATATTCTTTCTTTCAGGGATGCGTCCTTCGGGGATAGAGCGAGCCTGGTTTTTGCTTTCACGATATCCTTAACCGTAGCCAGCATGACTGACAAAGAAAGATCCCGGGGATGCAGACGTATGCCAACCTCAATATAGGGTATTGATTTTTCCGGTTGGTCTGTTTTTAAATACACGAGGTACATATTGCGGATATTCTCGAATGATGGCTGCTGGTCAAAAGCCGTTTTAAAATAAAAAACAGCATCTGTGAAATTGCCAAGATCAAAACTGAGCCTGGCAGCATAAATTTTGTAGGTTATATTTTGGGGAGATTCAAGCAGTGCTGCTTCAACAGCTTTCAACGCAGTCTTATAGTCTTTTGATTTCATGCTTTGCTGAAATAACTGGTTTATCGCATCGGTCCAACTGATTCTGTTGACCGCTAAAGCACCTGCCAATTGTTCGTCCAATGAATTTCCACGCTTATAATCAACAGGTATCGGTTCGTTAAATGGCCATCCGGATTTTAACATCATAATAGTATAGGCTCCGTAAAGCGAATCCATCCTCGTAACAGGCATCCGCCTTAAAAGATCCTTAAATGACATTTCCTGTCCAATGGTTGCTTTGATGAGCTTTGATTGATGAATAGATTGATAAAAAGCTTCTGATAGAAGTGCATAACCATATAGATTGGGATGGACATGCTCTAAAAGCGTTTCGGCTCCCAATACCTGGTGCGGTGAATGTGCTTCAAAGATTTTTCTGGCATCAACCAGGTGAACATTTTTATACTTTGCCGCAAGCGCGGTAATGAGCCTATTGAGGGTGTCTGGTGCCCGGAAACGTAGCAGGTCAAGTTCCTTTGCTTTAACAAATAGTTGTTTAGCTAAGCCGTAATTGCCCGAAGCATACAGTAAATCCGCTTTTTTAAATTCAGCCCTGGCGTTTGCTCGTTCCCCGCCGCTGATAAAAGGCGGCTGGTCTTTTTCGTTACTAACCAAGGTACTTAAAAACACGGGGATGGATCTGTGCTGCAATACCTGGCACAGTTCATCCATATTGGTTTGAAACTGTGTGATACCTGTATTGTACTCTTCGGAACCATATCTGATCTGCTGGCTGGCAGCCATTCTTTTCATCAGGTTCTCTCTTTGATTAACACTTGTTTTTGTTCCGCTTTTGAGGTTCCTCAAGCAGGACTCAATTAACTGAACAATGCGGGAGCGGCGTAATTGAAGAACCAGTCTTACCAATGTACGGTTGTTAGCGATATGGCTGGTTGAACCTACGCCTAAGGCACCATAATATTCATTATGCCCGGTATAGATCAGCACGGCATCTGCTTTATAATCCACGAGTTGTTTCCCGAAATCCAGTACGGTATAGGAGTTAACCGCGGTTAAGGAAAGATTGATAACTTCAAAATGGATGCCGGGATAAGTATTCATCAGCCGGTAGTACAACCAGCGATGAAAGGACCCGTTATGGCCATATGGGTATCCGGCTGTTGTGGATTCGCCAAGTACAAACAGTCTTACCGTATTGGCAGTTTTATTAACTTTGAAAGCCTCAATGTTCCCTTTCGTAGCGTTTACCGTGTCTGAAAAATAGCGTGCGGATGCGTATTTATTCATAACCCAATAGGACGGGTCATCTGGATAGCGGATAAACAGATCGGTATTGTGCCCGTATCCGGCAAAGCGTAGAGTAAGCTCAAATAAAATCAGTATCACAACGGGTGTAATCATGGCCAGTATCTTAAACCACTTTAATTTATTTTTAGATAATGGTATTTCTTTCATGGATCACCGAACTTTCATAATCGCTTTAAATAATTGTAATAACCTGGCAGGGCAGCTTAATGCTAACCCGCCAGGTTATTGTGCTGAGGTGTAGTTTTATTCCTTGTTAATATCCCGGATTTTGTTTAAGGTTACCGTTGGTATGAAGCGCACTGGTGGGTATTGGCAGTAAGGTGCGGTAATCGCCGTTGGGTGAATGGGACAACCACGATTTTTTAGTAAATACCCCAAACCGGATCAAATCCTGTCTTCGTCTTCCTTCCTGGGCAAACTCCCAGCCTAATTCGTCCAGAAAACGGCCGTACTGAATATCAGATACGGTTTCGTGGGTTGTTTGCAAGTGATTGTTCAATCCGTAATCATACACCGTAGTTGCCGACAAAAGCTGAGCCGCTGTAACAACAGCTTTAGCCGGATTGTTGGTAAATGCCCTTTGACGCACCTGGGTAACCAGGGTGGCAGCGGTAACGGCATCTCCTGATCTTAACGATGCCTCTGCTTTCATCATCAGCACATCAGCGTAGCGCAGCAACGGGAAATCGTTGCTCATGCCAACCAGTTCTCCTGAAACGATCTGGTATTTACCTAACCTGAAACCGTGAACTTCTTCGGATGAATCTACACCCGGAAGAGCATTAATATAAGCCAGGGGCTTATCTTTAAAAGCGCCTAACGATCCATTTAACGGCACGCCGGCGGCTGTATATTGCTGGCCTTGTACCCAATTGCTGGCCAGGCGGCTATCCTGAGGGTCGAATGTGCTGATAAACTGCGGGATAGCGCAAATCCCTCCCCAGGGTGAGTTTTGAAAGTTGTATGTTGCCTGGTTTTCTGGCTGAAGCGTTTCCATGTGCAAGGTCCATGCCGTGCTGCCATCCGCTGTATAGGTCTGGTCGAAGGGTATAGCAAATATGATCTCCTTGGAGTTTTGGTTTTGCTGCAGGAAAACACTGGCCTGATTGGCTTCGAGCGAATAAAGACCTGAAGCGATAACAGCGTTACAGGCTGTTATGCAATTTGCATAATCTGGTGTACCGGTATAAACACCCGCGTTCAGATACATTTTAGCTAACAAGGCCTCACCCGCCCATTTATTAAACCTTCCGTATGTGGTGCCGTCATTCAGCGTGCTTAATAATGGTACATTGGTGGTCAGTTCCGAAATAATGAAATCATATACCTCTTTCCTGCTGCTTTGCGTAGGTACAAAACCTGCCGGCAAATCAAACTTGGTTACGATGGGTACATTGCCAAAAAAATCGATCAGGGCGTAGTAAAAAGATGCACGAAGTACTTTAAGTTCTGCTTCAAGCGGTGCCTTTCCGGATGCCACTACCGGTATCAGGCCCGCATCTATCTGATAAAGTAACCGGTTGCATCCGGTGATACCCGCATAAGCGTTAGTCCATATCTGGTAGCTGTTATCTTCATCAGCTGTCCATTTATGGGTGTGCATACGCCTGTAAACACCGCCATCTACCCATCCGTTTGGCCTTTGAGGGATTACCTCTTCGTCCGCCGAAATTTCATTTGTGCGCCATATCGCGTTGGAGCTTCTGCCCAGTTCCAAGGTTCTCCAGTTGGTATATGGGGCACCTACCAAAGCCGCTACATCGGCGGGGCCGGGCGTAAATTCGCTGGATATGATTTGCCCATAGTTTTTGGTGGCAAGTTTTGTGCAGGAAAAGCTTCCAAACAAAACCATTATTCCGCTAATTATTAAATATGTCTTTTTCATTTCAATTTTGATAATGCTTGGATTAAAAACTGGCCGAAAGCCCGATAGTAAAAGTTCTGACGGTAGGGTAGGTATCACGAGATTCCACGCCGGGCGAAAGCCCCTGTGAATCCCCGTTTACATCACCAAAACGGTCAACTTCAGGATCGAGGCCTTTGTATTTGGTAATGGTGAAGGTGTTTACGGTAGAAATATAGATCCTCGGATTGTGTACGAATTTTGATTTCAGCTTACGCCAGGTGTAGCCCAGGTTAATGTTGTCAATTTTCCAGTAATCGCCGTTTTCAATATAATAGCTGTTAAATTCAAGCGGCACAGTTTTATTTAATACCGCGGTACCAAATACTTTATCCTCTGATGATTTTAACCGGTTGTAATTGGTAACAGACGTGTTTTCATAATTCATCCGCAAGGAATTCAAAATTTGAAAACCAAATGCGCCACGCATAGTCACACCAAAATCCCAATCCTTATAGTGGAGGGTATTATTCCAACCGGCATAATATTTAGGGATACCATTTCCAAGTACCTGTTTATCATTAAAATTGTGATTAAATTGGTCGTATGGTTTGGTGGTACCATCAGGTTCCTGGTATATCCATTTGCCGTCCGATGATACACCTGTAACCTTAAATCCATAAAAATCACCTATGTTACGCCCTACCCGCACGATGTTAGTAGATGTTGTAATAGGATCGCCTGTATTTCCGGTTGTGAAAAAATCACTGGTAGTCTGATAGATATCATTAGACAAGCTGATCAGTTTATTGGAGTTAGTAGAGAAATTGAAAGAGGTTGTCCATTGAAAATCCCTTTTTTTGATAGCATTGATATTGATTACCACCTCAAGCCCCTTGTTTTCCATCGTTCCGGCGTTGGCAAACGTATAAGGGTAAAGGTTGGGCGGACTTGGCACCGCGAAATTGTACAACAAGTCTGTAACCTTGCGCTTATAGGCATCTATAGTACCCGTAATGAGCCCTTTAAACATGCTGTAATCTAATCCCAGATCGGTTTCATGCTTTTCTTCCCAGCGAAGGCCGGGGTTGGCGTTCTGCGAAGGGGACAATGTCTGGATAAACTGCCCGTTATATAAAACAGAATTACCATAATCAAGTAAGCCCACAGCCAGGAACGATTTTCTTGGAGGGTTACCGGTAATTCCATAGCCTACGCGCAACTTCAGGTCATCAAATATCTTTTGGTCTTCCATAAACGATTCTTTGGTTATCCTCCAGCCGGCTTGTACAGCAGGAAATTTACCAAAAGGATGTGCCGCGCCATAAAATTGACTGGCGCCATCAATACGTAAGCTTGCCAGCAAGAGGTATTTCTCTTTATAGTTATAGGTTAAACGGCCGATGTAGCTGATCAGGTTGGTGAGGCTTTGGCTACTGGCCATATTTGCGTTTCCAAGTTTCAACGCAGCGCCCGTAAAAATATCATTATAACCAAACAAGTCTGTCGGGAAATTATGATTATCCATCTGGGTAGTAAAAGTATTGTTATCCTGATATTCGTACCCGCCTAATAGCGTTAAGCGATGGTCTCCGATAGATTTTGAATATTCAGCCGATAAGTTGAGGTATCTGTCAACAGATTGACCCTGTGAAATATCGGCCACGCCGTTCTGTTTATCACGGATGGTTGATATGTTGTCGAAATTGGCGAAATAGCGGTTCAGGTAACCGTGCTTGGTGTAGGAACCGATGGCGGAAAGCCTTAAGCCTACAACAGGCAGGTAAGTTATTGTTGCATTGTATTTACTGTTGAAGCTGGTTTGCGGCTGATCGGTATTGTAGATATCAGATACGGGATTTTGGTACTCAAAATTGTTAGGTTCCTGGTAAAAGCTTCCATCCGGCATCCTTACGGGGGCAGTAGGGTTCATTTTTAGCTGCTGCTCATAATCGTAGGTATTAAAAGGATGGTCGTTAAAGTTAGTTTGGAGCAGGCCGAGGTTAAACTTCAGTTTACCATCCAGCATGATGTGGTTAATGTCGACACGCCCGGTGATCTGCTGATGATCACTTTTCAGAAATATCCCCTGATTATAGCGGTAATTCAGCGAAGCCAAGTAATTGGTCTGGTCGTTGCCTCCCCTGAAGGTAAGCCCATGGATGTGTGAAACCGGGAAACTATTGCTCATCGCCTTTATCCAATTGGTATTGCTTCCCAGATCATAATTTGGATCCCTGGTACCGGCTGCAATCTGCCTGCGGTAATCATCCCCGGTAAGCAGGTCAGGTTTCTTGGAGATCTGGCTGTACGTTTCATTACCATTGTAATCCACCTGGTTAATTGCACTGCCCGTTGCGTGCTTGGTGGTAATGATAATTACCCCATTTGAGCCACGTACCCCATAAATTGCCGCGGACGAACCATCTTTTAATACCGATATTTCTGCAATATCTTCAGGCGCTACCGTTAGCAAGTCGCCGGGTACACCATCGATGATATACAGTAATCCCAGATTGCCATACAAGGAGTTATTACCGCGCAGCATGATCTGAGATTGGGCATTGGGATCGCCGGAGGGGGTTGAAACGGTAAGGCCCGCAACTTTTCCTTTAAGCAGTCCGGCCGCGTCCGAAACCGGCCCTGTTACAAAGTCAGTTGATTTTACCGTAGTTACCGCACTGGTTACATCGGCTTTTCGCTGTGCCCCGTATCCGATGACTACCACTTCGCTTAGTGCCTGGTTGTTATCTGTAAGCACAACGTTGATGACGGTACGGTTATTAACTGGAACCTCTTGAGTGGTAAATCCTACGAACGTGAAAACCAGCGTGGCATTACCGGGGGCCGTCAATACAAAGTCGCCTTCCAGTGAGGTTTGTGCGCCACCCTGTGTCCCTTTAATTTTTATGCTTACACCAGGGAGCGCAATCCCTTTAGCATCCTTTACCTTGCCTTTTATTTTGATGCTGCCGGTTTGGGCATGGGCGCATAGTGTGAAGGCGGATGCCAAAAAAAAGGCAAAAAGCAGCTTATACCTTAAATAAAGTCTATTTTTTTTCATGAAATTAGGTTATAATATTGGTTTATATTGTTCGATAAATCGCGGTTAACAATAACTGTTAACCGTCACAAAGTACGCTAACGGGATTTTTCCATATCGTTTGGTTTAGTTGGTTAATATTTAAGTTTACTGGTTATGTTTTTTTATTGAATTGATAAATGCAGCACCCCTCATCAAGGCCCCGGCTTTAATCTTATTTTTGTAAATAAATTGGTTTATAATTTTGCTGATCTTGGCTATCAGCTTACACAAACTTAGATGTGAACGGCCTTGCGAAGACAACACTCACGTTGAAATAAATAATACTGGTGATGAAACAATTAGTATTGAGGGGGGAATATGCCTTGCTGGGGCTAAATCGGGTTAACGGGCAGGGTGGCGGCGAACTGGAATCGGGTGATTAAGAAGCCTCATTTAGCTGTAGGGGAGGTAACAGCAGCAAGGGCATAATCAGCATAATGAGAGGGCTTTACGTTAAACTCTTCCTGAAAACACTTACTGAAATACGCGGCGTTACTAAAGCCTACCCGGTCTGAAATTTCTGCCACTGATAACTGCCGCTGGCTTAACAGCTGCGCTGCCTTTTTCAGCCTTACCGAACGGATAAATACAGAGGGGGTTTGCCCGATGATTGAAACCAGCTTACGGTATAAGCCAGACCGTTCCATATTCATATCACTGCTAAATTCCTCTACAGAATAAAGAGCGTTATCAATGTTTTTTTCTACACAGTCCAGCGCCCTTTTTATCAATTTTTCATCAATGCTGGATGCCGTTACCATGGCAGGTTGGATAACGATAGCTTTTTTGAACAACTGCTTCCGTTGCTCCTGTTGTTCGAGCAGATTACGGACGCGTATAAACAGGATATCGATATTGAAAGGTTTGGTGATATAAGCGTCAGCCCTCACCTGGTATCCTTCAAATTGCGATTCATCCGACGAACGGGCAGTTAAGAGCAATAGCGGGATATGCGAGGTGGTCACATTTTTTTTCAGCGCATCGCATAGTTCAAGCCCGCTCATCTCCGGCATCATAATATCGCTGATTACCAGGTCGGGTAATTGTTTCAGAACCATGTCCAATGCCTCTTTTCCGTTTGATGCGAGGAGGATATGGTAACGCTTGTTTAATTGCTCATCCAAAAAATGACGGAACTCTTCATTATCTTCCGCAATTAAAATGGTAACCGCGTTTTTTTTCCCGTTCTCATCCAGCGCCGGTTTAAGCTTGTCTGCTATTTCAGGTTTCAGATCGGATGGGATATACAGGGTGAAAACGCTTCCCTTTCCGGGGTAGCTTTTTACTTCAACAGAGCCATGGTGCAAGCGTACGTACTCCTTAACAAGATGTAGCCCGATTCCGCTGCCTGTATCAATATCAGCCTGGTTATCAGCCTGAAAAAAATGGTTGAAAATTTTAGAAAGATCATTGCTGGATATACCCCTGCCTGTATCTGTTACGCTAACAGCTATGGCCTGGTGTGAACCATCCGGCATCACACCCTCTTCAACCTTTACGCTGATGCTGCCAGATTCGGGCGTAAACTTAAAAGCATTTGATAAAAGATTATTCAGCATCATGGCAAACTTATCTTTATCAAGGTAAAGCCATAGGCCCGAGGGACAAGTTTTTTGAAAGTTAATGCCCTTACTTGCCGCCAGTTCATGGAAAGGACGGCATAATGCTTCCGTGAGCTCATCAATATCACAGTAATTTAAATGAAGGGCTTCTTCATTCAATTCCAGGCGCCTAAAGTTAAGCAACTGGTTAACCAGCGTTAGCAAGGATTGTGCATTGCGGTATATCCCGTTTAACTGTTTTTTAAGCAATTGGTCTCCTGTATTTTTTAAAATCACCTCCAGCGGAGTAAGGATTAGCGTGAGTGGGGTTTTTAACTCATGGCTCATATTGGTAAAAAAGCTGAATTTCATTTCATCCAGTTTTTGCTGCTGTATTTTTAGCTGCTTTGCCCTGTTTTTTTTGATGTACCAAGAAATGATCTGCGAGATAAACCCAAGCCCGGTTATGCCATACAGTACAAACATAAAGGATGTTTTCCACCAGGGTGCCAATACGGTAATTTTCAGTGTTGCCATTTTTCCACCCCAATTGCCGCTATTATCTGCGGCCAGCACTTTAAGCAGGTAAGCGCCGGGAGCCAGGTCGGTATATGTAGCTCGGCCAACACCGTCGGGCGCGGCTGTCTCATGCCAGTTTTTGTCAACGCCGTCTAAAAAATACCGGTAATAGGTTTGCGATGGATTTACATAATTAAGGGCCGAGAACCCGAGGCTAATAAAATTCTGGTCGTATTTTAATAGGATTGATTGAGATGCCAGGATTGATTTTTCAAGAATTTTGTTTCCTTGATACACCTCTCCGGGCTTAATTAGCTTGCCAAAAACCTGTAAATCCACAAATACCGGATCAAGATTGTTCCTGGCCACAAAAATCCTTCGCACATCTGTTTTATTAAAACCGTCTATTCCGCCCAGCAGTAGTGTTCCATCCCCGGTTATGAAGGCCGAGCGTTGCACAAATTCGTTGTTGATCACACCGTCATACCGGTTAAAATTGGTAAAGCTATAATGAGGCTCTCCGTTACTGTTACCTACCCGCACACACGATACTCCGTTAGAGGTTGAAACCCAGATTGATTTTTGGCTATCTTCTATAATTGATTTGATGGTATTGTTTACCAACCCCTCGTCCGTATGAAAACTAAGTGACTTTTTTTTCTTACCATCCCACACATTTAAACCGTCTTGTGTTCCAAACCACAATAGTCCCCTGCTGTCGGCCAGCAGGCAGCTGTACGCCCGGTTATTATGATTTAGCATACCTGCCGAATGTTGCCGGTCAATTATTCTGAGTTGCTTGTTGTCTGTATCGTAAATAAATAAGCCGCCGTTACCAATACCAACGAGGGTGCCATCGTATTCAACAACTTGCTGCACAGAGCTAATCTTATCCTGATCGCTTTTTTTTACATCAACCCTATGATACTTATCCGTAGCCGGATCAAATTCAATAAGGCCGTTGTCATTAGTGCAAATATAAAAGTGGCCGTCTTTTGTTTCGAGTATATGATTAAGGTTGCCTATAGGGTAATTTTTGATGCCTTTTGCAGATATAATAAACAAGCCCTTATCGGTACACATCCATATATTTCCCTGATGATCGTTTAACATGGCGCTACAGTTTACTCCGCTGAAAAGCGGCGAGTAAAGCGTTAACCTTTCCATTTTGTCGGAATAGCGATACACTCCTTTATCAGTACCGATCAGCAACTGTCCCGCCTTGTCTTCCGCGAATGCGGTAACATACAATTCCTGGTTTTCGGGCAGGGGAAAAAGGGATTTGCCGATATTTCTAAATCGAAAGCGGTCAGGATGATAATACAACAGCCCTTTATTGAGTGTGCCCAGCCAAAGGCCGCCTTGCCGGTCAAAAAACAAGTTGCTCACTTCAATGTCAATCAGCCTGCCATCAACAAGGTGAAGTGTAGGACTGAATTTGATGTTATGTAAACCATTATCCATCATCCACAACCCCTTTCTACAACTTACAATAATTTCTCCGGTTGGGCCGGCAGATAAGGAGTTAAGCCAATAATTGGTTTCGATTACTTTTTCCCATTTTTTACTTGCCTGGTTAAGTGTCAGCATAATACCCCGCACACCGTTTCGTAAAAGGTAAAGGGTATGATTAGCCGGAACAACATATAATGTACTTTGATAGCCGTTGGGCAACTGCCCTTCCAGTGTGTTCTGTGTAGAGATCACCTTTTTGGTACCCATGTTATAGGTAGTTACAAAGCCGGAGCGATAGAAGATATATAAGGTGCCATTGAGCACCACAATATCATAAACGGGATCTGCGGATTTTGCCGGAGAGCTTATTCCGGGTAAATAAGTTACCGTTTTGCGGGTGCCCAGGTTGCGGTAAAGTAACTTGCCTGATACCGTAACCATCCATAACCCCTTGTCAGAGTCCATGAAAAAATCCGACAAAGGCTCCGAAACCCCAAGCGATTGCAGTACTTTTTCGGGATGTTCTTCATAACGTTCCGTACTTGGATCAATGAGCATCAATTTTCCCTGTGTTTTGAGCCAAAGGCGTTTCTCATTTTCAACATACGCATGGTGAAAGCCAAGGTAGCCGCTTAGCGGATAGATATACTCATCATTAATATGGATATATTGAAACGAAGTTCCGTTGTACAGATTAACCATCCCCTGGGTAACGATAGCTATCCTGCCGTCGGGCAATTGGTTAATAGTCCGGACGCTGTTTTCTGAAAGTCCGTTACTGCTTTCAATTGGCGTGAAAGCACGGAATTGCTGGGCGAATAGCCCCTTGCCGATTAACAATACGATTAAGAAAAAAAAACTTCTCACATTGGTCTGTTTTATCTCGGATGATCCCTTCTTTTCAAATCCGGCCTTAGCGGCGCACTGAAACCTGATCAGTAGCCCATAAGGGATGCCGATTGTTTCAACTATGAATAAATTTATACGGCCAAGCTTCTGATCAGGGTTCGGCCAGGTTTATAATCAGGCTTAAATATACAATTTAATAAGGCCGTAATACAATTAAGTTAACTTAATTAAGTTGAGGTTATAAATATTAAACAAGCACATAAACTATTAGTTTATGTGCTCCTGGGTTAAAATTACATGCTAACAGAAAGTGCCGCTCCTTTATAATTGATTACCTTATCAGCTTGTTTGCTTAATTGTGCTCCTGTACCTTTTGTTTCGGTTACCAGTATGATATTAAATTTTCTGCTAACCAGCGTACCCGCAAAGCCACCTTTCTTTTTATCGATGGTCAGCGTCAGTGACTTATTATCCCAGTGGAACGGAATTTCAGTATATTTTCCGCTTTCATAATTGTAGTTGTCGTTTTCATCCTCGTATAAGGTAAAATCGCCGTCTGCGCCGGGATAAACCCTGATCTCCAGGTTATCCCATTTTTTTTCTTCGGCAAACTGAACCTGAGGGCCCCATGGTATGATTGTACCCGCCTTTACATATAAGGGCAGAATATCGATAGGTGTGGCAGCGGTGATGGATTTGCCGCCATCATAGGCTTTACCTGTCCAGAAATCATACCATAAAGCGCCTCCGGGAAGATACACAGCCTGCTCTTTTTGCCCTGCTTGAGTAACCGGTGAAACCATCAGCGATTTTCCGAACATGTACTGGTTTCCAATGTTATACACTTGCTGGTCTTTTTCAAAATCCATAAACAACGCCCTCATAATGGACCCTGAATGATGAGTTACATCCCAGGCGGTAGCGTAGATATAAGGCAAAAGGCTGTAGCGCAAATTGATAAACTTGGCTAAAACATCATAAGTTTTATCGCCGGGTTGCCCGAACTGATATATTTCCCGCGGAATGTCGGTTCCGTGCGACCGCATCATTGGTGTAAATGCGGCGAACTGCAGCCACCGGGTATACAACTCCTGGAATTCGGGATTTTTAGCACCTCCGCCTTTATTGAAGGCTCCGGCAAAGAAACCACCTATATCAGCATTCCAATACGGAATACCGCTGAGCGAAAAATTTAATGCGGCCGGAATCTGCCTTTGTAACGTAGGCCAGGTGGAAACAACATCGCCACTCCAGGTGTTTGCGGCGTAACGCTGCTGCCCGGCAAATGCCGAACGGGTAAAAATGGTTACACGCTTTTGAGAAGTGGTTTTGCGCTGGCTGTCGTAAATTCCGCCAACATGCTCTAAAGGGAATGCATTGATGACACTTCTGAAAGAGCCGAGATAGGTGGGCTGGTCAAAGTCTTTATCTTTGATATTAATATGGTCCGGTTCGGTAGAATCCAACCACCATCCGTCTGTGCCTAAAGAGAATACACCCTTATTCAGGTAATCCCAATAAATAGCGTGGCTTGCAGGATTATAAGGATCATAAGGCTTTGCCCCCGAGTTAGGCGGCCAGGTATCAAAATCGATCAGCATATTTTTGCTCTTAAATTCAGCATATTGTTTGGTTAACGGCCCAAAGCCCGGCCATGCAACAATAAAGAGGTGGGCATTTAATTGGTGAACCTTGTCGACCATGCCCTTGGGGTTGGGGTATGTAGCGGGATCGAATGACATGGAGTTCCATAAACTATCTTTACCCCAATACTGCCAGTCCTGTACAATGCCGTCTAATGGTACTTTCAGGTCGCGGTATTTTTTTACCACACTAAGCAACTCATCCTGTGTTTTATACCTTTCTTTTGATTGGTGGTAGCCATAGACCCATAAAGGCATCATTGGTGCCTGACCAGTCAGGTCTCGCATTTGGGCCACTACGCCATCACCACTGCCTCCCCACATGAAATAGTAATCTGAACAGTCTCCGATCTCGGAATCAAACGAGGTTTCCTGTAGGTTATCGTTAAATGTAGTTGGTGAATAGTTATCCCAAAAAATTCCGTAACCTTTCACCGACTGGATAAAAGGGATACAAACCTTTGTGTTTTGATTTGAAAGGTATATTTTCTGGTTGCGTTGGTTCATTTTTCCAGTCTGCTGCTGACCGAGACCATAGATGGCTTCATCTTTTCCGAGCATAAATGCCTGCCTGACCGAAAATCTTTTTAGTCCTGCATCCGTTATCGCCGTAAATTGAGTGCCATAATCTTTTTCCGTAAAAATGGGATGACTATTTAAATCTGAAAATGAAATTTTACCCGTTTTTAAATTAAGCTCCACTTGTAAAGAAGTGCTTTTTAAATGCACCTTATTATTTTCTTGATTAACTATAAGGACTGTCTGTTCTGGGCTCTTGATCACGGACAGACTGCGCTTGTTCAATGAAGAGCTCTCAGGTATTTTGATGATTCTGACAATCGTGGGAGAAAAAAATTGGACCTCAATGTCCATGAATTGTGCATTGGCTTTTACTCCTAATTGGGTTCTTTGAAAATCCTGAGCAAACGATAGTGTTGTTAAGAGCAGGAGCGTAACAGCACCTGTTAATTTATTCCTCATATTGATTTTGAAATTGGTTTATAATACCTGTAAATGTAAATGACCGACCGATATGCCAAACCATAAGCATGATGAAAAAAATAGCACTCTCGTTGAAACTATCGAATTTTAAATATTAAGCATCTAAAGAGTGTTGTTAATCATTGCCCGGCTAATAACCGGCTTACACAAAATTCATTTCTCAAATATAAAATCACGGCAAAGGCAAAGAGCAGACATACCTCACTCAAGATGAATTAAACAGGACAACAGGAAGGCCATATGAAATAAAACGTTTAGCGCAAGGCCGGGATGTTTAAAGACCTTTGCCTAAATTCCAAACCGCGGGGCTGATCTGCTGTTTAAGCGCTATGAAGGCTTAGCTTATGTATGCGTTTTTAAAACGTTTTTATAGGCAATTGCCCATTCTCTGATGAACGACCATCTGCTTGATCCCCAATTTTTTGCTTAGAAATGCTATAAACGCAAAAAAGCCTCTTTTTCAAGAGGCTTTCTACTTCAAAAGTTTGAACGTCGTTGGGGGACATTTTGTGATCCCGCTGGGATGATTTTGGTCTCCTTTTGGAATGATATTTTCTTGCTAAATAGCCCAATTAAGGCGTTATTTAAGATTTATCAAAAAATGGGTAACCGAAATGGTAACCATATTTTTTGTCTTGATTTGATTTATTTTAAAGAACTATCGTTAATTCAAAAGTAATAATAATTAAAGAAACTGCCGAAAAAATTGATCCCCTTTAAGTTTTTATTTTGCCCATTTCAGAATAAGGTGTTCAAGATTTGATTTTTTGTTACCTGGGCCGACTGCAAATTCTCCAGATTTGAGTTGGTACACATCGTTGTGTATTGTGGTAGTAGGTTAAACGAAGTTTCTGAAAAGTGAGGGTTAAGAGGCTTTGTTGAATGCTTGATAACTCTCAGATCGTTTGCGTTTTATCCACGATATTTGTTGCTCGTTAGTGAATTAATAATTCCATAAAATATATAACTTTATTTAGAATTACATTTATAAAAATTTATACAGAATCCTTTAAATATACCGAAAGTCAAATTATTGGAGATGCCGGAGAGCACTTCTTAGCGGCCAAAGTGATAAAGCTTTTTGGCTTCCCATGCCGCCTTATTAATATAAAACCCTAATATACTTTTTATAATCTGTGCAAAAATCCTTGATGGCTTTCTATATTTAAATTGCCTCATTGATATATCATCAGCGAACCGATAAATTATAATATACGGAGAGCATGCTAAATAGAAGCATCAGAACGCCATTCCGGACGAGAGGGACCGCTCAGCAAAATCGATCCCATGTTCATAGGCATGAAAGAATACGATATGAAAAACGGCCAGTCAAAGGCTGGCTGTAACGTAATCCAATCACTTATTGTCATTGTTCTCTTCGTCTTACAGAAACTGCAACCTTAAAAACTTGCCTGGCCCGTCACAAAGCTCGTTTCGGCCACTCTCGTAAAGTTTTTTGTAACAAAATCATTATGAATAAAATATATAGTCTATAGATTTTGTAGATTATTGATTAATTTCTATGTTTGTTGTAACACATGAAAATAGTTTCACATAAAGCGTATCCTTCCAAAGGAACAGCATTTAAAATTAAGCTCATGCTTGCGGCTTCCCAAGCCTGCATGATGGGGTGTTGTTGTTAAAAAAAATTTCTGAACGCGATCCGACAGTAGTGCCAGGCTCTCTTAAGTTTGGCAAAATCAGTTCTCAATAATTTATTAAAAACATGATCAAGTAAAGCATAGAAAAATAAAACCGGCAAGGAAGCCTTGCCGGTTCAGCAATGAAAAATCAGTGTCGTAACGCCAATCACTTACTGATTATCATCTGGTTACATTAATGAAATTCATCAAAAACGAAACTTGATAAATATATATGAAAATATTTATACACACGAAAAATTTATATACGAAGTCTATTAAATTGTTTCTATTCCTCTTTATACCCCTCATCTCCTTAGCCCAAACAGAACCGCAGCCCTTAATTAATTCCAAGTTGAATGGAACTGTGATTGATGCATTATCCAAAAAACCTATACCCGGCGCCGTGGTTAAAATACAGGGTACTACACATGCGGTGGCCACAGATGATGGTGGCCATTTTATCTTTATAACAGGTCAAAAATTCCCCTACACCCTCGTTGTTAGTTTTATAGGCTATAAAACGAAAACTATAATAGTAAACGGCAGCCCGGTTACCGTACGCCTGGAAGAGAATATTAATCAGCTTAGTGATGTTGTAGTAGTTGGTTATGGTACTCAGGAACGTAAAGACCTGGTGCATGCTCAAAATACAATTAAAGCCGATGAAGTAAAGCAACAACCCGTTGCCAGCTTTGATGCCCAGCTGCAGGGTAAAGCACCAGGACTGCAGGTTAACTCAAACACCGGTACCCCGGGCGACGGTGTATTTGTCCGCGTTCGTGGTACCACGTCTATCAACGCGTCCAACGATCCTTTGTATGTTGTTGATGGTGTGTTTTTAAACAACACAAGTTTGCAAACCGTAAGTACAGGTGGCCGGGCAACATCACCCATAGCAGATATCAACCCCGCCGACATTGAAAGCTTTGAGGTGTTAAAAGACGCGAGCGCTACAGCTATTTATGGCTCCCGTGGTGCAAACGGAGTAGTTATTGTAACCACTAAGCGCGGAAACTATAACGACAAACCAAAAATTAATTTCAATACCACGCAAGGCATTGCTTATGAACCAAAAGGTGATCTATGGAAGTTGACTACGGGCCCGCAACATGCCGAAATTGTTAATGAGTTTTATAGAAACTCAAACGCGGATATTATTGCTGCGGCCACAGCGGCGGGGACAACGCCGGCAACAACTTATCTGTATCAGCCCTTCAGGGCACTTACCGACAATCCTACCAAAAGCCCTGCGCCACGTGGCCTGCCACAGGATCAGCAAACGTATGATCGTCTGGACGAACTGTTCCGTACCGGTTTGCTTGTGGATTATAACTTGTCTGTCAGCGGCGGCTCGCGGGATACCAAATACTTTATTGCCGGCGGTTACACCAGTCAGCAAGCCGATATCAAACCGATTAGTTTCAACAGGGGAGATTTCAGGGTAAACCTGGATCAAAAAATAAACGATTTTATAACAATCGGTGTAACTAACAATATTTCGCGATCATATCGTAACCAGGCACGCGCGGGCGATGGCCCTGCCGGTGGTTTACTGCAATCGGCATTGCATACGCCAACCTATCTGCCCGAAAATAATGCTGATGGTACACCCGCCAAATGGGCCGGTTTTGATAATTTGCAGGTTCTGCTTAATAATTATAATGTGCATACCATCAGCTTACGCTATGTAGGTAATTTTTATGCGGATATTCAACTGGCCAAGGGTTTAAAATTTAAAACAAGCTGGAGCCTTGATTATAACAATTATAACGAGTCCGAGTACTGGAACGACCAAACACAACTGGGTACTTCTTCAGGTACTTCTCCTGTAAACGGTTTGGCCACATCTTCTATTACCGACAACAGCGCCTGGATCAACGAGCAAACGCTTAACTACCACACCATTTTTGCAAACAAGCACACACTGGATATCGTGGTTGGTAATACTTTGCAAAGCAATGTAACCAAAAATACATTTGCGCAGGGGTCGGGCTTCCCCAATAATGCTTATACCGATATTATATCTGCGTCAACAAGAACGGCCTCCGAAACCTGGTCGAAATATGACCTGGCCTCCTTCTTCTCCAGGGTATCTTATAATTACGATAGTAAATATTACATCGAGGCCAGCGCCCGTGCCGACGGCTCGTCAAAATTTGGCCCCAATAACAAATGGGGGTACTTTCCGGCGGTTGGCGCCGCATGGCGTATTAAGGAGGAAGACTTTTTGCGCAATAATAATACCATCAGCGACCTTAAACTACGCGTAAGCTACGGTATAACGGGTAACTCTAACGGGATCAGTCCATTCGCGGCACAGGGCTTGTGGAATGGTGGCGCTGGTTATCCGGATACTCCCTCAGGTGGCGACAAAGCTGGTACAGCACCACAACAATTACCAAACCCCAACTTAAAATGGGAAAGTACTACCCAGCTTGATGGCGGTATCGATTTAGGGTTATTAAAAAATCGTATTAACCTTACGTTTGATGTTTACTCAAAAACAACCAATAATGTATTGCTGCAGGTGCCTGTGCCACAAATTACCGGCTTTAGCACGGTTTGGAGCAATGCAGGCAAGGTAACTAACAAAGGTTACGAGTTAGGCATCAATTCCCGCAATTTTAAAACGGCAAGCTTTAGCTGGCAAACCAGTTTCAATATTTCCGGGAATGTAAATAAAGTGGTTACCTTACCGGCCCCGATCTCTGAATACAGCCGCGACTGGATCCGTTTACAGCAAGGCTATTCCATGTATTCATTTTGGATGTACAAACAATTGTATGTTGATCCTCAAACCGGTAACTCGGTATTCCAGCATGCCGATGGGACATCCGGCACCAGTGTAACCGTGGCGGACCGTCAGATAATCGGCAACGCCTTACCAAAATTCTTTGGTGGCTTAACCAACAACTTCACTTATAAAGCCTTTGACGCCGGTATCTTGTTCTCTTACCAGTATGGTAATAAAATATTAAATCTTAACCGTTTCTTTGGCGAAGGTGGCGGCACGCGCGATGCCGCCCGTGTAATATTTGCCAGCCAGTTAAACAGATGGACCACGCCTGGCCAAATAACCGATGTGCCACGTGTTACGGCCATTGGTAACAACTATACCCTGGATCAAAACAGCCGTTTTCTGGAAGATGGTTCATTTATCCGCCTAAAATCATTAACGCTGGGTTATACGCTTCCAAAAAGCATCAGTCAAAAAATAGACATTCAATCATTAAGAATATACTTTGTAGGTACCAATCTCTTGCTGTTTACCAAATATACAGGCCCCGATCCTGAAGCTAACGTAAGCGCGGTTTCACAAACCCAGGGCCTTGATCTGGGTACGCCACCCCAGCCACACACGCTACAGCTTGGTATAAACATCACTTTATAATAACCGACATGAAAAACTTAAATCAATTAAAATATATAATTCCGGTAGTTATTTCTTTGGTAGCGCTACCATCCTGCAAACAATTTCTGGATGTTAAACCCAAAGATTCCGTAGCAGACGATCTGACCATTTTTGATAAAGCATCATCAGAGACCGCGGTACGCGGCATTTACCGGGGCCTGGCTGCCGATAATTATTATGGTCTCAACTTTACGTCAATTGGATATCTTTCGGGTGATAACGTAAAATGGACCGGTTCGCAATCCATCGTTCAAGACTTCATTAATCACAATGTTAAAGCAGATAATGCGACCATTTCGGGTGTATGGGCCGCTATTTACAACGTTATTAACCGTGCAAACAATGCCATAGCGAAAATTCCGGGAGTTAATGATGTGAATTTATTACAGAGCGAAAAAAACCAGTTGATAGGTGAGGCTTACTTCATCAGGGCGCTGGCTTATTTCGACTTGGCGCGTACCTGGGGTGGTGTACAAATTGTAACAACACCTACTACCAGCGCCACCGATAAAAATGGCACGCCGCGCAGTACCCTGGCACAAACCTACGCGCAGGTGTTAAGCGATTTAAATACTGCCGAAAGTTTGCTAATAACTCCGACTGCGCAAAACCCTATCAGGGCTAATAAAGAAACCGTATGGGCGCTTAAAGCACGCTATTATTTATATCAGGGAGATTGGGCTAACGCCGAAAAATATGCAAGCCAGGTTTTGGGAGATACTCAATACTATAGCCTGTTAAAACCTTACAGCGCATGGTTTGCCAATAACGTTGTTGCCAGTAAAGAATCGGTTTTTGAACTGGCTTACAGCGCAACTTATACTAATGGCGAGCGTGGCCAATGGCAGCCGCCCGTTAACGGAGGCACCAGGCAGTGGGCACCAAATGATGCTTTTGTTGCCCTGGTTAACAATCCGCTCGTTGGTGGTACCAGGAGTTCCTTAGTTGCATCGGCAGCTATAGGCTGGTATGGTAACTTGTACTATCGCAGCCCGGCTACCGATCCGGCTTATATTATACGTATTGCAGAAATATACCTGATAAGGGCCGAAGCGCGTACTCAGCAATATATTGTTAGTGGTGTAACTACACAACGTGATGGCGCTTTAGCAGATCTTAACCTCATTCGCGACAGATCGGGTTTGGTGCCAACTACAGCCACAACCGGCGCCGATATTTTACTGGCCATTGAAAACGAGAATCGTGTTGAATTTGGATTGGAAGGCCATCGTTGGTTCGACCTCGTTCGCACTGGCAGGGCAGCTGCGGTATTAGGTATTACAGATACACGGAAATATCTTTTGCCTATACCGGTCGATCAGGTATCTGCCGACTTACCACAAAATCCTTAATCTAATTAATCTAAAATATTAACACGTAAAAAAATGAGTAAAATAGAAACTAAGCCGGCTAGTTCAACATGGTCGGCTGTTGAAAAGGGGATATTCCGTTTCCTTTTCATTTACTTTTTATTACAGGCGATACCGCTCGACTGGAAATATTATGCCAACGTTTTCAGCATTCACTGGCTTCACCTGAGCTACGGGGATATCTTTAACATCAGCAGGTATACGCCACAGTTTTTATCGGGCCGCCACGGTTGGGCAATAGGTACCTTTGCCGACTGGATATTAATTGCTGCCATAGCCTTAATTGGCGCCATAGTTTGGGGGCTGCGCGATAAAAAGAGCGGTAACTACCAGGTATTATATTACTGGCTAAGGGTTATCGTGCGTTACAGGCTTGCTATCGGCATCATTGGCTATGGTTTTCTTAAATTTTTCCCTTTACAGGCGCCCTTTCCCTCCATCAGTAATCTGAATACCGCCTATGGTGATTTTACCGACTGGAAAATATTCTCCATGAGTCTGGGTATCGTACCAAATTACGAGTCGTTTTTAGGCGCTATCGAGATCATTGCCGGCTTACTGCTGTTTTGGCGTAAAACTGCCACTATAGGTGCGTTAATTATTCTGGTATTTACAGGTAACGTTTTTATATCAAACCTGGCCTACGAAGGCGGCGAACACGTTTATAGTTTCTACCTTATCACTTTTGCTTTGTTTGTATTATCTTTCGACGCCATCAGAATTTATAACCTGGTATCGCTGGAGCGACCTACTGAACCCAATCGCTTTAAACCGCTGCTAACCGGCAATCAACAAATAATACGCATCGCCTTGAAAAGCCTGGTTATCTTTTTCTTTGTATTGCTCTATGGTTTTAAAGCTTCTTCGGGCTTTCGCCATAACCCCTACCAGTTTCCAACTACGCCTGGTTTGGCCAGAGCAACCGGTATATACAACGTAAGCGAATTTCGCCTCAATAAAAAGGTGCTGCCTTATTCTGCAACTGATTCGGTAAGATGGAAAGACGTGGTGTTTGAAAAGTGGGCTACGATAAGCATTCGTTCAAACCGGCCGGTATTAATTGATTCGGCAAATTATGAACAGGTTTTTGAAAAGGACCAGGATCGCGATTACGAACTAACCGGCACAACAGGCAGGCATTATTACAGTTATTCACAAGATACGATTAACCATACTTTGTTTCTCGAAAACAAAAACAGCCACTATAAAGGCGAAAAGCTGAGCCTTAAATATACCCGACCGGATACCTCAACCATCATCCTGTCGGGTATTGACCGTAACAAGGATTCAATCTATGTGGTACTGAATAAGATCAATAAGAAGTATCCGCTTTTATTGGGCCGCCGCAGGGTATTGAAGCTTTAATTTATCACTTGTAAAAATTAGAAACAAATGTCTGACAACAAAACAAACTCAGATCAACCTGAATTAATCCCCGGTTCCCACGAGGTACAGACTGATTCGGTACAACATATAACAGGTCAAGGTATAAAGCCATGGTCATGGTCTAAAAAACTGGCATTCCGGATCCTTTTTATTTTCTTTCTGGCCATGTCCATTCCGGTAACGGCGGGTTGGTACGTCAATGCTTTTACAATAGACTGGTTTCACCCTCATTACCGCGATATTTATGATATTGCCCGTTTTTCGCCCAGTTACCGGGCATTATTTGGCGGCAGAAACGAATATGATTTAGCTGATGTACCTGCGGCCAATGAGCCTGCTGGTGATACAAATAAAGCAACGCGTAAGCAGGGGAGAAGTAACGATAGTTTAGGTACAAGCCGGAATATAGGCCATCATCATGGCGTTGATTCTGTACAAGTAAACAATACAGCGGAAGTCGGCATAGCTAAACATCATCATCAACGCGTAGATTCTGTATTAACTGCCGGGCAGAGCTTCAGCGCTGCCAATGGCAAGCATCACCGGCATCATAACGACTCTGTGCAGACAGATAGCGGTAAAAGACTGATAGCCGCAGACGGAAGCAGCCACTCCCGTCCCGATTCTTCGCGGATTGACTCCTCCGCCCACGATTCAATCCGCGTGGCATCCTCAGCAGGTAATCACCGCCGCAACGGGGATCATAAAAATGATAGCCAGGCGCCGCCAAAAAAGAATTTTTTAGTCGATTATACCGATTGGGGGATAGCCTTGCTGATAGGAATTGTTGGCGGCCTCATCTGGACCCTGATCGATCGGAACAGGACAAAGGCCTACGATATTTTGTATTACTGGATACGTGTTGTGGTTAGGTATCGCGCCGGTATAGGTATTATTGGCTTTGGTTTTACCAAACTGTTTCCAACCCAGATGCCGTATCCTTCGCTTGGTTTGCTGAATAGCAACTTTGGAGATTTTACAGCGCAAAAGATCTATTGGATGTCGGTCGGTATTGTTCCGTGGTACCAGGTTTTTGGCGGAATTGTGGAAATTTTGGCTGGTGGAATGCTTTTTTTTCGTAAAACATCCACCTTTGGAGCTCTGCTTTTAGTTGGCGCGTTGGGCGATATTACTTTCGTAAATTATGCCTATGACGGAGGAGTACATGTGTACGCCTTCTATTTTGTATTGCTTGGTTTCTTTATCCTGGCTGATGACCTGCCCAAACTGTATAACTTATTAATATTGGAGCGCTATACGGTTCCGGTTCGCCTGTATCCTGATTTCAGGAAGCCATGGCTCAAATATACCCGTATCACTTTAAAGGCACTTACTTTCCTTATCTTTTTTGGCATATTAACCTATACAGAAGTAATCAACTTTAAATACGACCCTTACAAGCAGCCGTCAACTGCGGGAGTTAAGCAACTGCGGGGAAATTATCATGTAACTGAATTCAGAATCAATGGGCGGGATATCCCGTATAATCCTCTCGATACCACCAGATGGCAGGAAGCCACATTTGAAAAATGGACCACCCTTACATTTAAAGTGAACAGGCCTGTTGTGATCGATCCTTCAAATGGTGGCGGAAGCCCGATGAAAGATATACAGCGTACTTTTGAAATAACCGGAGTAGCCGGCGGCCAGCGGGCATTTCATTACCTTGCCGATACAGTAGACCATGTATTGTATCTGCAGGATAAAAATGTGATGGCTTTAAGGGGCGGGCGAGGTAGCCGGGGCGGCCGCAATAGGGCTAATGGCAATGTAAAGCATACAGACAACTGGATTAGTAAAACAGCCTTGCAGCACATCGGCGATGAAAAGAAACTGATTGATCCTCATGCCTGGTCAACGCGCAGAGACCGTGAATTTGCTGCCAAAACCAAAGAACCCAAACGGAGCAGGATGATCCTTCATTATCAAACAACTGATGGTAACCGGGTTATCCTCAGCGGGGTAAATGAAGCCAGAGACTCGATCTATGTTGTGCTTGATCGTTATAATAAAAAGTATACCTTACCGGCCAGCACATTGGTTGCGGGCAAATATTGATCATGACAAAGTTTGATCAAATAACCGTGGAGAGATGGACAACCTGGCAGAAAATTGCTTTCAGGATCACCTTTTTGTTTTTTGTGATCATGGCCATCCCGTGGAACGGCTTTTGGTACGATAATATATTTTCACTCCGGTTAAAAACTTTAGAGTACCGTAACCTGCACGTGTTCTGCGAATACACGCCAAAGTTCATCGAGATCAAAACCGAAAGCGGGCACTGGGGGATAGCATCGTATGTCAATTGGGCGATTATATTGCTTATTGCTGCTCTTGGCGGATTGGTTTGGACTTTTTTTGACAGAAAGCGACAAAATTTTGCCGTATTATCATATTGGTTGCGTACGCTGGCCCGTTACAGGGCTGGCGTAGGCATTTTGGGTTATGGGTTCACCAAACTTTTTCCAACACAAATGCCTTACCCGTCCATCGGTATTTTGCATACCGATTTTATTAATCTTACACCACAAAAAATATTTTGGTTATCGGTTGGCAGTGTTCCCTGGTACGAATCGTTTACCGGTTTTCTGGAGCTATTGGCCGGTGTATTATTGCAATTCCGAAAAACCAGCTTATACGGTAGTATTTTGTTGGTTGCCGCCCTGGGCGATATTGTGTTTGTAAACTTTGCTTATGACGGCGAAGTCCATCTGTTCTCTACTTACCTGGCCCTGTTCGGCCTGGTTGTGCTGGCCTATGATGTGCCTGCTTTGTATAACCTGCTCATCAGGGAGCGGTACACCGTGCCGCTGCATTATTACCCGGCTTGGTCAAAAAGCTGGCGAATTACCCGATTAGGTATAAAATTTATAACGTTTGCAGTTTTTATCGGACTGTTCACTTTCCTGATGTACCAAAATTTCAGGTACGATGCGTACAAGCTGCCGCATAATAAAGGGCTGGCGCAAACCAGCGGTTTTTATAATGTAACGGAGTTCAGGGTAAACAATAAGATTATTCCTTATTCGCCTTTGGATACCGTCCGGTGGCAGGATGCTACTTTCGAGAAGTGGGCTACCTTTACTTTTAAATTAAATAAGCCTGTACAGATAGATATTTTAGGTGGCGGTGGCAGGCCTAAAAAAGACATCGACCGGCGTTTTGAAATGGCAGGCGTTGCGGGCGGCAGGCGGTTTTTTACTTATCATGCCGATACGGTAAATCATATTTTGTACCTCCAGAATAAAAATATTCCGGATACCGCTCAGAAGCTCGTATTTCATTATATCCGGGCGGGGGCATCAAGAGTTATTCTGACCGGAACAAACGAAAACCGCGATTCGGTCTATATGGTTTTGGACAGATCAAATAAAAAATCGGTGCTGCCGGAAAGTACGCTACAGGCGGGGAATTATTGATATGAAACTGGAAAAATGTGAATATGATGCCGTGGTAGTAGGCTCAGGGCCAAATGGCTTAGCTGCCGCTATTTTGCTGCGGCAACATGGCTTGTCGGTTTTGTTACTGGAGGGCAAGGATAAAATAGGCGGCGGATTAAGCACCGAAGAATTAACCTTGCCGGGATTTAAGCACGATGTATGTTCGGCTATCCACCCTCTGGCTGCCGGATCGCCATTTTTTCAGCAACTGCCTTTGCAACAACACGGCCTGGAATATATTTATCCGGAGGTAGCCGCCGCTCATCCTTTTGATGACGGTACCGCGGCGGTATTGAAAAAATCAATCACCGAAACTGCGGCTTTGTTAGGTGAAGATGAGAAGACTTATTTAAACTTGATTGCGCCATTGGTTAAATCCTGGCCCGGAATGGCAGATGATGTATTGGCGCCCCTGCATTTTCCAAAACACCCCATCGATATGGCACGCTTCGGCCTGAATGCGATGACATCGGCTACGCATCTGGCCAGGCATTTTAAAACCCAGGCGGCTAAAGGCTTATTTGCCGGTATGGCCGCACATAGCATCCAGCCCCTTACCAACCTGGCCACATCGGCTATTGCTTTGGTTTTGATGACTAATGGCCATCTGAAAGGTTGGCCCGTTCCAAAAGGGGGGGCAAATCAAATAGCGCAAGCGTTGGCGTCGTATTTTGTATCTATTGGTGGTATAATTGAAACCGGCCGGTATATTTCTTCTTTAAATCAGTTGCCATCTGCGCGTGCGGTGTTATTCGATGTAACACCTAAGCAGCTTTTATCCATAGCCGGTCATCAATTTTCGTCGGTGTACAAGTGGCAGTTGGAACGGTACCAATATGGTATGGGCGTGTTTAAAGTAGATTGGGCGCTTGACGATGCCATTCCGTTTACGGCAAAAGGCGCGCGCGAAGCAGGAACCGTCCATATCGGCGGTACCTTGCAGGAAATTGTTCAGGGCGAAAAAGAAACGACGGAGGGCAAGCATCCTGAAAGGCCGTTTGTTCTGCTGGCTCAGCAAAGCCTGTTTGACGATACCCGTGCCCCAAAGGGGAAGCATACCGCCTGGGCCTACTGCCACGTGCCTAATGGATCTTATAAGGATATGACTGAAAGCATAGAACGCCAGGTAGAACGTTTTGCCCCTGGTTTTCGCGAACGCATCTTAGGTAAACATACTTTCAATACGGGCCAACTGGAAAACTATAATCCCAATTACATCGGCGGAGACATTAATGGCGGCATTATCGATCTGGCGCAGCTTTTTACCCGCCCGGCCTTGCGCAGCTCACCTTACCGTACATCGGCGAAAGGCATCTACATCTGTTCATCGTCAACGCCGCCAGGCAGCGGCGTACACGGTATGTGCGGTTACCATTCTGCAAAGAGGGCCTTAAAGGATATATTTAATATCAGCATCAAATGATCAGCAACGTAATTCAATTGAAATATCGCAAATCCTATATTGTAATATTAGCCGGCTTCACTTTAATCGGTTTAACCGCTTTTAATAGCGGTGTCTTTAGCAAACGGGAGTATTTATCATTGCGGGATACCATCCGGCACACGCCCAGATTTGGTTTTGGCCGTATAGCGACGGAGGCTGAAATTGCCAAATGGGACATTGATGTTCGCCCCGATGGCAAAGGGTTACCTGCGGGCGAAGGAGATGCGGCTAAAGGGAAAGCCATTTATGCCTTGAAATGTATCGCCTGCCACGGTGCAACGGGCGAAGAGGTGCCGGGTGTTAAACTGCCTGCGCCGGCTTTGGTGAGCGATACATCGGCTAAAAGCAGGCCTAAAACTATTGGCAATTACTGGCCTTATGCCACTACTTTGTTTGATTATATGCGCCGCACCATGCCCTATAACCTGCCCGGATCTTTAACCGATAACGAAGTTTATAGCCTGACGGCTTATTTATTAAGCGCCAATAAAATTATTAAACCCGAAACGGTGATGAATGCCCAAACGCTACCCCGAATTGTGATGCCGGCACGGAAATTATTTGTTACTGACGATAGAAAAGGCGGACCGGAAATTAAATGATAGATTAAGATGGACGAAACAAAAAAAGACGAACCTGCAGATACAGAACATAAAATTAGTCGCCGCACTTTATTGGGCGGAGCATTGGCTGCAGCTATGATTCCGGTGAGCTCATCATTCGCTAATTATGTGCCGGTTGGCGGCCCTGCTTTACCACCTCCCGTTGATCCAACAAAGCGGATAGGTCCCGGGCCTAGTAAGATCGGGAAGCGTTCAACTTTTGAAAATCCGGCGCGTAAGCCATCCGACATATCGTCGCGCTCACCATTGCAGGATTTTTACAGTACAATCACACCTGCCGACCTGCATTTTGAGAGGCATCACGCCGGTATTCCGGACATCGATCCCAACACTTACGAATTGTTGATCCATGGGATGGTAGAACGGCCAATGAAATTTACATTGGCTGAATTGAAAAGATTTCCAGCGGTAACGCGTACCTGCTTTATTGAGTGCGCAGGTAATTTTAGAACAGGCAGTGAGCAAATGACACCACAGGACATTTTAGGGTTAACCAGCCAAAGTGAATGGACTGGCGTGATGCTTTCGACCATTTTCAGTGAAGTGGGTGCCGATCCAAAAGCTACCTGGTTTTTGGCCGAGGGCGGCGATGCCTCTTTAATGACAAGAAGCATTCCCGCACATAAAGGCTGGGAAGATGCGATGATTGTGTATGGACAGAACGGGGAGGCCATCAGGCCGGCGCAGGGTTATCCGGCACGTTTGTTATTACCCGGATATGAGGGCAATATGAACGTTAAATGGCTGCGGCGCCTGGAATTATCAGATCAGCCCTACTGGACGCGTGAAGAAACATCCAAATACACTTATCCGGTTCACAACAAGATCAGGATGTTCAGTTTTGAGATGGATGCGCGGTCTATCATTACCTACCCGAGCTTTCCCCAAAAGATAGAGAAAGGCTGGATTGAGATACGCGGAGTTGCCTGGACAGGGCGGGGAAAGATTACGAAAGTAGAGGTTAGTACCGATGCTGGTAAAAGCTGGAATGATGCTCGTTTGCAGGAGCCTGTATTAGATAAGGCACATACTTATTTCAGATACCTGTGGCAGTGGAATGGTGATGAAACGGAGATATTAAGCCGGGCCATTGACGAAACCGGTTATATCCAGCCCTCAATTAAGCAACTGATTGAGGCGCGTGGCACCGACCTGGGCGGTTATCACATGAACCCTGTTACCGCCTGGCAGATTAAACAAGATGGAACCGTGCTTTTTAAACCCGAGGGCCGGAAATAATCAATACATCGAATTGTAAATACACTAAAAAGAAAATATATGTCAGAAAATATCAACCTTGAGGTAGCCCTGGAAGAGGCGGCCGCTGAAACCACACCGCTTAAGAGAGGCTTTTTAAAATCGCTTACCGAAGACTGGTGGGCTTTAATTCTTGGTGCAATCATCATATCGGCGACGGTATTATTTACGATCAACGGTGGCGAAATTAAGCTTCCGGTATATAAATGGAGCGGATCCGACGAGCTGTTCAATAAAATTTTATCGATCAACAATATCTTACTGGTACTCGAAACCGGTGTTATATTCCTGGCGCTGGCCTCTATAGCCATTATCTTATCAGGTGGTAACATCAAGAAATTTGTTCCAGGCTTCGCTTTTATTTATTTATTGGTAAATGTTTCTTTCATTATCGGCGGTAATAAAGGCATTGCCTATTACGGTTTGGAGTATGTGGTATTTGCCCTGCTTATTGGTTTAATACTGGGTAACCTGGTTAATATTCCAGCATGGCTTAAAGAGGCCGTCCGCTCGGAGTTCTATATAAAAACGGGGTTGGTAATATTAGGCACCACCATCTTGTCGTCCGACCTGGTTTCAGCGGGCTTACCGGGTATTATACAGGCTATTATCGTAGTTACCGCAGTTTGGTTCTTCTCCTTATGGTTAAGCCGGAAATTAAAAGTTGATGATGAATTTGGGATTATCCTGGCTTCGGCAGTATCTATTTGCGGCGTGTCGGCAGCTATTGTAGCTGCCGGAGCCATTAACGGTGACAAAAAAAAGCTGTCCTACGTAACCACTTTAGTATTATTGACGGCCATTCCGATGATGATTCTCCAACCCTGGCTGATCCGGGTACTACATATACCCGAAATTGTAGGCGGAGCATGGTTAGGAGGGACATTAGATACCACTGCCTCAGTGGCCGCGGCAGGAGCTATTGTGGGCCCCGCGGCTGTTAAGGCTGGTGTGATAGCCAAATTTTCTCAAAATGTTTTTATTGGTGTGGCAGCTTTTTTAATTGCTATCTGGTGGGCTTACCGCAAACCAAAGGAGAGTGCTAAAGAAGGTGCTATCCAGATTACGGCGGAAAAACCAAGCCTTAAGGTGGTTTGGGAACGTTTTCCAAAGTTTGTGCTGGGCTTTATCGCCGCATCCCTGATCTTTTCGTTTTTGCTGTCTCCTGCAACGGTTAAAAGCGTGTCGGCAACCTTAGGCAGCCTTCGTACGGTTTGGTTCGGAATGGCTTTTATCTGCATCGGTATGGAAGCTAAATTTACCGATCTGGTTAAGCTGCAAGGCGGCCGGCCGGCTTATACCTTTATAGGGGCGCAGGTATTCAATATCTTTTGGACGTTGTTATGGTCGTACCTGTTATTTGGAGGTTATATTTTCCCGGTGCCCCAATTTTAACCGGTGCCATCCCCTTTAGAAGCCGCTCATTATTTGGGGTGGCTTTTAAAAGGGGAATCTGAAAAAATAGATGGACTTGTTTTGAAAATGGCATTTTGCGTAAACCGAAAATAAATTGGTATTCCGCCGTCCTCAGCAAAATCTTTAATCTAAATAGAACAACTTTATCCAAGAGTAACTTTTTTCTGCTCATCATCTGCCGGTATCATTCCGGCAGATCGTTCTAAATCCCGATCGTGTATTTCGTTAAGTTCCGGGTAACTGAAATGCTCTTCTGCCTCTGTTTCAAAAGAAGCCGGTAAGGGTTTTGAATTGGGTGTTTTTAACAGGTTTATTTTTGAATCTCGTCTGTTTAAAATACTGTTTTTCAATGCAATATACAGATAGTCTTTTAAAGAGTTAATGTTGGTTAGCTCCCTCTCGTTCCATAATAATAAAAAAACATCATGAATGACCTCCTCACAGTTTTTTTGATTTGGGGCAATTTTAAAAGCACAGCGGTATAGTTCAGACCAATACCGTTTGTAAATGCATAAGAAAGCGGCTTGTTTCTCCTGACCCAATAAGTTTAAAAGTTCCGGATCTGACAGATTCTCATAAATGCGGTTCATTAATAAATTTTCAAAAGATAAAATGTGAATGATGTGCTCTTACTTACCTGCACCTTTAATCACTAAACACCGAGCAGGCAGATTGATATCTACAGGCATGTAAAACCTGTTTGATGTAAATTGGGTTACGGGCATAAAAACTGGTAATTGCCCACCCGGTCGTGATTTTGCTTTGATGGTGACGGCGCCGAAGCAAAACGATTTCATGGTAAGGATTTACTCGCATTGTACGTTCCCGCAAATAAATCTCTGATAAAAACGGTTCTGTTTTTTTTACTTCCACGATTCTGTTATTTTCTACGACTGATTAGTAGTCAGTATATTCCAAAAGAAAGTTTATGATATGAAAGTTTATTGTTCATCGTATTGAAATATTTGATAAGCATTATTTGACTATATGCCATGAGGCTCTCCGGCCTGTTTAGCTGTGCAAATATAAAATAAATTAACATTAACTATAATGTCTATGGATTTAATAGAATAATTAATATATTTGCAAAACCAAGTCAAATAGCCTGGCTTTAAAACGATGTCGGTTAAATTTACGCAAGTCCCGTTTTCTTTTACTATTGCTTCTTCCGAATCAGTATCTGGATGTTGTTGCTGATACAAGTCCTTAAAACATTTGTCCATTCTATCTATCCAATTCATTCAAAATCAAGTCGTGAACTATTATCAGTTAAAAAAAATCAACAAGGTTTGTCCCTATTGGCAGATAGAATACTATGAAGTTGTTTATGGCTTAGCCTGGTGTTGCGGCTGATCTGCAATCCTGGTTAATCAATTAATTTTCTATCATTTTTCATCCTGTAAAACATGTCTTCTAAAACCAAATACCGCTACTTTAATTCCCTGGAAATCATACTTGAAAACGATTTTGTTTTCAAACTATTCAAACCGTTGATCCCGGTAAAGGCCGGTAATATTATTCCCGATCTTGCATTTTCCAAAGATTTTGGAAGATGGCAGCAGTACACCAACGGAGCGGAATCACGTGGTCTGATCCCTTTCACCAAACTAAAAAGTAAGCCCATTGTCCTCGCCTTTTATTCGCAGCATTGGGGGCAGCTGGGTATAGATCAATTGGTCCGGTTGAACGAATTGCAGCATGAGGTTAAAGCCGCGGGCGCAAACCTGATCGTTATCAGTCCTCAAAAAGAATCTTTTCTAAATAAGCTGGCATGGGAGTACAATTTTACCCTGACCTTTTATTTTGATCTTCAAAACGAGGTCGCGCGGCAGTTCCGCGTTTATCATGAGGATAGCCCCGTTTGGAATTTATTTAGCGGAGTGGATGAAAACGTGCCGCTATTGGCAAGTTATGTTGTCAATCCATCAAAGCATGTGGTTTATCAGCACATCGATTATAATCTGTCGGGTACTTTTTCATCGCAGGAAATCCTGAGGGCTGTTTACGAAGCAGCTCATTATACCGGCGATCGTAAATCGGCTTAGGTAATTGGTTATGAACTTAAAATAGCTTTCTATAACATAATTGTATAAATGATTGCTTTAAGTGTCAAACCGTCATTTATAGAATTTGGTCACATGGCCGAGCGGTTAGGCAAGGGTCTGCAAAACCTTTTACGGCGGTTCAAATCCGCCTGTGACCTCATAAACAACCTTTAGAAGTTTTTATTTAAAAATTGAAATGTCATGCACAAGTTGGTTTTTGCCTGGTTCTTTGTCACCCTTTCTGTTATGCTGGCTTTTAATGTTAACGGCCAACAGAAAACAGAGGCGCCGCGCGTCTTGGTAGTGATGGCTCATCCAGATGATGAAAGTATTTTGTCGGTCACAATATATAAGATTGCTAAGGAACAACACGGAATTGTTGATCTTTTTGTGATAACCAATGGCGAAGCCGGTTATAAATACTCCATTTTGGCAGAGCAATATTATGGCGTTCCTTTAACGGCCGAAAAGGTTGGACGAGCGCTTCTTCCTGATATCAGGAAAAAGGAGTTGAGGAGCGCCGGTCATATCTTAGGAGTATCCAAATATTACTACCAGGATCAACCCGACTCTCACTATGGCCTAAGCGAAAAGGAACCTTTGGATACCAGTTGGAATACGGCGATTATAAAAAAGCGTTTGAATGAGGTATTAACCAAAAGTAAATATGATTTTGTGTTTTGCGTTTTGCCTGAGCCTTGTACCCATGGCCAGCATAAAGCCGCATCTTTATTGGCGCTGAATAGTATTGCTGCCTTACCTGCTGCAAGCAGGCCTATCATTTTAGGTGCCAGAACCCGTAATAAAACAGACACGATTTGCCGTTTTGAGCAATACCTGTATTATAAAGCAACCAAGACCGAGCCACATACTTATCAGGTTGACCGGACGGCGAGTTTTGGTTTCAAGAACAAGCTCAATTATAAAGTGATAGCAAATTGGGAAATAGCTGAACATAAATCGCAGGGGGCTACCCAAATGACAATGAATGACGGTGATTTGGAAGAGTTCTGGTATTTTACATTAAACGGCGATGCAGGTTTAGTAAAAACCCGCCAATTGTTTAATTTACTGGAACAAATACCCGGAGCCCCGCCTACAGATTTGGATAGAACAGCCTTTCACCGTTTTTAAAATTAGGGCCCTCGCCATACTGATAAATGCCTATAGTTATAATAGCAGCGCTCTTTAATTAACCAAAATTTTAACACATAAACCAATAGCGATGATTAAATTTTTAGAAACCATTTCACAAAGCCTAAATGGCCTGGGTTTTCCTGTTTTGATATTAGCGCTCGGCATCCTGGAATTTTCGCTCGGGCTTTATGGGAAACACTGGACAAAGAATGAGCGTATATTAGATATCCTCAGTTTTGTTTTTCCGCCACTGTTGCTATATCCTGTGCTGGCCTATTTGGGTTTAAAGTTTTTACCGCAGGTTATTCCGCAATACCAAGATTTATTTTCATGGGTGCCTTTTATCTTCGGCTTTCTTATTATTGCCATCGCTGATGATCTTACCCAATACTGGTATCACCGCTTGCACCACCAGATCCCGTTTCTATGGCGTTTTCATCGTACGCATCATTCTGCCCCCTATATGGGCATGGCTATGGCCAGCCGGCAAAATATCATCTATACGTTTTTGTTTTCACAAATCTACCTTACCACTATATTGGTATATCTGGGCCTGGGTTATCCTGCTTTGTTTGTAAGGGCGTTAAAAACGGTGATCGTCACTTTTGCGCATTCGAGCATTAAATGGGATAAGCCATTTTATAGATACAAAGTGCTACATCCATTTGCCTGGGTATTAGAGCGACTGATTTCTACGCCTGCCACTCACCATGCGCATCATTCCAGTTCTACCGATGATGGGGTAGGTTATTATAAAGGCAATTTTGGCAATATGTTTTTCCTTTGGGATGTGCTCTTTGGTACAGCCCTTATCTCCCGGCAATATCCCAAGGCGTATGGTATATCTCACTACGAGGGCGACGAATGGTATGCACAACTACTTTGGCCTATTCTTAAATCAAAAAAAGAGGGGAGTGAGTTATCGCGCGGCGGGCCGGTAGTTCGCGCTGATATTGAGCCAGATAAACTATCCCGTATAACGCAGGCAAGTTCAGGCGAATCCGATCCCTTGCATCTGGCTTTCAAAAATTAAATCTCCAAAAATAAATGCCGATTTCAGCGTAAGCAGGCCAATGAAATGCCGCCCAACTGAATTTTTTGATCGGCTGCCTGGTTGCGCAAAATAAAGCCAGGCCGACCTGGAATGCCGGCGAACTGCTTGGAAAGCAATAATGGATATGATGATAGAGCTAAAAAATATTACTAAAACATTTTATAAAAATACCAGCCAGGTGAGCGCTTTATCTAATATTTCGCTAGTTGTTCCTAAAGGTAAAATATTGGGGGTTATAGGGGCGTCGGGTGCCGGGAAAAGTACATTGATCCGTTGTGTTAACCTGCTGGAACGGCCAACATCCGGAGAGGTATTTATCGGTGGTCGTAATTTAACGTCCCTTAAACCTGCAGCGCTTGCTAAGGCAAGGCGCGAGATAGGTATGATTTTCCAGCATTTTAACTTACTATCCTCACGCACGGTAGCTGGCAACGTAGCGTTCCCTTTGGAGCTCAGTAATACACCGGGAGACGAAATAAAGAAACGGGTTGCCGAATTACTGGAATTAGTGGGCCTCGGCGACAAAGCCAATGAATACCCCGGAAATTTATCTGGTGGGCAAAAGCAACGGGTAGCCATTGCAAGAACGTTAGCAACCAATCCCAAAGTATTGTTATGCGACGAGGCAACCAGCGCTCTCGACCCAGCAACAACGCGCTCTATTCTTAATCTGTTAAAAGATATCAATAAGCGTTTCCAAATCACAATCTTACTCATCACACATGAAATGAATGTGGTAAAAGCTATTTGCGACGAAGTAGCCGTTATCAGCGAAGGGAGATTGATTGAACGCGGCCCGGTAAGTGATGTTTTTGCCTATCCGGAAACTACAATTGCAAAGCAATTCATCGCGTCATCCTTGCACGCGGCTTTACCGGCTGAATATGAACAGCGGGTTTCACCAACGCCCCAAGGCCAAAATCATCCAGTGGTTAAACTGGAATTTAACGGGCATTCGGCCGGGGCCGGCATTTTATCCGAGGCAAGCAGGATGTTTAACGTAGATAATAACATTATCAGCGCGCAAATGGATTATACGGGAGGGGTGAAATACGGCGTAATGCTTATTGAAGTGGCCGGCGGTGAAAATGATACCAAGGCGTCGCTGAACTATTATCGCAGCAAACATATTGATGTGGAGGTACTGGGCTATGTCTGAACCAATGTTGGTTATGATTTTGCGGGGTTTATGGGAAACCATCGTGATGACTTTTGTATCTGGCTTTTTTGGTTTTTTATTGGGATTACCGACCGGGGTAGTGCTGTTTATGACCAGGAAAGGCCAGGTACTGGAAAATCGTTTCGTCAATGGGGGTGTCTCTGTATTGGTCAATATTTTCCGTTCGATCCCCTTTATTATTTTGATCGTATGGATGATCCCTTTTACAAGGGTATTGGTAGGAACCTCTATCGGAGTTGAAGCGGCGCTGGTACCGCTGAGTATAGGTGCGGCGCCATTTATTGCAAGAATGGTTGAAAATAGTTTGGTCGAGATTCCGAATGGTTTAATTGAGGCAGCGCGGTCAATGGGGGCCACGCCATTGCAGATTGTTTTTAAAGTATTGCTGCCCGAAGCGCTGCCATCTATTATCGGCAGTGCCTCAATTACCCTCATTACCCTGGTTGGTTATTCGGCCATGGGTGGCGCGGTGGGAGCGGGGGGCTTAGGTCAAATTGGCTATCAGTATGGTTACGTGGGTTATGATGTTGTTGTTATGAATACTGTTCTTGTCCTTTTGGTATTACTCGTATTTATCATTCAAGTGGCGGGTGAGTTTATTGCAAAAAAAGTGGACCATCGCAAATAATTTATATAGAAAAAAATGAAAAATTTATCGTTAATTACTATCGCCGTTTTATACCTCGGCTTATCGGCATGTGGAAGGAAAAATCAAGCCAATAACACCAATCATATTAAAGTTGGTGTTGAATCTGGACCTGAATACACCGTTGCGCAGGCAGCCCAAAAAGTGGCTAAAGAAAAGTATGGCCTGGATGTGGAGCTGGTTCAGTTTAATGATTATGTAATGCCCAACGAAGCCTTAAGGCAGGGTGATATCGATTTAAACGTATTCCAAAATAAGCCTTACCTGGATGTGCAGGCAAAGCAGAGGGGCTATAAGTTTGCTATACTTGGCAATACTTTTGTGTACCCGCTGGCGGGTTATTCAAGGAAGATTAAAAGCATTTCCGGGTTGCAAGATGGCAGCACAATTATTATTCCAAATGATCCTACCAATAGCGGGAGATCTTTACTGCTGTTACAAAAAGCCGGTTTGCTAAAACTCAGGGATAATGTGGGTTTACTGCCAACTGTAAATGATATTGTGGCCAATCCAAAGAGTTTAAAAATTCTGGAATTGGAAGCGCCCCAATTACCGAGAGCGCTTGACGACCAAAAGGTAACTATAGCCATCATCAATAACACCTTTGCAGGCCCGGCCGGTCTTGTCGCTAAACGGGACGGATTATTCGTGGAAGATGAAAAATCGCCTTATGTCAATATTATCGTATCCAGAGAGGATAACAGGAATCAGGATAACGTGAAAAAAATCGTGAAGTCGTACCAGTCACCAGAAGTAGCTGCAGTGGCCGAAGTGGCTTTTAAAGGCGGCGCGGTTAAAGGCTGGTAAATTCTCCTGTTAATCGGGGAAATAGCGTTTTAAACCGATTGTTTGCAACATATTCAGGAATTATTTTCATTATAAATAATTCCTGAATCAGGTATTTAAATAAGGTGGATTAAGAGGTGTGAGGATGGATTTGAACCATCGTAAAGGGTTTTGCAGACCCCCGCCTTTCCACTCGGCCACTCCACCTTATATCATTAGCGCGCAACCTTCAGCTTAGACTGACCGATATATAACTTGGCAGCCTGAATTGCCCGGTTTAAACGTTTTCGACAGATAAGCGTCAATATGATTTATCTTTCTCTGAATAACAGAGCTGGAGTTAGCACCTTGCCATTTTTTATTTGGCAGGTTGCTCAGATTTCAACGGGCCATTCCCTCGGTCTTTCTGGATAAATCAAGCGACAGCTTTAACAATCAATCAATAACGATATAAAAGTATATATAATCTATAGATTATATAGAATTAAATTTAATTTTTTTATGTTTGTCATAGTTAATCATATTTAAACAGATATATATGTCAAAATTTAAAGATTTAAAATCGTTATTAGAAGGTGCGGAAACAGATGCCGTTAAATTTTACGATAACGGGAATAAGGCTGCCGGTACACGTTTACGCGCACGACTCCAGCTGATAAAAAAAATTGCACAGGAGATCAGGGTTGAAGTAGGTGAGCTGAAAAAAAAGAAGGAATGATAGCCAAGGATACAATGAGGCCGCACAAACTATTTAGAAGATTTGATGCACAATACATCCAAAGGCATTGCGGATGTTGTGCATGCGTTGCGGATATAATAAGTTCATTAGAACCTTGTCGATGTTATAGCAAGCTTGCAGTTATATCAGCTTGCATTACTACTGTTTAACCGGCCCGGCAAAATCAAGGAACGATTGAAATTATCGGTTCCCAATTATGGATTGATATCTGCCTCCCGGCAGGCAAATTATTAGTACGGCGGTTAAGCATCTACTAAGCAAAATTTCAATACAACTTAATATTTAAACCATTTATCATGAAAAAAATCATTACTTTTTCTATTTTAATATTATCCTTGCTTGGCGCATCTGTCGCTCAATCGCAGGTAATTAACGGCGTTGTTAAAGATCAATCCCAAACCCTTATCGGCGCATCTGTAAAAATAGCGGGTCAAACTATCGGCACATCAACAGACGTGAACGGAAATTATTCGTTAAGTCTGAAAAGTGGCAGTTACAAAGTGGTAGCCAGCTATGCTGGTTATGAAACCGTTTTTAAGGATGTTACATTAGCTGCAGGGCAAACAATCAGGTTGGATTTTACACTTTCTCCATCAGGTAATTTAAACGAGGTAGTTGTAGTTGGCTCACGCAGCAAGCCCCGGTCGCAGCTCAACTCACCTGTGCCTGTGGACGTGGTTGATATAAAAAAATTAAGCCGTAACGCGCCTCAGGTTACCTTGAACCAGATATTGAATTATGTGGCGCCGTCATTCTCATCCAATGTTCAAACCATATCCGATGGCACTGATCATATCGATCCGGCCTCTTTACGCGGTTTAGGCCCTGATCAGGTTTTGGTTTTGATTAATGGTAAAAGGCGGCATACTACTTCATTGATCAATATTAACGGCAGCTTCGGCAAAGGCTCCGTAGGAACCGACCTGAATGCCATACCAACAGCGGCTATTAAGCGCATTGAAATTTTGCGGGATGGGGCATCGGCCCAATATGGGTCTGACGCGATAGCCGGCGTGATCAACATTATCCTGGACGATCAGGTTAATGTTTTAAGCGGGAATATTACAACCGGTGGGTACGACTCAAAACACACCGAAAAAGGTAAAACATTTGATGGTGGGCAGGTGCAGGCTAACCTGAATTATGGCGTGCCCCTTGGCGAAAGCGGCGGCTTTTTAAACCTTGCCGGATCGTATGATTACCGTGACTATACCAACCGGATGATCGCTTACGGCGGAACAATTTTTACCGATTACAACGATCCTGCTTTAGCTACCGTTCCGGGAACGCCTACAGGAAAAGATATTACCGATGCCGAACTGGCCAAACGCGGTTTGAGCCGGTCGGATTTTAATTCACGTGTCGGTCAGTCGGCCAATAGGGGAGGGAGCCTTTTTTTCAATTCCTCATTGCCCTTGGCAAACGGCGCAGAGGTATATGCCTTCGGAGGGTTAAACTATCGCCACGGCGAATCGGCGGCATTTTTTCGTACCCCTTCACAATTAACACAAACTAACGCTACTATTTATCCGAATGGATTTTTACCGCTGATTGTAACCGATAATAAGGATCAATCAATAGCGGTAGGTACTCGAGGCAAATTGGGCGAATGGAAAATTGATGTAAGCAATACCTACGGACAAAATAAGCTTGATTTTTCAACCACCAACACGTTAAATGCTTCTTTGTTAAGTTCATCTCCAAATTCGTTCAATGATGGGGGCTATGTTTTCAAACAAAATACCACTAACCTGGACCTGAGCCGTTTTTATAAAAATGTATTAAGCGGCTTGAACCTTGCTTTTGGAGCCGAACACCGTTATGAAAATTACCAGATATTGCAGGGGCAGGAGTCATCATACGTTAATTACGGTAACGCGCTTAACATTGGCACAGATGCGTTGGGCAAGCCAATTTTGGTTCAAAACCCCAAAGGCAATGTTTCTACTTTATTTGCCGCTAATGGTTCAGCATTAGGAGGTGGCGCACAGGGCTTCGGAGGCTTCAGCCCGGATAATGTGGTGAATGCATCACGCACCTCGGTGGCTTTTTATGGCGATGGCGAGATTAATTTCACAGATGCTTTTTTAGTGGACGGTGCTTTACGCTTTGAAAATTATTCTGATTTTGGCTCAACACTAAATTGGAAAGTGGCTTCGAGATACAAGTTTTCAGACAAGTTTTTATTGCGCGGAGCAGCAAGCACAGGCTTCAGGGCGCCGTCTTTGCAGCAAAGTTACTTCAGCGCCACGTCAACTATATTTTCAAACGGGCAGTTTGTAGAGTCGGGCACTTTCAGAAATGATAGCCGTATAGCCCAGCTTTTAGGCATTCCTAAGTTAAAACAAGAAACATCTCATAATTACAGTTTGGGCTTCACCAGCAATTTAGGCGATTTTAAATTAACTGTCGACGGATATTATATCAAGATCAATAACCGGATCATCTACACCGGCCAGTTTTCAGGAAGCGCTACCGGCTCGGCTCAGGATCAGGAGATTTATAACATTTTGCATAGCGCCAATGCGCAAACCGCACGTTTTTTTGCCAATGCTATCGATACCCGCACCCGTGGTATTGATGCTGTGCTAACTTATTCTAAAAAACTCGGCAGTGGTTCATTCCGCACGGATCTGTCAGGCACCTACGCTAAAACAGATCTCGCAGGTTCGGTACATGCTTCGCCTTTATTGGTTGGCAAAGAAAGTACCTACTTCGATGATGCCAGCCGCATCTATCTTGAATCGGCCGTGCCGCAAAGCAAGATCAACCTTTCTTTAACTTATGATATCGGCAAATGGAATTTCTTTTGGCGCGATGTCTATTTCGGCAAGGTTACTGAAGCAACCAACGTAGTAACCGCCCAGGATACTTATAAGGGCAAAATTATCTCGGATGTGAGCGTTGGATATGAGTTTTATAAAGATTTCCATCTATCTGTTGGAGCCAACAATCTGTTTGATATTTACCCGGATCCAACATCCGTGGCCAACCAAAGCTCCGGCAGATTTTTATATTCACGCACTGCCCAGCAGTTTGGCTTTAATGGCCGGTTTTTATTTACCCGGTTATCCTTTAACCTGTAGTTCACCTGGATTAAAAAGACAACTGGCTCGTGTTGGCCAGCTGTCTTTCGATATTATCGCCGATAACAGAATCCAATTGCTTTTTTAAGATGACCGTAGTTTTTTACGTTAACCAGGCTCAACATACACGTGTCAGTATAATGCATAGATTTAAACAGGCGAATGATGGTATCGATATTTAAAATGAGGTGAGGCAGATAAAACACCGATAGCTTGCTTAAAGAAGCATAGGGTATGCCTGCCCAAAAGCGGAAAATAAGGCTTATGGGCAATTAATTTGCATGTTTTTACAACTAAAAGTTAATCATATTAATGATATGATAGTTTTTTCAATAAAAGTCTATAATGTCTATAGGAATTAATATATTTTTCTTATCATTGTTAAAATAAAATCAACTCTCTGATTCACAATGGCAATTCTTAAACCCATATTAAATTTAGAGCTTCAGGGCCTGCCTCCAGTTTTCAATCCGGGTTGTTGTATGTATTGTTGTTAGCCCGTCGCTTTATAGGCAATTGTCGCCTATTGTATTCAAATACTAAATAGCATAAAATGCTGAAAGCCAGAATAGCCATTGCTGAGCATATAAACGGTAACCGGTTTCAGATATCAAAAAGGAGGTAAAAGGAAGCAAATCTTACTCATAATTGTGTTTAATAAAAAAGGGAGATACTATAGCATCTCCCCCCGGATTTAATCAAGAATCAGGCAATTCAATTTTGCGGTTGCTGCCTGACTCAAAAAGTTAACTAAACCTAAGTAAAAGTATGCAATTAAATGAAAAAGTCATAATGGCATTTTGTGCCCTGACTTTGCAAAAAGCATTTTCCGTTTTCAAATTTATATTATCTGGTAATCAAAACGTTTTAAAAACGTCGTTAGATAAACCTTTCACCAAACTGTTACAAACTACCCGCTACGCTTTAGCGCTCGTAATTCCGTTACTGTTTTTATCTTTCATTTCCGCTGCACAGATCCAAACGAAGCCTGTAATTAATTCAACATTAAAAGGCAAAGTAATTGACGCAAAAACCAGGGAAAATTTATTGGGCGTGTCCGTACAGATCAAAGGGACCACCAATGGAGCCGTAACCGACGGTAAGGGAGAATTTAACCTGATTACAGGCCAGATATTTCCTTATACCTTAGTGGTCAGCTACATTGGTTATGAAAAACAAGAACTCGTTGTTTCGTCAGGCCCGATACAAATAGAGCTAAAGGCAAATCCGAACCAATTAAATGATGTGGTTGTAGTGGGGTATGGCGTGCAGCGGCGGAAAGATATAACAGGTTCTGTGGCGTCAGTACCCAAAGAGGCACTTAGCCAGGTTTCCCCCTCGGTAGATAATTTATTACGCGGAGCAGTTTCAGGCGTCAATGTTACTCAGAGTTCCGGCCAGCCGGGTGCTTCGGCAACTATCCGCATCCGCGGAGGAAACTCCATTACCGCGGGTAATGAACCTTTGTATGTTATAGACGGTTTCCCTATCTACAACGATAACAGCAGTGTAAGTACAGGTATAGGCGGAAGCGCCACTGGTACCAACTCCGGCCTGAACGCGTTGGCCACAATAAACCCGGGAGACATAGAGTCGATAGACATTTTAAAAGATGCATCCGCAACCGCGATTTATGGCTCCAGGGGAGCAAACGGCGTAGTGATTATTACAACCAAGCTTGGAAAGCGTGGTACCCAAAATGTAACGTATAATACCTATTTCGGGCAGCAAAAAATAACTAAACAGCTATCCTTGCTTAATGGCACACAGTGGGCGCAGCTGTATAATGATGTAATTGCCGCTCAGGGGGCTGGTACCCCGTTAACGGCCACCCAGATCAGCACTATTGGAAACGGATCCGACTGGCAAAACGCAACCTACCGTACCGCGCCCGTTCAAAACCATGATCTGTCTTTTTCCGGCGGCGATGAAAAATCAAGATTTGCTGTTTCCGGCAATTATTTTAAGCAACAGGGAATAACCATTAATACCGATTTCAGCAGGTATTCTGCCCGGTTCAATTATGAGCGTAGTTTATCGTCTAAATTTAAAATCGGGTTAAATGCAACGGGCAGCCGCAGCACTTCCAATGGTGTTGCAGCTAATACCGGCGCACTGGCCAGTGGCTTTGCCAACCTTGGAGCGGTTGCTTTAAGCACATCGCCGGCAGTTGCTATCAAAAGTGCCGATGGTACTTATAACGTTAACAATCCCTATAGTGCCGGTTACAGCGGCAACCCTATTCAGGATTTGAACACAGTGGTTAATGAAACCAATGTTACGCGTACGCTCGGAAACTTTTTTGGCGAGTATAATTTATTACAAGGTTTGGTTGCCAGGGTAAGTTTTGGTGCCGACTTGCTTAATACACGGCAAAATTATTTTGCTCCTAAAAGCAGCCTGAACGGAAGCGCGCTTAACGGAACTGCAGCAATTGGCAATAATGATGTTAACACCTGGCTTAATGAAAATACCCTGACTTACTCTAAGGCAATCAATACGCAACACACGTTCAGCGTTTTATTGGGTTATACCACCCAATACTATAAAAGTGAAAGCGTTACCTCATCCTCATCTAATTTTTTGAACGAAAGTAGCACTTATAATAAACTGGATGCGGGCTCGGTAGCAAATCCGCCTTCATCGTCTGCATACAGTTGGGCGTTAAACTCTTACCTGGCCCGTATCAATTATTCATATCTCAAGAGATACAATTTTACCTTGTCTGCCCGGGCAGATGGTTCTTCTAAGTTTGGTAGCGGTAAAAGGTGGGGGTATTTCCCTTCGGCAGGCTTTTCCTGGAATATCGCCGACGAGGATTTTCTTAAAGATAACAAGCTTATCAGTAATTTAAAACTGCGTTTAAGTGCAGGCGCGACAGGAAACCAGGAGATAGGTGTTTACAATTACCTCACCGCGTTTACGCCTTTAACTACGTCATTAAACGGAACATTCTTAACTGCCTACATTGCCAGTCAATTAGGTAATGAAAAACTAAAATGGGAAAAAACTACTCAGTATAATATCGGAACCGATATCGGTTTGTTTGATAACCGCATTGTGCTTACTGCCGATGCCTATTATAAAAAAACCACTGATTTATTGCTCCTGGTATCATTGCCGTTGTCTTCCGGCTTTTCAACAGCGCTGCAAAATGTAGGTGCGGTATCTAACAAAGGTATCGAACTTGGTATTAATACGGATAACATCCGCGGTAATGATTTTACCTGGAAAACCTCACTGGTTTATTCCCTGAATCGCAATGAAGTATTGAGCCTTGGCAGTGCATCTTATATCAATCCGTCGGTACCTACCATACTGAGCTTGCTGGCACCGGTAAGAGTTATTGTAGGGCAGCCTTTAGGAACCTTTTGGGGATTTAAAACAGATGGAATTTTTCAAAATCAAAATGAGATCAACAATTCGGCTACATCGGATACTAAAGCCAATACAAAACCAGGTGATCAAAAGTATAAAAATCTGGGTGGCGATCCCAATATCATTACTGCCAACGACGACAAAACCGTATTGGGCAGTTCACAGCCTAAATTTACAGGCAGCTTAACCAATACCTTCACTTATCAGGGCTTTGACCTTCTGGTATTTCTTCAGGGGAGTTATGGCAATAAAATATATAATGCCTTAAAGCAGCAATTGAACGTGACGAGTTTGGTGTTGAATAGCACCACCGACGTGCTTGACCGGTGGACACCTGCCAATCCAAGCAACAGCGTTCCGCGCGCTTCTAACCAGCCTACGCAGGTGATGTCTGATCGTTATATTGAAGATGGATCTTACTTGCGCTTAAAAACACTCACTCTTGGTTATACCGTTAAGCAAGGTACTTTATTTAATAAAGCCGGTATCAAAAGCCTGCGGTTTTACCTGTCGGCCCAAAACCTGGCTACGTGGACCAAATATACCGGTTACGACCCTGAAGCCAGCAGCTTTGAACAGAACCCGCTTTTGCAGGGGATAGATTATGGCGCTTATCCAAATTATCGCACATTTCTGGCAGGGTTAAACATCACTCTTTAATAAATACAGCAATGAAGAAGATATTGATACTATTAATAATATCAGGCAGTTTTTTTACTTCCTGCAATAAACTGGACGAGAAACCTTATTCTCTTGTTACGCCCGATGGCTTAACAACGGCATCTGATGCCACCGCATTAGTCTCTGGCGTGTATGCTTCGTTAATTTATGACCCGGGTGAGCAACCTATATACGGGCGTAATATTAATTTTCTGGCGGATATGACCACCGACGACTGGGCGGCCGGCCCCGCAGCGATCAACGCGAATGTGCAGGCATTGAGCAGAGATATTCATGATGCCAGCAACGACCGGGTTTTGGCTATCTGGAGGCAACATTACCAGGGAATAGGCCGTGCCAATACAGCAATCGACATTATAGGCGGTTTAAGTATCGACCCCGTTTTGCGGCTGCGCCTGGCCCGCGAAGCTAAATTTTTACGTGCGCTATTGTATTTTAACCTGGTGCGTTTTTTTGGGGCTATCCCTCTTGTACTGCATACTAGCACCGATTTGACTAACCTTAAAACACCACGTTCTGCGGTTGATGTTGTTTATACACAAATTATTGCAGATCTGACAGATGCAGAAAACCTGCCGGCCATTTATACCGGAACGGATAAAGGCAGGGCTACCAGTGGCGCCGCCAAGGCCTTACTGGCCAAGGTTTACTTAACCCGCCGCAACTGGGACGGAGCTATTGCCAAAGCAGCTGAAGTGATTAACAATAAAGCGGCCTACGGATATGATTTGCCGGTAAGTTTTGCAGATAATTTCGACTATACTAAAAGAAACTCGGGCGAGATTATCTATGCTACCGACTTTACGCTGAACGCCTCGCTGGTATCCTATAATTATCTGTTTGCCTCATCGTGGCCAAGCGCTACCGGTAACCGGGCAGATGTGCCGGCCGATATCTCCTTGTATAGCCTGTATGCAAGCAATGATATCCGCAGGGCCAAAACATTTTATACGTCAAAAGTTGCGCTCGTGGGTACTAACCCAACGGTTTTTACATACGCCGCGCCCGGTTATTTTAATAAGTACGTAACCGATGCCTATGCTTATGCAGGTATCAATGGCTATGCCGCCCCCATCAGTTTTCCGGTATTGCGCTATGCGGATCTGTTATTGATTTACGCGGAGGCCCTGAACGAGAAAAACAACGGCCCTACGGCAGCCGCGTTTGAAGCCCTTAACGAAGTGAGGAGAAGGGCATTCAGCCAGCCGATCTATTCGCCTGGCGCGTATGATGTTACTGCGCTTACCAATGGTACCTATACTGGCTTTCAGGACGCCGTTTGGCTGGAAAGGCGTTTAGAGTTAGCTTGCGAAGCTAACCGCTGGTTTGACCTGGTGCGTGAAACACGCGACGGTAAAAGCCGCCTGGTTTCCGAGGTTAGTAAAATCGCTTCAAAAACTGCCGTTTCAGAGCGCAATAATCTATTCCCTATACCTCAAAGCCAACGGGACCTTGATCCCGAAGGGTTGCCTCAAAACCCGGGTTATGGTAATTAATGCATCAATGAGATAAACCGGCTGGGTTGATATCAACCCAGCCGGTTTTAAACCAATGAAGATGAAATTAAACTTAACACTTACCGCTGCCTTTTTAACCGGAACCTTGTTGAATTTAAATGCGCAGCAGCCTGCAAAAGCAAAGCAGCCGAACGTGGTGCTTATCCTGGCTGACGATTTAGGGTATAACGACCTATCATCTTACGGGAACACGTTGATCAATACGCCCAATATTGACGCGCTGGCTAAAGAAGGAGTGAATTTTACGCAAGGATATGTTTCGGCACCTATCTGTTCGCCTTCCCGTGCCGGGTTGATTACCGGGAGATATCAGCAACGGTTTGGATATGAGTTTTTTGCCGCGACACCTGCAACCTGGGGAGTGCAGGATGCTGCCCATGCTGAAGCAAGTAAAAATGCCTTACGAAAATACGGTGCTTATTATACGATAGATGGATTGGCCCTCGAAACGTATAATAAAACACCCCAAGGCTTACCTGCTAACGAAATTACAATAGCTGGCCTGTTGAAGAAACAGGGGTATAAAACCGCTGTGATTGGAAAATGGAACCTTGGGGAAACAGATGATTTTATACCCGAAAAATATGGCTTTGACTATCATTACGGCTTTTTGAGCGGTGGTTCGCGCTATGGCTCAACTGATGATGTGGACTTTGTTGTTAAAGATCTACCGCATTTGTATTGGAACGCACAAATTATAAAATATGGAAAAGGCCCTGTAAAGTTGCGTAAGAATGCCGGGACAGTTTTAACTACAGAATATTTAACCACCCGCTTTGGTAATGAAGCGGCTGATTTTATAGAAGCCAACAAAAACAGGCCATTTTTTTTATATGTGCCATTCAATGCGCCGCATGATCCGTTTATGGCCAAAAAGGAAGATTTTGCTGCGGTAACCACGGTAAAAGATAGTACCCGAAGAGTTTACCAGGCTATGGTGAAATCGTTGGACGATGCAGTTGGTGTTATCACTAAAAAGCTCAAAGAGCTAAATCTGGATAAAAATACCTTAATTATTTTTACAAGTGATAATGGTGGCGCCATGTACACCCACGCTTTAGATAATAAGCCGTTACGGGGTGGCAAAGCAACCCACTTTGAAGGCGGGATACGTGTTCCATTTATCATCAAGTACCCAGGCGGCATCCCTGCCGGTGAAGTGTTTAACAAACCTGTATCTACGCTTGATTTATTTCCGACGATTGCCGCCGTTACCGGGGCGAATCTTCCAGGAAATGTTACTTATGACGGTGTTAATCTGCTTCCGTATGTCAATAACCTCAATAAAAGCAAGCCTCATCAGTTTTTGTATTGGCGGTCTGGCTGGGCTAAAGCGATACGGAAGGATGATTTTAAGCTTTATATCAATGAGCGGGAAGGTAAAACATACTTGTTCAATATCAGTACTGATATTGGCGAGGGGCATGATCTTTTAAAAGAGAACCCGCAAAAAGCTGAAGAGTTGCGACGCGACCTTTTGAAATGGGAAAAAACTTTAGCGCCACCCCTGTGGCCAAGTGTGTGGTATATGGAATACAAGAACGGGAACGATATCAACTACTTTCCCATTTAGCCTTTAAAAATATCCCCAAACAAAGAATTGAATTAACATGAAAAGATATCTTAAAATCACCCTTGCCGCCTTCATCATCAGCAGTGTTGTTCTTAGCGGTGGCTGGTCGTTTGCCGCTAATTATCCAGTACCGGCCCGGCATTTTGTAAAGCCCCGTCATCATAGCAGGCTTTCTAAGAATGAGGTTGTTAAGTTGTTAGGCCAGGCTTACATTTATGGCTTGCCTGTTGTTTTTACTGATTTTACCAGACAGGTAGCCCACGCCGCCAACAATACATTCAGCCATGGGCACCAGTTTCCCGATCATACCTCTCGTTGGGTGGTTGCCCCCAATAACGACACCAACTACTCTTCAGCTTTTTTAGATCTGGGAGACGATGCCGTGGTATTGAGTATACCGGATACCAAAGACAGGTATTTTGTAGTACCGTTAATGGACGCCTGGACCAACGTATTTGCTTCTTTTGGTAAGCGGACAACGGGAACCAAGGCACAAAAATACCTCATTTCGGGGCCACGGTGGGAGGGGAGCGTACCGCAAGGGTTAACACAGGTAAAAGCGCCAACTGACCTGGTATGGGTCATCGGCCGGATCCAGGTAAACAGTCCAGATGACCAGATTAATTTTGTAAGCAAAATTCAGGATCAGTTTTCGCTCACCACATTAAGCAATTGGGTTAAAGGGAACGAAGTCTCATCGCCAGTTAAGTTTACTCAATATCCTAATACGCCATCGCAGGTTAAGGATGTACAGAATAAAAAAGCGACTGTTGTACAGGCGATTAAAAATATTCCGATCGAGAGCTATTTTAATTATCTGAATGATTTATTGGTGAAAAATCCGCCTTTAGCAGGAGATGAGGCTTTTATTAAACAACTGGAAAAAGTTGGCATCAAAGCCGGAAACAAATTCTCATTAACTGATTTTGACTCCGGCACCCAGGAAATTATCAGGAAAATCCCCGAAGAGGTATTTCATCGCTTTGACGCCGCGGGGCTATCTCTTGAAAATGTTAAGCCATTATCTGGCAGTAAGATCGGTGATTATAAAACTGATTATTTAACCAGGGCCCTGGTTGCTTATAAAGGCCTTGGCGCATTAACTCCCGAAGAGGCTACTTACATTGGGTATTATACCGATGCCGACAAAAACGCGCTCGACGGTAATTATAATTATACCATTCATTTTGAAAAGGGGAAACTCCCTCCCTCAACCGCGTTTTGGTCGTTAACGCTGTATGATAAAGACCGTTACCTTACCGCTAATGCCATACGCCGGTATGCTATCGGAGACCGGAATAATTTAAAGTTTAACCCGGATGGCTCCCTGGATATTTATGTGCAGCATGAAAACCCAGGAAAGGAAAAGGAAAATAATTGGTTGCCCGCACCAACTGAAAGCTTTAACGTGGTTTTGCGTATTTACGTGCCATCGCCGTCCTATCTTAAAGATCATAATGTGTGGGTGAATCCGCCGCTGGTTAAAGCCAACAATCCATAAACATGTCCAGGAAACCTCATCTTATCATTGTGCATTATGTCAATTAGAAAACGAAAAATAACAATACCCCTTGTTATAATATTCTTACTGTTGGTGTTGCTTTGGCTGCTCTGGCCCTTCGCTGACAAAAGCTTTGAGATTGTACCCGATAAACAAAAAATAAAAGAAAAAGAGGCCTTTTTGAATGCCCCGGTTAACCATCAGGAAGCGAAACGACCTAATATTATTATTTTATTGGCTGATGATCTTGGCAAAACTGACATTCCCTTGTATGGAAACAAGGTAGTTCAAACACCGAATATAAATCAGCTTGCCAAAGAAGGCACAACCTTTACCGAAGGTTATGTTTCTGCACCGATCTGCTCACCGTCAAGGGCCGGTTTATTAACTGGCAGATACCAGCAAAGGTTTGGTTACGAGTTTCAACCCGTTAACCGCTATTTCAGTAACCGGCTGGAACGCATCATTTTAAACAAGGCGTTTGATTTACAGGAACTGGAGTTTGATAGCCAAAACCATGTGCCCGATAAGCAAGCCATTGCCCGGCAGGGGCTTCCCGACCAGGAAATTACCATCGCGGAGTTATTAAAGAAAAACGGGTATGCAACGGCAATAACCGGTAAATGGCACCTGGGCTTTAGCCCGCAGTTTTCTCCGCTTAAGCATGGATTTGATTATTTTTTTGGCTTTAACGAAGCTTATGCATGGTATACTGATACTGCAAATACCGTTAATGTACACCATAAGGGCATTATGGATTCGCACATCTGGGAAACGGGTAACACCGGAACTTCTCAAAAACAGCGTAATGGCAAGAGTATTTACGAAAAGGACTTTTACACAAACGCTATAGCCCGCGAAGCAACCGCATTTATTGACCGTAACAAGCAACGCCCGTTTTTGCTATACGTTCCGTTTAATGCTCCGCATACACCTTTTCAGGCCTCTAAAGTGGATGTTAAAAAGTACCAGGACCGCGGTGTGGCCGATTTAAACAAGGCAGTTTACTATACCCTGATCTCAGGTTTAGATAACGCGATAGGGCAAATACTGGCTAAAGTAAAGGCCGAAGGGCTGGAAAACAACACGCTTATCTTTTTTTTAAGTGATAACGGCGGTGCTACCTACACCCATGCAACCAGTAACGCGCCGCTTCGCGGCGGCAAAATGTCGTTATACGAGGGCGGCCTGAATATTCCGTTTATTATTAAATGGACAGGGCATCTTCCATCGGGAGCAACATTTGACCGGCCCGTTACTTCGTTAGATATTTTTGCCACCGCGGCTGCTGTGTCCTCTTCTGTTTTGCCGGCAAATAAGTACGATGGCGTAAACCTGGTTCCGTATCTCACCCATCGGGATACTTCTGCCCCTCATAAAATATTGTATTGGCGCGCTGGGCAAAATAAAGCGATCCGCAAAGGTGACTGGAAACTGGTGTTAAATCTGAAAGATAACATCACCGCTCTTTACAATTTACATTCAGATAAAGTTGAGCAAAATAACCTGGCTGCTAAGAAACCCGGGATCGTGGCACAGCTTAAGCAAGACCTTGCGAATTGGGAAGCTACTTTGCAGGCTCCGCTTTGGCCAAGCAGTGGTTTTTATAAAAATATAACCGATGGAAAAACCGACAGGTTCCCGCTATAATTCTTTCAATAAACACACTGAATATCATCATTAAAACCAGGTATATGACAGCAATCAGTATTGATAATCCTGTGAAAAATGCAGTGTCGCCCGAGCCCAAATATTTCGACGGGTTGCCGGTGACCGGCAAACAACGAAGAATAGTGTTCCTGCTCGCTTTTGGATTTTTCTTTGATTTTATGGATAATTCAAATTTTGGCGTTGTCGCGCCTGCTATCCTCAAACTTTGGCACCTTTCTCTTCAGCAAATCGGCTGGATCAATTCTGCCTTTTTTATAGGTATGTTTATCGGCGGCATTTCAGGAGGGCATTTGTCCAATGTGTTCGGGAGGAAAAAAGTACTGCTGGCAAGCATTGCTTTTTTCTCGGTTTTTTCCTTGTTCAACGGTTTGGCACCGGGTTTTATTACCTTTTTGCTTGCCCGCCTCCTTACAGGTATAGGCACGGCCAGCTTAGTGGTTGTAACCAATTTATACCTGATAGAAATGCTTCCGGGCGAAAGCCGTGGCCGCTGGCAGGCGCTTGTATTTGCGCTTGGCGTATTGGGCATACCCATATTAGGGCTACTCAATAAAATAATTATTCCCTCCGGTCCCGAAGCGTGGCGTGTGCTTTATTTTTTGGGCGGAGCAGGTTTCCTGGCTTTCTTTGCCGGGCTTATCTGGCTCAGGGAATCGCCGAGGTGGCTGGTATCCAAAGGGCGTATTGCTGAGGCCGAACTCATTCTGGGGGATATTACCGGGCTTGATATCCGGTTGAACCCCTCAACCAGCGTTCCTGAAAAAGCTTTTGGCTTAGTCTATACCATACGCTCGCTTACAGGCCAGGCTAATTTGAGGAGGACGATAGTCCTTACTTCAATTTTTTGGGTTGGTTATCCGGCCTATGCCATATTGGGCTGGCTACCTACCTTGTTTTCCAAAAAGGGCTTTAGCCTTGACGAAACGGCTTCGTTTTCGATCTGTTTAGCACTGGGTTTAACGGCGGCGTCATTCGTGGCCTCACTGATATCCGATCTTGGCGGTAGGAAATGGTCGATTATAACCTTGTTCCTGTCCGCCGGAATTTTATCTCTGTTATACGGTCATCTCGAATCAAAGTATCTCATTTTCGGATTTGTTATTTTGTTTTCGCTGGTTGTGCAAGCGCTCAATCCTATTACTTCAACCTATCTGGCTGAGCTATATCCAACTCCTATACGGGGCCTCGCAGTGGGGCTCATATACAGTATTGGCAGAATCGCCATTGCGTTTGTACAACTATTGATAGCGCCAATTTCCGAGAGGTTTGGAGATGTGGGCGTATTCACCTTTACGGCTGTTTTATTTGCCGTACCAGCCGCTATAACCGCATTATGGGGAGAGCGAACCAGCGGAAGATCGCTCGAGAACCTCGCATCTTAACCAATCATCATAAAAGCCAACAAAATGTCAAATCAAGTTAATCGGCAAATGCACCTCAATGCCTTTATCATGGGCACAGGCCAGCATTTAGCCGCCTGGAGGCATCCTTTATCTCAGAGGGATGGCGTATTCTCCATATCGCATTACAAACAAGTTGCGCAAATAGCCGAGAAAGGATTATTTGATGCGCTTTTTTTTGCTGATAACCTCGGGCTTCAGCCTGCACCGCCAGAGAGCCGGGCGCAAAATGCTAATTTTTTTTCACTGGAGCCTATTACCTTGCTGTCCTACCTTTCGGCTGTTACTGAGCATATCGGATTGATATCTACCGTATCTGCATCTTACCTGGAGCCCTTTCATCTTGCCCGAAAGTTCGCCTCGCTTGATCATATCAGCAATGGCCGCGCTGGCTGGAATTTAGTGACATCCGCAACAGATTTTGAGGCACGCAATTTTGCCCTGGACAACCAACGCGATCATTCGCTGCGCTATAGACGGGCGGCAGAGTATGCAAAAATTGTAAAAGGGTTATGGGATAGTTTTGAGGACGACGCCTTTACCTTTAATAAAGAGAGTGCACAATTTTATCAGCCGGATAAACTTCATGAGCTCAATTACAGGGGCGAGCATTTTACCGTAAAAGGGCCGCTGCATATCAGGAGGCCCGTGCAAGGTTACCCGGTAATGGTCCAGGCCGGGTCATCCGAAGATGGGCAGGAGCTGGCCGCCGAAACTGCCGAGGTTGTATTTACAGCCCAACAAACCTTGCAGGATGCCGTTGCCTTTTATCAAGGCCTTAAATCAAGACTGGCCAAATATGGCCGGAGAGAAGACGAACTGCTTATTTTGCCCGGTGTTTACCCTGTGATCGGCAAAACGGAGCAGGAAGCGAAAGCAAAGTACCAGCAGCTTCAGGATTTGATACCCGAGGCCTCCGGGCTCTTGCTGATCCACCATTTTGGATTGGATGTAACCAAATATGGTCCGGATGACCCATTTCCTGAGTTGCCACATTCCGAGGGCTTTCAATCCCGCATTAAGCTTTTATATGAACTCGCTCTCCGCGAAAATTTAACCATACGCCAGGTATTTCAGCGGGTAGCGGGAGGGCGGGGCCACTGGACTATTTTCGGCACACCAGCATCTATTGCCGATCAGCTCGAGGAATGGTTCACAAACTTTGCCGCCGACGGGTTTAACGTGATGCCTCCGCTTTTGCCGTCAGGATTAAGTGAGTTTGTTGAGCAGGTTATTCCCGAATTACAGGGCAGGGGCCTGTTCCGTACAGCTTATGAAGGAAGAACGCTGAGGGAGAATTTGGGACTGAAAAGGCCGCAAAATCAGTATGCCGGCTATACATCCAACACTTTTTAAACAACTTTTACAGATATAAATCAATAAAAAAATGAAGAACAGAATAATTATTGTCTTTGCCATAGCGGGCAGCGGTTTTCTTAACCGGCCCGTATTCAGTCAGAATATTTCGCAGCAGCAGGAGCCGTTTAAGGGCGTGATAGGCAGAACTGTAGCGGAGTCAAAAGCAGCCTGGACAGCACAGATCAAGGCTCCGGCCGGGGCGCCAAACATTGTATGGATACTGCTGGATGATGTTGGCTTTGGAGCTTCAAGTACCTTTGGAGGCCAGATAAGTACGCCCACATTTGATGATTTAGCCAATAACGGCCTAAGGTACACCAATTTTCATACCGCCGGGGTTTGTGCGCCGAGCCGGGCCGCACTGTTAACGGGACGAAATCACCACGATGTTCACATGGGCATGTTTGCACATACTTTTATGACCGGAGGGTTCCCGGGATATGACGGCAGGATACCTTCTGATAAAGGTACTATTGCGGAGATACTCAGGGAAAGCGGTTACAATACCTTTGCCGTGGGCAAATACGGCGTAACACCGGACGAAGACGCAACTGATGCTGGTCCGTTTGACCGCTGGCCATCGGGTAAGGGCTTTGAACATTTTTTTGGTTTCTTAGGTTCGCAAACCGATCAATATAAGCCGGATCTGGTTGAAGATAACGCGCACGTAACGCCCGACGGCAGGCATTTGAACGAACAGATTACCGACAAAGCCATCAGCTTTATAGACAGGCAGCAGAACGCAAAATCAGGTAAACCGTTTTTTCTGTATTACGCGCCCGGCGCAACACATGCTCCCCACCAGGTAGCCACACAGTGGAGCGATGCTTATAAAGGCAAGTTTGACAAAGGCTGGGACGTGTTTAGAGAAGAGGTATTTAAAAAGCAAAAGCAACTTGGCTTAATTCCGGCTAATGGCGTATTACCGGAGCGTAATCCAAATATTAAGGCCTGGGCGTCGCTATCTGCTGATGAGAAGAAACTGTATGCCCGTTTTATGGAAGTTTACGCCGGGTATCTAACTTATACCGATCACGAAATAGGGCGGGTGATCAACCATTTAAAGGAAATTAAACAACTTGATAATACCCTGGTGTTTGTGGTGATTGGTGATAACGGCGCCAGTAAGGAAGGAACCCTCAACGGGGATATCGACAGGGCCTTATTCTCAAAGCCGCTTCCGGAAGAAGAAAACATCAAGTATAATTTAAGCAAAATAGATCAGATAGGTAAACCGGAAGGTACCGAAGTAAATTATCCTTTAGGCTGGGCGCAGGCTGCTAATACACCATTTAAATTCTGGAAAACAGATGCAAACGCAGAGGGCGCAACCAGGAATCCGCTGATTGTATATTACCCGAAAGGGATTAAAGAGAAAGGCGGCATCAGAACCCAGTACGGCCATGTAATAGATCTGCTGCCGACAACCATTGATTATATAGGAATTAAAGCGCCGGAATTTATCCGGGGGATTAAGCAGGATTCCATCCAGGGCACTTCGCTGGTATATTCTTTTGATAATGCCCATGCTCCATCCAAACATACAGAGCAGTTATACTATATTTTTGGGGCACGCGCCATTTACAAAGATGGCTGGAAGGCGGGGCTTCCTTATTCTAAACAATTCTTGAATCTTTATGATCCGGCCTCACTCGTACAGGACGAAAACGCCTGGGAACTATATAATCTGAATAATGACTTTAATGAACGGATCGACCTGGCCAAAAGGTACCCGGAGAAACTGGCCGAATTAAAGGCACTGTTCGAAGAGCAGGCTAAAAAGCATCATCTGTATCCTTTTATCACCTACGACGACCTAGTTAAAGGGAAACTGCGAAAAGATTAATAATTACAATTTACCTGCGGCGAAATGCCACTCCAAGCAACGGTTAGCAGTGCTGTGCTTTAATGCGCCGCAGCTAACTTTAAATAACATATATATGAAATACCTGCAAATTTGTTCACTATTAATTATAGTGATTTTCTTTAGTACCAACCTCAAGGCACAATCTTCTTCAACCAAGCCGACCATTATATTGGTTCATGGTATATGGGCCGACGGCTCCTCCTGGAGCGACGAGATAGCCGCCCTGCAAGCGAAAGGTTACGACGTTGTATCGGTCCAAAATCCTTTAACATCCCTTGCCGATGACGTTGCTGCAACCAAACGCGCGATAGACCGGGCACCGGGAAAAGTGATACTGGTAGCACACTCCTGGGGAGGCTATGTAATTACCCAGGCAGGTAATGATCCAAAGGTGCTTGGCCTGGTTTATATCGCCGCCCTGGTGCCGGAGGTGGGCGAAACACTTCCCGCGCTATCCGGTAATGCCGCAGCGACGGAACTGGTCAGATATGTCAGGCCATTTAATGGTTTTCTGTACCTGTCAAAAGATGGAATTGATCATATTTTCGGCGGAGACCTGACCACTAAACAACAGGGGATTGCTTATGCCACGCAATTGCCCGCCGCCCAATCATTATTCACCGACAAAGTGGAAAACGCGGCCTGGAAAACCAAGCCCAGCTGGTATGTTGTTGCCACCGCTGATAAAGCGATCAATCCGGACCTGGAACGTTTCATGGCCAAAAGGATCAAAGCCAAAACGACGGAAATTGATGCAAGCCACGCGGTAATCCTGTCACATCCGAAAGAGATTACAGACCTGATCGAAGCGGCTGCAGTCTTTCCGTATCAGCAATGATCCATCAAAACGATTACGTTTATTAAGTAGACGATAAGCTTATACCTGTTCGTACTTCAAACAGGGGCATGCTATTTATTGGCATACTGGTCTATGTTTTTAGCGAAAGCATATTAATAAACAAGGGTAAACAATATGCTATTGATCCATAGAATACCGGCGGTAAGCCACGCATTATCGAAAATATATCAACATCATCAACGGCAATCCAGGATTGCCGTTGATGAAATAAACTACCGTGGGGGATATATCCCCGTGAATTTGATAATATCCTCCGGCAGCGGTAGCGCGTACCTTAAATCATTGGGCATTAATTGTAAGCCTGCCCGTTACCGTCTTGGTTAAAGTGATATTGCCCTCTTTTTATGCAGCCTTTTTTAATCTGCTCAGCGCGAGCGGCGCATTAGTAGATCCTTCGACTAAACGGTATTTTAAACCGTTTTTAAGTCAAATTGATATCTGGGAATGATACGAAAATTCAACCAGGCCAAAAATGGAAGGAAGAAATAAAACGGACTATTGGCACAACTAAAGTTGCGATATTATTAGTAAGTATAGATTTTTAGGTTCGGAATTTATAGTGTCTGACGAGTTGCCACCGTTATTAAAAGCAGCAGAGAAAAATGGTGCAGTGATGTTAATAGTTATTCTTTCTGAATTGATAACCAATTCGGTTCTACACAGTCAATCGACAGTATTTGCTCTAATGTTCGTTGATCGATATAAAACAAAAAGCATACTTTCCATTAGAACGAACTGTTCATTAATGAAGTCTTCTAAATAACCGTATCGTCCAATCATTTAAGTATTTGTTTGGTAAAAGGGATGATCTTTGTCCGTTATTACAGATGTAAACTTAGGTAATGTTGCAATTTGTAAAACTGATTATTTTAGCTAAATCCTGATTTTTAAGTTCATTATTTCTAAAAGATATTAGAAATAATTCTGAGGTAATTTTAACGTTGTCATATAAAATATATGGCATCAGTAAAAATATTTCCCAGACTTGATAAAGTAAACAAACAAGGCCAAGTACCTATGTATCTTCGGTTAACAAAGAATCGCAAATCAAAGTACGTAGCACTAGTGTCGCGTCAATTTGATATTGTCGTATATTTATTATACCTTTATCATCCAAAACGGATATGATAAAGTATAGAGTAACGTTAACAGAAGAAGAGCGGGGGCGGCTAAGTGCAATAATCAGCAAGGGTTCTCACAGTGCCCAACAGTATCGCAATGCTTATATTTTATTGAATTGCGATGAAAGTGGACTTGGGGAAAAGATCATCAACGAAGAAGTCAGCCGTGTTTTAAAAGTAAGCATGCGAATGATTGACCGGGTCAAACAGCGTTTTGTTGAAGACGGTTTTGAAGCGTGCCTGGACCGTAAGCCTATAATCAAGACAAAAGCAAAAAAAATAGACGGGGAAGCCGAGGCGCATTTAATAGCATTAAGTTGTGGCAAAGCACCCGAAGGCTTTTCAAAATGGTCGCTACGTTTATTGGCTGATAAAATGGTTGAGTTGAAATATGTAGAAGATATTTCCTATGAAACGATAAGAAAGACGTTAAAAAAAACGAGTTAAAACCCTGGAAAGTAAAAGGCTGGGTAATACCACCGCACCAAAGCAGTGATTTTGTTGCTAATATGGAGCATTTGCTGGATGTATATAAACGACCTTATAGCCAAGAGTTTCCGGTCGTTTGTATGGATGAGTCCCCAAAACAGCTGATTACAGAAACACGGTTGCCCATCCCAATGAAACCCGGACAAGATGCTCGGGAAGATTTTGAATATGCGCGTTGCGGGGTAGCCAATATATTCTTGGCATCAGAGCCATTGAACGGGAAAAGATATGTGGAGGTGACAGAACGGAAAACAAAAACAGACTGGGCAAAATTCATCAAACAAATAGCCGACGATTGGTACCCGAAAGTCACTAAAATAACCTTGGTAATGGATAACCTTGGCACACATAAACCAGCAGCGTTGTACGAGGCCTTTGAGCCGAAAGAAGCCAAACGACTAAGGGACAGGTTTGAATTTGTTTACACCCCAAAGCATGGCAGTTGGTTGAACATGGCAGAAATAGAGTTAAATGTTTTGATGGGACAATGTCTAAACCGAAGGATTGACAATATCAAAAAGATGCAAAAAGAAGTGTTGGCCTGGCAAACCCACCGAAACAATAAAGAAGCTACCATTAACTGGCAATTTACAAATGACGATGCAAGGATTAAACTCAAACACCTTTACCCGACAATTTTAACTTGACGTGACACTAGATGTTTATATTGATCCCAAGAATTGGAATCCGCAAACCGGTAAAATAAAGCCGGGAGCGAAAAACGCCAGCCAGATCAATAGTTTTCTGGCTGTAAAAGAGGCTGAAGCGGAAGCACTCGCTTTGGAAATGGAAAGCAAATCTAAATTCATCACAGCTTATGATATTAAATCGAAGATAATTGGAAAGGCGCCGGAAGACTTCTTTGCATTCGTGGAGATGCATCGTAAAACGTTGTATGAAAACTTAAAGATCGGTTCAATCAGGCGATGCGATGGCGTTGTTGCCAAATTGAAAAGATTCTGCAATGATGAACCTTTATTCTTTGATGAGATTAGCGTAAAATTCATTCAAGATTTCCATCAGCATCTCAGCGATAAACTCCATAACCAAGCCAATACCATTCATTCTAATCTCAAAGTGATCAGAAAAATGGTTATTTATGCCGTCAATGAAGAGATGATGCCTGCGGAAAAGAATCCCTTTAATAAGATCAAACTAAAGGGAGAAAAAACTAAAAGGGCATTTTTGTTGGATGATGAATTAGAAAGATTAGAAAAGCTGGAGCTGGAAGAATTGAGCATGCTTAATCATCATCGAAACCTATATGTTTTTAGTGCTTATTCGGGAGGAGTTCGCATTTCTGATTTGCTAATGATGCGATGGGAGAATTTTGATGGGGAACACTTATTCTTCCAGATCAGAAAAACAAAGGAAGATCTAAGCATAAAGCTACCCAAGAAATCATTAAATCTTTTATCTTTTTACCGCGCATTTGCAAAAAAGAAATCAATTGGAAGCGATATTGAACCCCGATCATTTATTTTTCCACTGTTACGCATTGACAAAGATGAAACTGATGAACTTCGGATATTTAAAGCCATTTCATCCGCTACGGCATATACCAATAAAAACCTGCGACAATTAATTAAACGTGCTAAGATTGATAAGGAGATCTCTTTTCATACCGCCAGGCATAGCTGGGCTGTCAGGGCATTGCAAAAGGGTATGCGTATTGAATATGTATCCAAGCTAATGGGGCACGCATCGGTTAAACAGACGGAAGTCTACGCCAAGATATTGAATATGGAATTGGATAAGGCCATGTCTGTTTTCGATAAAATAGAACGCAAGGGCAGAGCGTGAATGTGTTTATCTATGAATATGGCCAATGCTAAAATGGCATAAATGAATTGTTTATAAAAATTTTCGCCAGGGCCCGGCAGGGATCACCCAAAACAGAATTAGAGCCAAGGGTTCAAATGTTTTACCTATGTTGTACCTGTAACTAAAAACGCCTTGTAAGTAGTTGACTTACAAGGCGTTGCCAAAAAAATCGTGATCCCGCTGGGATTCGAACCCAGGACCCCAACATTAAAAGTGTTATGCTCTACCAGCTGAGCTACGGAATCGTTTACCGTTCTTTTTTTTGGTGGTGCAAATATAGAGCTCTTTGCTATATACTGCAAGTTATTTCTTAATAAATTTTACATAATTAGTTAACCTGCTCAAAAACAGTAAATTTAATTTAAAAATTAACTTAAGCTTCCGTGGGGGGCTATCCTATTACTCAATTTTGCAATTCAGCTGCCCCTAAGTATACATTCGGGCTGTATCTTTTATCCAAAATAGATGTGCGGTGTGTGGTTTAATAGCTAATCAACTTGTGTTAGGGAGCGCGTAGTACTGTTTGATATAGGTCACGCGCTTACTTTTAACCAGCAATTAGGGCAGCTAATCCGTTTTTTTTGCAGTGGCAAATATTATCTATTTAATCACCAATAACAGTTTGTTTTAAAAAAAATAAAACTCTACCTTCATTTTTTTTAAAAATGCAGTGGCTAACCAATCCGTTGCTTAAAAATATCGTAAACCTATCATAACCATTTTTCTGTAAAGCGTAAAGGTTTTACAGGCAACGTAATTGTATGTGTTGCAACGAGTCATTAATCCCCAATAGCGTCCCGGGTATTTTGCCTGATTGTAGTATTTGTGAATTATTAAAAAGGCATCCTGCTGTTCTATGTAAACAAAAGTTTTTCCGCTATTTTACCCGGCAGGTACGGGGCTATGCAACTTTGGTGATAGCACCAGCATATTTAACGCATTATTTATTTTATAAAACAAGCAAATGATAAGAGTTGTTTTTTTGTGGTTTTTATTTTTGCTCTCGCTGCTGGCCGTATTCAAAGCACCGGTTTATTTTTTGTGGCTCGTGTCTGTGATGGTAACTGAGTATCCGTGGGTATTTATATTAGTTAGTCTATTTGTGGTTTTGTGGGGTTTTGGCGTAAAAAAATATCAATGGGCGGGGGCTATACCGGGGATTACCGCGCTGGTGTTATTTTGCTCGCCTGTGGTAAGGGCCTATGGTGTAGCGGGCAATCTTAAACCCGATTTTGAATACGTATTTGGCCCAGGAAGCACGCAGGCCCACAACAGGGCGCTGCGCGAGCCGTTCCGGTTTTTAAAAATGCTTGCTGGCATAGGCGATAAGTCTACACCCTTTAAAACATTTACCTATAGCCCGGAGTATCATTTAACACTTAACTATTACCCCGCCCTTACAGCCGGTAGCAGGCCCTGTGTGGTGGTGGTGCATGGGGGTTCATGGAGTAGCGGCAATAGCAACCAGTTACCCGAGCTCAATACACACTTAACTAAGGCGGGTTACAATGTAGCTGCTATCAATTACAGGCTTGCGCCGCAGTACCAGAACCCTGCGCCAGTTGAAGATGTCAATACGGCGATAATTTATTTGATAAAGCACTCGGGCGAGCTACATGTTGATACCAGTAATTTTGTGCTGTTAGGGCGCTCCGCAGGCGGCCAGGTTGCCTTGTTGGCCGCTTATACCCTGCACCAGCGCGGCTTAAAAGCTGTAATTAGTTATTATGGACCTGCCGACATGGTTTGGGGATATTCAGTTCCGGCCAGCCCTCTGGTGATGGATTCGCGCAAAGTAATGAGCGATTACCTGGGGGGAGGATATGCCTCGGTGCCCCATAATTACGAAGCCAGTTCGCCTATACTGGCTGTAAATAAGCAGTCGGTACCAACGTTGCTTATTCATGGCGAAAACGATGTGCTGGTAGCTTACGAGCATAGCCGCAGGCTTAACAACAAGCTGCAGCAATTAGGTGTTAAACATTTTTTGCTCAGCTTACCCTGGGCCACCCACGGCTGCGATTATACCATAAACGGGCCGAGCGGACAATTGGCAACTTATACCGTAGATCGTTTTTTAAACTACGTAACCAGGTAGGAGGGAGTAGCTTGCAGTGTGTAATTGTTATTTATTGTTTAATAGTCCCCTTTTGTATAAATTTGATTAGATAAAATAGCGACTATGCACGATGGAAAAGCCAAAGCAAACATTCGATGAAGCTGAAATAGCGCTTTTAAAAGAAGGCTTAAAGCGAAGCTATAAAGAGCGTTTTGAAATGGCTACCCGGCTGTATAAAATACAACAGACCATGGCTAAAGCTACTATTGTTCATAAACCATTTATCAAAAAGTAATTTGTGGATATTTTTGATGAAGATATATTAAATTTTTGGAAGGCCCTTCAGGAGCACGGTGTGCTGTACATTATGGTTGGTGGATATGCTATTAACCTTCATGGCTATCAGCGTTTTACCGGAGACTTGGATATATGGATCAACGATACTTTAGAAAATAGGCGACGGCTTCGGAATGCTTTTATAAGTTGTGATATAGGCGACTATCCCATGATAGAATATATGCAATTTATACCTGGCTGGACTGATTTTCATTTAAATAATAGTCTTCGTGTTGATATATTAATTGATATGAAAGGCCTTGAAGGTTATACTTTCGATGAATGTCTGCAAATGGCGTCAATCGCAGATATTGAAAATATCAATATTCCATTTTTGCACATTAACCAACTAATTGAAAATAAGAAAGTTGTTAACAGACCAAAAGATCAGGTAGACGTATTGGCGCTCGAACAAATCAAAAAATTACGAGAAAATTCTTAAGCGCCGTTTGTAGCGCACTCACACTGATTGAAATTATATTTAGAGCGGTATTCAACCCAAAAAGTTAAGCGATTTTGCATGCAAAGACGCAAAACGCTAAGTTTTTATGTCCCGTTCCTTAGCATCGCGTTACTCTTAATAATTTTCATAAGTAATCAAATTTTAAATTAGTGGTGTTGGGGCAGAGACAATTCCCCATATCATATTTTAGAGACCCACTTAAAGCATTTTTATTACGAGTCCATTCGCCCCAATAGACTATGAACCATTAATAACCGGTAGTAGGAGAACTATCAGCATATTGAGCCCTGCCAACAGCGTTGGTAATCAGCTGGTTACTAACTCAATACAAACCGTCATAAACACATCACTCCCCAACAAAAAAAGCCCCGCTCAATAAAGAGCGGGGCTTTCAGAGAGAAAATTATTTAAAACTTATTCTGCTTCTTCTTCAGATGCTTCTGCTTCCTTAGCTGGAGCAGCTGCGGCAGCTGTTGATTTTCTGGCTTTGTTTTCTGCGCCTTCCATTTGCTCTTTTAATTGGGCAAGTACGCTCAGATCACCTAAGGTAGATTTTTCAACAGAGTCTTTCACTTTCTTCACAGCATTGGTGGCAACCTTAGCTTCTTTTTTGCGGTTCTCAAATTCCTGAACCCTTGCTTCGGTACGCGCTTCTTCCCAGATGCGTGCGTGTGAAATAACTATACGTTTGTTTTCTTTGTTAAATTCAATGATCTTGAATTCGCCGGTATCATCGGTTTTTAAGCTCTTACCATCTTCTTTAACCATGTGTTTGGTTGGCACAAAGCCTTCAACACCATATGGTAATGCAACAATGGCGCCCTTATCAGTAACCTTCAATACAGTACCTTCGTGAATTGAATCAATGGTGAAGATAGTTTCGAAAGTATCCCAAGGGTTTTCTTCCAGTTGTTTGTGGCCTAAGCTTAATTTGCGGTTATCAACGTCAAGTTCTAAAACAACCACGTCTAATTTCTCGCCTACCTTGGTAAACTCGTTAGGGTGATTTACTTTTTTAGACCATGATAAGTCGGAGATGTGGATCAAACCATCAATACCATCTTCCAGTTCAACAAACACACCAAAGTTGGTCATGTTTTTAACTGTAGCGATGTGCTGAGTGCCTTGGGCATATTTTTCAGCAGCATGTTGCCATGGATCAGGAGTTAATTGTTTAATACCTAACGACATTTTGCGGTCGTCGCGGTCTAAAGTTAATACTTGTGCCTCAACTTCGTCGCCAACTTTCAAGAACTCTTGTGGGTTACGTAAGTTTTGTGACCATGACATTTCTGATACGTGGATCAAGCCTTCAACACCAGGGATGATTTCAAGGAATGCGCCATAATCCGCAACGGTAACAATTTTACCTTTAACGTGTGAGCCAACCTGGATGTTTTCATCCAGACTTTGCCAAGGGTGAGGGGTTAATTGTTTTAAACCAAGAGCGATACGTTTTTTCTCATCATCAAAGTCCAGAACAACAACGTTGATCTTCTGATCCAATGATAATACTTCTTTCGGATGCTCAATACGGCCCCAAGATATATCAGTAATGTGCAGTAAACCATCAACACCACCCAAATCGATAAATACACCGAAGTCTGTAATGTTTTTAACGGTTCCTTCCAATACCTGGCCTTTTTCCAGTTTGGCAACAATTTCAGTTTTTTGGTTTTCCAAATCGTCTTCAATCAGCACCTTGTGCGATACCACTACGTTTTTAAACTCGTGGTTGATCTTAACAACTTTGAATTCCATGGTTTTACCAACATAAACATCATAATCGCGGATAGGCTTGATGTCAATTTGCGAACCAGGTAAAAAGGCTTCAACGCCCATAATATCTACAATTAAACCACCCTTAGTTCTGCTCTTCACAAAACCGGTGATGATCTCATCGTTATCTAAAGCACTGTTGATACGCTCCCATGATTTTTGAGTTTTAGCGCGCTTACGCGAAAGTACCAACTGTCCGTTAGCATCTTCCTGCGATTCAACAAACACGTCAACCTCATCACCCACCTTTAAATCAGGGGTGTCACGGAATTCAGAAAGAGATACCAAACCATCAGATTTAAAGCCGATGTTTAATACTACATCCTTGTTGTTGATGTTAACTACAACACCACTGATAATTTCACCTTTGTTGATTGAACTGAAAGTTCCATCGTACATTTTTTCTAAGGCTTCGCGATCAGAGTCGCTGTAATTACCAAATTTTTTGTCATCAGCATCCCAATCAAAATCCTCAGGTTTTACCGGGGCGATTGTAGATTTGATTTCTTCGATAGACAATGAATCAGCCTCTGATTCAATGCTTTCTCTTTCTTTAGTCAGGGTATCAACACCTAACTCAGCTTCTTTAGCTTTTAGTTCTTTTTCTGCTTCTTGTTTTTTTGCCATTAAATAATTTGTCTCCTTTTCCCAATTCAATTGGGACTGCAAAGGTATGGATATATTTTTGGTACTAAAAAATATTTTTTATCTTATGGGCTGATTTCTAAGCATTTTTTACAAAAAATATGTTCAGAAGCAGGGCTTAGGCAACACCGATGGAGATTGCCGGTTAGCCCTGAGTATAAATTCCTGGCCCCTGAGTAAAAAAACAACAGAATAGAATTTTGAAATTTCGACCAGGGCCCTTACTCAGGGTTTTTGACTCAAGACGTCCAACTCCTGACTCAAGACTTCCGACTCTGGACTCCCGGCTGACACTAAGGTTAACTTAAATGCTCGGCAATCTCGTCAAAAATCTGCATAAAGCAACCGCTTAACAAGGTGCGGTATTCTAATAAAACATCCGTCATGGTGGCCTCCTGTAGTGGGGTAAAAGGATCTTGCCATATGCGCATACAAATGCGTTTTAAGGCATAAGCTATTTGGCCTGCCTCGGCATAGGTATGGAGGTAGCGGTGTCTTTTAAAATCGACAAAAAATTTAAAAAACCGCTCGGTATCGTTCATGCCGCTGTAATTTAAAAAGCTGCGGAGCGTTTCGGTGTCGGTATCTTCCAGGTGCTGGTAAAAATGGTCTACATTTAAATGGCTAACGGTTATTAATAAATTGTCCAGCACCAGTTCCAGCGCAACGTGTCCTAAAAAAAAGGGCTTTACTACCGAGCCCACCATGGCGGGTTTTAAAACCAGTTTAAGCTGATGCGAGTGATAAGCGAAAAACTCCGAAGAGTGGAAATACCTATCAACTTCGAGATGTTTTTTCCAGCCCTGTAAAATAGAATTAACCTGCGCGTTGGGGTGTGCGGTCAGTTTTTCGGGATGGATGTTGATGGTTTTATCGGCGTTTTTGAGCAGGTCGGGCAATACGGTTCCTGTAACATGGTAAGAATCAGTTGAGTATCGGTCGAAATAAAAATGCGATAAAAAATTCATAAACGTATATGGTGCCCAGGGGCGATGTTTGTAATATACGGAAAATATTTGACTAAGATTACAATCGGCTTCAACATGCTTTTTTGAGTGATTCTCCTATCTTTGCGCTTTTCTGAATAAAACTTGTGATATGAATTTTGTTGAAGAATTACGCTGGAGAGGTATTTTGCATGATATTATGCCCGGTACCGAAGAACTTTTGAATAAAGGGATGGTTTCGGGATACATCGGTTTTGATCCTACTTCGGATTCGCTGCACGTAGGCAGCCTGGCCCAGATCATGACGCTGATCCACTTTCAGCGTGCCGGCCATAAGCCCTTTGCGTTGGTTGGGGGTGCTACCGGTATGGTTGGCGATCCGTCGGGCAAATCCGCCGAGCGTAATTTATTATCCGAAGATGCCCTGCAAAAAAACCTGGCAGGCATACAAGCGCAGTTAGAAAAATTCCTGGATTTTGATTGCGGCCAAAATAGCGCCGAAATGGTAAATAACTACGATTGGTTTAAGGATTTTACCTTCCTGGATTTTATCCGCGATGTAGGCAAGCACATCACCGTGAACTATATGATGGCCAAGGATTCGGTAAAAAAACGGCTGGAGGGCGAAACCGGCATGTCGTTCACCGAGTTTAGCTACCAGTTGGTTCAGGGTTACGATTTTTACTACCTCTGGAAAAATAAAAACTGTATGCTGCAAATGGGCGGCTCAGACCAATGGGGCAATATTGTAACAGGTACCGAGTTTATCCGGCGTAAAAGTGCGGGTGAGGCATTTGCCTTAACAACCCAGTTGATAAAAAAGGCCGATGGCAGTAAATTCGGCAAAAGCGAGGGTGGCAATATCTGGCTCGATGCCGATAAAACATCGCCATACCAGTTTTACCAGTTTTGGCTCAACGCCAGCGACGAGGATGCCAAAAGCTACATCAGGATATTTACCCTGTTTGATCAGCAAACCATTGAAGCTTTAGAAACCGAGCATTTTGCCGCGCCACATTTACGCGTGTTGCAAAAAGCGCTGGCAAAAGATATTACGATACGTGTACATGGCGAACATGAATATGAGAAGGCCATCAAATCGTCGGAGTTTTTGTTCGGTAATACAGGCATCGAATTTTTAAATGAATTAAGCGATAAGGAGGTGCTTGCCTTGTTTAGCGGCGTGCCTAATTTTACTATTGCCCGTGCCGATTTTGGATCGGGTGTAAACGTGGTTGATCTGCTTGCTGCCCAATCTGCTGTATTCCCTTCCAAAGGCGAAGCCAAAAAAATGATCCAAAGTGGTGGGGTAGCTATCAATAAATTAAAGGTGGCTTCTGTTGATGAGGTTTATAGTGATGCACAGTTAATCAACAATAAATTCCTGGTAGCCCAAAAAGGGAAGAAAAATTATTTTTTGATTGTGGTTGAATAACCATTTTTAGCGGGGGGGGATTTCTAATTTCCCCCGCTAAAAAAAATATGTCATTTCGACGAGGTACGAGGAGGAAACGTCTGCGAGGGACCGGTGTACCGCATACTTATCGCATGCAGAAGACCCCTCCCTCTGGTCTGGATGACATAGTTTGAGAGCGGCGTCAAATCATAATAAAATGTCATTTCCTTTGGTCTAAAGATAATAATTAATAGCAATTGTTATTGTTGAAAACGGGGGTGCAGGGGGGTGTTAAAAACTAAAGAGTTTGTGGATAAGTTATAAAAAAGGCAGGGTGAACTTTTGTCATTCCTGGTTTTTAGAACCAATCGTCGTATTAGTTCCCTGCCTTTTTAAGATTGCCCAAGGCCCAGCTAGAATAATTCCATTGATTTATCAAAGGTGATTGGCAAAAGGCAATTAAATTAATTGATCAAAACACAAACGTATGAAAACATGGAATGTTGTTTTAGGTGTCGATGTATCAAAAAAGACGGTCGATATCTGTTGGTCGGAGCGTAAGCTGTTCGTTCACATCGATAACAATAGTGAAGGATTCGGCAAGTTTAAAAAATGGTGCAAAACCAACCTGATCGATTTACGGGAAACGTTTATCGTACTGGAATATACCGGCGGTTATGAATACCGTTTCATCCAGTTTTGCGAGTCACAGTCTATAGCTTATCGGCGGGTGCCTGGACTAGAGATTAAGCAATCGATGGGTATGATCAGGGGCAAAAGCGATAGGGCCGACGCATTCCGGATCGGTCAGTATGGAGAAGATAAGATCAAGCGTCTTGAACCATCTAAGTTGTTGGATAATAAAATCTTAGAGCTTAAGACCTTGCTTTCATTCCGTAAACGATTGGTACGGGAAAGTGCTGGATATCAGAGCTCTGTTGGTGAGCGGAAACATATGTATGAGGTAAGTAACCAGGATATGATCGTCCGTATATCTAACGAAAAAAGAGATGCCAATTCGGAATATATCAAGGAGCTAGAATCGCGGATCATGGAACTGATCAAAAGCAATGAGCAGATGTATCTGAATTACCGGATCATCACCAGCATTAAAGGCATAGGCGCAGTGAATGGTTGGATGACCATAGCCTACACGGAGAATTTTACAAGCTTTCCTGACGCGAGGCACTATGCTGTATATGTAGGGGTGATTCCCTTTGAGCATACCTCGGGAACAAGTAAAAAAGGACGAAGGCGAACAAGCAACCTAGCGCAAAAGGAATTGAAACAGGAACTTAACCAGGCAGCTAAAACAGCTATGCAGCATGACCCCGAAATCAGGGCATACGCAGAGCGCAAGATGCAGAATAAAGAATATGGGTTGGTGCTAAACAATATAAAATTCAAACTGATACTACGAATGTTCTCCTTAGTGAAAAGGGGAGAAATGTATGTTGAAAACTATCGAAGGTCAGCTTAAAATATCTTTTTTAAATTAAATTTGGAATTGTTCGAAACCTAGAATACGACGAGGTACGAGGAGAAATCTTTTGCGAGCGACTGGCCTACCGCATACTTATCACGCGCAGTAATCTGCTTATGATTGGTTTACTGAAACTTACCTTGTGCAAAAAATCTCTCCATCCTGTCGGGATGATAAACGCTTTTCGGGTTGAAATAACCTTTACCATCCCCGGATCCGCGTGATTTAAAAATCACTTAGCAAATCCATTTTCTTTTTGTTGTATTCGTCCTGCGTAATCAAACCATGATCAAACAAGGTCTTCAATTTCTTTAGCTTTTCTGTCAGTTCATCTGGTTTAGGGGCAGGCTCTGGCGCTGCTGTAACAGGCGGCGGAGTAGGGATAGGCGGCGGTAACTGTATTGCTGGGGCAGTCTGAACAGGTTCGGTAGCAGGTGCTATAGGCGCAACTGGTGTTGGAAAAGCCGGCGTAACAGGTCCGTCAAAATGCATAGAGCCCGATTCGGCACGTTTTTCTTCCAGGTCGCGTAAGCGGCGGGCTTCGCGTTCAACTTCTTTGCGCTCCTGCGCGTATTGGTATAATTTACGGGCTTGTACTTTGGGCAGATAATCAACCCCCATTTCGGCACCGTTAGTGGTTTTAACGCTGAAAACGCCGCCTAAAAATTCTTCTTTAATTTGTACGTCAACAATATCCTTCCATACAAAATCAACAAACTTCATAGAAAATCCGAGGTTGCCTGGCGAAAAAAACAAAACGCGTTTGTTGGTTAATGCGATAGAATCGGGCATCAGGTTAACAATCGGCTTTTTTTGTATCGCTATGTATAAAATTTCCTCTCCGGTGGTTAACAGATCAACCATGCGCGAGTAAACCTTTTCTAAAGTTGCAGGATCCTGCTGGTCATTTAAAAATTTGTCGATCATTATTTTGATGATTATATTTTTTCGAGGCAAAAATAATAATATTCTGTTAGTTAGCTTTACTTTATTAACCGATTAAAAGGTTGCAGCCGCGGATGTCCGAATTATCAAAACGGCCCAGCACCTCAAACGTGCCATCAGCTTGTACGCGGCCCAAATCCTGCGTAGCCAGGAAGGAGCAGGAGTTGATATTAGCCAGATCGATGATGTTAATTCCGCCGGTAATACCTTCAGGCAGGTTGGTAAAGGGATCGTTGGTATCCCTGATCATGATCTTCATCCAGGGTGGGCAGGCAAAAATACCTTCACCGTTAGAGTAGGCTTGTGACAGTAACTCCGTCATGCCGTATTCCGAGTGAATCATATCCACACCAAAACCATTACTCAAAGCATGGTGCAGTTCCTCGCGGATCATCTCTTTACGGCGGCCCTTCATCCCGCCTGTTTCCATCACAATCAACTCCGGGAAATGGATGGCATAGTGTTCAATAAAATCCAACAGGGCAAAGGTGACACCTATTAATAAAGTAGGCTTGCCTGCCTCGCGTTGTTTAACCAACTGGTTGTAAAGCTCCTGGTGGTTATACAAATAAAAGCCGCTATCCGGATTGTTGGATTGCCTGATCAAATCGGCAGCCATGTAAATCAGCGATGATCCTTCGCGTTCCAGGTAGGAGGGGAGCAGTGCCAGAACCGTGTAGGAGGCAATATCGCCATAAAACAAAGCAAACGCTTTTCTGAAACTGTCTTCGTACCAGCTTACATCGCTTACCAGATGGCTGCTCGTAATCATGCCCGTAGTGCCCGAACTGGTGAACGTAACCTGGGCCGGGGCATTGGTGCTTAAAACCGGGTGTGATTTAAAAAACTCGATAGGCAAAAATGGGATCTGGCTGATATGATGCACCGCGTTAATATCAGTCCCCAAGCCGGTTAAAAAGCGATTATAAACCGCACAGTTAATGGCCTGGTGCCTAAAAACCTGCAACGCAACCGCATGAAGCTGATTATTGTTGCTGATGGAAAATACCTGCTGCTTATCCGGTTGGCTCATTAGGGCAAAGATAAAAATCGATTTTGATTTATATGAGTCCATAGTTAATGGTATCATGAAACGCTCTCTAAGCTAAGCACATTGCGGTAAACCTTTATATGGGCATTCTGGCGGACCCGCCTATAGCGTTCAGCTTTGTCAACTTTTTAAAAGTTGACAAAGCTTGTAAAGTTTATACAAACTTTCCCCTGCTAATTTCCGAACAAAAAACGGCATTCGCGATAGCCACATTTAACGATTCTGCTTTACCCAGCAGGGGTATAGTTACCGGTTTTTGTATCAGGGCCTGTATTTCGGGGCGGATGCCGTTCCCTTCGTTACCCAGCACAATGAGGCCTTGACTTCCAAAATTGGTTTGGTAAATGTTTTCGCCATCCAGTAAGGCACCAAATACAGGCAGTTTGGTGTTAGTAATTAACTGGGCCAGGTTAACATAATGAACGTGGATCCGCGCGAGCGAGCCCATAGTAGCCTGTACTACCTTGGCATTGTAAGCGTCAACCGTATCTTCGGAGCAGATGATGTTTTGGATGCCAAACCAGTCGGCCGTACGGATAATGGTACCTAAATTTCCCGGATCCTGGATGCCATCCAACACAATAGAAAAACTTTGTTGTAATATTTTTGTTTCAAGTACAGGCCAGGTTGGTATTTTTATTAAGGCAATTACTTCCTGTGGTGTGGTTAAACTGCTAAATTTGGCCAGGTCTGTTGCCGGACATTCTATAAAATTTATTTTTTGTGATAAATTCAGCAATTTTGGGACGAAGGAAGGTGTATGGTAAATGGTTTCAATTTTATAGTCGGAATTAATAAATTCCGTTATTGATTTGATACCTTCGGCCAAAAACAGACCATGCGTTTTCCTGATCTTTTTTTGTTGTAAGGATTTTAATAAACTGATTTGAGACTTTGAAAGCATATACCCGATCTGATAATTACAGCCTTACAATTTTAAGTATTATTATTCTTTTTCTGGCCTCGGGATGTAGTTTAACCCGCGGTATCCGCAAAGATCAGTCGCTGGTGCGTACCATCACCCTTAAAGGTATTGATAAACAGTATAGTTTGGTTGCACTTAATTATGTGGATAAAGAGCAGCAACCTAATAACTGGCTCAACCTGCAGCTCTATTATTTGCTAAGCAAGCACGGAAAAAGAGACATTGGTGAGGCGCCAAGGATATTAGATAGCAACCTGGTTGAATTTTCGCGATTGCAAATAGAACGCTTTTTGCAAAACAAAGGCTTTGTAAAAGCGAAGGTTGATTATGCCATCAAAATAAAGAAACGGAAGGCCGAGCTGATTTTTACCGCCAACGAAGGTCCTTTATTCCGGATCCGTAAATTTCAGGATAGCATTCAGGATGTCAAGGTGCGTAACCTTTACAGGGAAAAACGTAAAGACTTTAGCCACGTGCAGCCCGGCAAGGCTTTCGATCTGGATAGTTTGGCTTATGATCGCGACCAGATTTTCCAGATGATGAAGCGCAACGGTTATTATGATTTTTACCGGCAGTACATCACCTACGATTATGATACCGTATTTAACAGCAGTGTTGCCGATATCAAGATGATTATTGCCAACCCGCCCGGCAAAAAAGAGCACGCGCAATTTACCATCAATAATACCCTGATCACTATTTTCCGGAGCAACGGGCGTACCTACAACCGTGCGGACTCCATCAAAATGGTGGCCCAGCATAAAATACCAGGTAAGGCGGATACACTACAGGTTGATTCGGAATTCAGATTTGTTGATTACTCTAATAAATTTAAGCCTAAAGCCGTTGTTGGCTATATTTTTCAGCACAAGGGCGATATGTACAATATCGACAGGCAAAACCTTACCACTACGAGGCTTTCTGAGCTAAACGTATTTAGGAATGTACCCAACCCCAGCTACGTTAAAACGGCAGATAGTACCAACCGGCTGGATAGCAAGATCGATATCATCCCGCTAAAGCACATGACTGACCGCGTTGAAGGTGAGTTTATTTTTAACGGGGGCCGTAGCGGTTTTAATGTGGGCAATACTTTTACCGACCGTAACTTGTTTAAAGGAGCCGAAATTTTGCAGCTCAAATTAAACTGGAGCGTGTTGTTTGATAATTCAACCGGAGCCATCGGCTCGAGCGCTATCCAAAACCAGGATGTGCGTATAGGTTTAAATTTGATTTATCCGCGCATTATTTCACCTTTTAACTTCCCAATGCCCGGGCAATACGGTGTGCCACATACCACCTTCTCATCAACCTATCAGCTGTATTTTCAAAAAGGGCTGGTATCGCGCAAAAGCCTCATCAACTCCTTAACTTACGATTGGGCCGAAACGAGCCAAAAACTACATACCCTGACGCCGTTTAATATCGAGTTTTCTGAGGGGATTATTGACCCTGGAGCCAAATCGCAATTGATTGATCAGGATCGGTACTCCTATGTTTACCTGATTGGCCGTAAAATATTTACATCGGGCAGCCAATACACCTACCAGGTAAATGCCAATAAGCTATTTACTTATGGTACGTTTACCTATTTTCGTGGCACGGTAGATGTTGGCGGCAATACGTTGAGCCTGCTTACGAAACTGCTTAATACCCCACGCGATACCCTGGGCCAGCATACCCTATTTGGCCAAACCTTTGCACAATATTCAAAATTTGAAACCGATTTCCGGTTCTACAAAAATCTGGGGGGGGAGCGGATGCTTGTTTTTCGCTTCAGCCCAGGCATAGGCATACCTTACGGTAATAGCAGTCAGCTTATTTTCGAGAAAAACTTTTATGGGGGCGGCGCTAACGATATCCGGGCATGGTTACCGCGTACTTTAGGACCCGGCCAGTTTAACAGGGCGGTATATGGCCCTGCCGATAGTTTGAAATCGCAAACCCTGAGAGACAGATTGAAATATCTGGATCAGTTTGGCGAAATAAAGATTGTAGGCAATATTGAATACCGCTATCCGCTGGTAGCTAATTTTTTTGGCTCCAAACTAAACGGCGCTATTTTTACTGATTTTGGTAACGTTTGGCGGTTAAAGCCTGAAACCGATAGCCCCAACGGAACTTTTAACGTGAATAACATTTTTCAATCAACGGCAATAGGTGTTGGCACAGGCTTGAGGTTCGATCTGGGATTTTTTGTTTTCCGCCTGGATGCCGCCTTTAAATTTAAAGATCCCCAATTTAACGGGAGCGACCAATGGGTATTCACCAAACACTTTAACGAGCTCTTCCGCGCCGGACCTTTTAAACATACCTATGAGCAAACTAACGGCGAAAGTTACAACTTTATGCAACTCAACTTTGGTATAGGGCTGCCGTTTTAGGGATGCTGTTGTGTTTTGAGTTGGAAAGTTGTAAGGTTGGAAAGTTGGAATGTTATTTGGTTATTGAGTTGTAAGATTGCATTTTCGATTGAGATGCCATTGAGGGTTGGGAGGCAATATGTTGATTAGTAGTATATTATTTTTTAAGGATATGAGGCGTAATTTAGATCTATGCTGCTATCCCTCCCGCATTCTTATTCCCCTTCAGGGGGGTAGGGCGCTGTAATTTAGATCTATGCTGCATATCCCTCCCGCATTCTTATTCCCCCTTCAGGGCATAGCCTTCAGGGGGTTAGGGCGCAAACATGTGCTTTAAGCCATCAATTACAGTTTCAAAAAACGAGGGGATACTAAGGCCGTTGCTGTGGTTAAAGTAAACAAATAGGCATAGCAATATGGCGGCTATAATAATAAAGCGCTTAAACATGTAACCCAGTAATACCAGTATCACAGGTATGGCAAAAAGCACAATCCAGTTGATGTGGATGGGGATGAGCTTGGCATCGCTTTTATATACGTAAAATAAGGTAGAGTGCGAACCAATTTCGTTTTCGTGTTTAATGAGCATAAAGCTCGATTTTGCTATCTTATGATGGTAAAACGCAGTACCGTGTTCAAATTTCAGCGTTTCCTGGAAGCCATTTACGGTGAATAAAAAATCGCCATTCACATTCTCCTGTATTACCCCAGCCGTATCGGTGGCTACAATGGCCACCTCGTTTGTACCAAAGGGATTATCTTTTACTACAAAATTTTTAATGAGTATACCATCAGCAAAGGCAGCGGTAAAGCATATCAAACACATTACTACTGCAACCAGGGCAACTTTTATAAGCTTATTCATTGAGGGCTCGTTTGTTAAAAATTAAAAATCCGGCATGGAACATCACACCATACCGCTTTTGGTCATCGTCGTAATAATTAAAGCTAAGGCCGATAGGCCCCACAAAACTCTGGTAAACAAGACCGGTGCTACCAGCAAATTTACGTACCCCAAGTATATTGGTATAACTGGCATCTTCCAAATTATCGCGCCTAATTCCGCGTACCGGGATAAATAGGTAACCATCAGTACGCCATTCCAGGTTCTTTTTAAGTGTAACTACGCTTTTGAGTCCGCCAGCTGCGTAACTTGGTGCTCTAAAGTTAGTTAAAATTAATGTGCGCGAATCCTGCAAGGGGTAAAAACCCGGCGAGCTGAGTACCGATTCCTCATAAGTTCTGAACAAGGGTTTGTTACTTAAAACGCCCTCTACCAAATAGCCCAGGCTTAAGTGTTTTTGAGTGAAAAAATAGTTCTCCTGACTTAATTTGGCCGCAAACCATTGCCTGATGGTGTTAAACTGGCCTATGGCATGGTAGCCGGGTGTGTTTTGCAGCACGTTACCATTGTCATAATACTCCCGGCCGTTATAATATTGCAGGCCCAGATAATAATGATTGCCCTTGCTGGCATACTGCTTACGGTTAAGGGAGTTTTTTTCGATGGCGATAGAAGCCTTAAAGGCGGTAAAACGGCTCACATCCAGCGTATCGCCGTTTTGATAGGTATCGTTGGGGCTGTATTCGTCGCCGGTGTTGATATACCCCGCTTGTAGCTCCAGCTTACCGTTATTGGCAACCGGAATGCCCGCCTTGATCATGATTTTCCTGTCAGACTGGGCTATATAAAGTGGGTTGGTCCGCTCAACGGAGATCTGGTTATTGTTAAAGTAATTCCAGTAATTGTAGGCAAATTCGCCTTCCAGGTAAAACGGCAAGCGGGTAGGGAAGTCGGATCGTAAAGTACCCTGTGCCGATTCGTAAAACCGCCCAGAATACAGGTTTAATGTCGCTGTAAACGAGTTTCGGTTGATGTAATCATATTGCAAGCCAAGGTGAGCCGTACTGATGGGCCTGCTGGAAATCATCCCGCCAATATCGGCCCTGAAATTTTTGCTCGATTTAATATCTATCCCAAAATCATAACTGTTACTTTGAGGATGATAGATAACACGTGGGTAAACCGTTTCAAAATTATCGTTTGTTACTAACCGGTAATAACCTTCTTTAACATCTTTCAGGCTAAGCGGCTTGTTTTCGTCCTTCCGGAAAATACCTTCTATATAACGCTGTTGTTGAAAATTTGCACCGGTGATAATAATGTTGTTAAATACGATAGGGGCTTGTGTTTGATGGAATTTCTCCCTGCGTTTTTTAAGGCCGTCCGAATCTGTCCGGGCAGCAATATCAGCTTTAATGCGTGGCATATCGGCCATGGTGGCATCATACCCGGCTTTAATCATCTGTGCTACAGGTGCAAAGTTAGTGCTGCTGAAATTTTGCAGGTTGGGCTGTATGTAAATGCCGTTTTTGCCGATGCTGGTACTATCCGAATTGGAGAGAAACATGTAGATAAGCGAGCGGCCCATGAGTTTTTCGTCATCTTTAGGATAATCTTTGAAGGTTTTGGATGATACATTGGCACCTATGATGTAGTCGGGTTTAAAGTCGCGCTTCATCACATCCACCGGGAAGTTGTTATAAAGGCCTCCATCAAAAACGTAGCGCCCGTCAACCTTAACAGGGCGGTATACCAAAGGTACGGTGATGGTGCCGCGTATAGCTTCGGCTAAACTTCCATGATCTACATCGATGGCCTTCTGCGAAAATACATCCGCCACAATGCATCTAAACGGTACAAACAGGTGATTAAAATCATTATGGGCATTTACAGTCGGTTGGGTATACAACTCTATCAGCGCGAAATTTAAAGGGATATCGTTAACCAGCGTTGAGCGGAAACGTGCCTGGAACCCGGTATCAATTTCAAGCTTTAAAGATAGAAACGATGGGTTGTCGGGTTTTTTTTGGAAGAAGTAACGGTAGTCGCTGTCGAATTTGCCACTCACCCAATCCTGAAAATTGGTTGAAACTGCTATGCGCTCAATTTCCTGCGGAGTATAACCGGCTGCGTACATGGCCCCAACCACGCCACCCATTGAGGTGCCCACAATGTAATCAATTGGGATATTGTTCTCTTCCAGGGCTTTTAAAACGCCGATATGGGCCAATCCTTTGGCCCCGCCACCGCTAAAAACAACACCCACCTTTTGGGCAGTACCGTTAAGATAAATAAAGAATAATAAAATGAGGAGCTGTATTTTTTTCATTAATCCTTACAATAGCTATCGGGCTTTGCAAACGCTGCAATGAAAATACGGCATTTATTACTTGTTTAGTATGTAAATAGCAAAGTTTAATACGCTGGCAAAACTCACCCATAATAAATAAGGCACCAACAGCCAGGCTGCAGTTTTATTAATACGACCGAATAAAACGATGTTGACCACGATGCTAACCCAAAGCAGAACGATAACAACCAGCGCGGCCAATATTTGGTGCATACCAAAAAACACAATGGACCACGAGAAATTAAACAGCAGTTGTAACAGATAAATGTTGCGGGCCTGGCCATATTTAACGCGGCGCGCTCGTTGCTGCCAAATAAGGTAAGCAGCGACACCCATCATGATATAAAGCAGTGTCCATACCGGGCCGAAGAGCCAGTTCGGCGGGTTAAATGAAGGCTTATGCAGATACACATACCAGCCTTTAATTTGTGGCAGCGTAAAAAAGCTGGCTACCCCGCCAATGCTCAGTGTAATGAGTATGCTGATGATGAAGGGCAAAAATTTAAAACGCTGGGGTTGTATGTATGCTGCCATATTGCTTAACTGATAACGTGCAGGGCTTTAAATGGTTTTTTGCCACATTCAATAGTTTCAGTACCTGAAAATTAGAGAGGGGAGTTAAGACAAAGTATAAAAGAAACACCTACCGTCAAAATTCCCCTTTTAAGCTTTAGAGCACCTTAATCCCTTTTATACAAAACCGCCGCAATATCTGCCGACATCTTGATACCTTTGATCATGGCCGAGCTGAAGCCGTTATGCTCCATCTCGTTCAAGCCGGCAATGGTGCAACCTTTGGGCGATGTAACCTTGTCAATTTCCTGTTCGGGGTGCGATGCCAGTTGTAACAGCAGGTCGGCAGCGCCTTTGGCTGTTTGGGCGGCCATTTTAAGAGCATCGTGCGCATGGAAACCAATTTCGGTGCCTCCTTGTGATGCCGCGCGGATAGAGCGTAAAAAGAAGGCGATGCCACATGCACATAAGGCGGTGGCCGATGTCATCAGTTCTTCATTGATCTGGATGGTTACGCCCACGGTATCAAATAATTCTTTTACGATAGACAGGTTGACTACTGAGGCGTTATCGCTGGCAATGCAGGTCATGGATTGGCCTATGGCGATGGCCGTATTGGGCATAGAGCGCACCACCTGCACATCCATATCCAGGTGCTGGCGGATATCGATACAAGCCACGCCTGTTATAATAGAGATGAGTAAATGTTTGGCCGGATTGATGGCTTCTTTTATTTCATCGAGCAATTTTTTAAGTTGCTGCGGCAATACCGCCAGTACAATAATGTTGGCTCCCTTAACAGCCTGTAAATTATCGCTGGTAATTTGATAGCCCGCATTACCCAGTTCGGCCAGTGCAGCTATATTGCGGCGTGTGAGCGTAATTTGCTCTGGCTGGTAGATGCCTGCCTTGACCAGGCCTTTGGCTAGCGACAGGCCGATGTTGCCACTTCCTAAAATGGCGATTGTTTTTTCTGAGTTCATATTTTGGTACTTAACCTTGTTCCGAATGATTGATTTTGTTTCAGTAAGCCGAGTTCATCAGCCTGTCCTATAATTACGGCTTTTACACCGCACGATATAGCCGTAAAGGCGTTATCCAGTTTGGGCAGCATACCGCCCGCTATAATTTGTTGTTCTTTGAGTTCCAGGTAACGTTCCGGATCAATCTCGCGGATCAGCGAATCTTCGTCGTCAATGTCCTGTAAAACGCCTTTCTTTTCAAAGCAATAGATCAGTGTAGTTTCATAAAGTTTGGACAGGGCTACTGCCAGCGCAGAGGCAATGGTATCGGCATTGGTATTTAGCAATTGCCCTTCACCATCATGTGTCAGTGCCGAAAATACAGGCACAAAGCCGGCTTCCATCAGTTTGCTTAAATTTTCGGGTTGAATAGAGTTTTCATCCAGGTCACCCACAAAACCATAGTCGATAGTTTTTACAGGTCGTTTTTTGGCCCGTATAAAGTTACCATCGGCGCCGGTGAGGCCAATGGCATTGCAGTGTATGGCTTGTAACGAGGCTACAATATTTTTATTGATGAGCCCCGCGTAAACCATGGTAACTACCCGCAAGGTTTCAATATCTGTAATGCGGCGGCCATCCACCAGTTTTGATTCGATACCCAGCGTGGTGGATAGCTGTGTGGCCACTTTGCCACCGCCATGTACCAATATTTTAAAACCATCCAGCGCAGCAAAGTCCTTTAAAAAACGATGCAGGTTTGCGGAATTGTCGATTACGTTACCGCCTATTTTAATGATGTGTAGATTCATGGGTTTATAGGTGTCTGTGTTGTTGCTTGGTCGGGTCAATTATTAATAGTTGGTATTGAAGTGTATTGCGGGTCATGAGGCTATTGCACGGATGCGGGTCTCCACCCTGTAATTGCTTTGTGCTTAGGTCTGTCCACCCGTCATTGCGAGGAACGAAGCAATCTCTACGCAGGCAGAGCGGCTCTGCTTGTTCGCCCTGTGTAGCATAGATTGCTTTGCTGTACTTTGTTATAATGACGCCTTTTTTTTGTGCGCGAAAGCTGTCATCCTGAGCCTGTCGAAGGACGTGCGTCATGGCCCTGTACGGGGTGTTTTTTGATGCGGCTTATCATTGCGCTTACTTAAATTATTGATTGCCAATTCGTATATTATTGCTCCATTAATCAGTGTTCTTAACTTAGAACATCGGCCCGCTCAAACGCCGCGGGAAGGGCTTTGTTCTTTTTGTCTTGACACAAAAAGAACCAAAAAAAGTCAAGACTGCCCGATCCTTCCGCCCGCGAGGCCAACACCCGGCCCGGCGTGCAGTCAGGCCTCTGCGCACCTTCTTTCTGTGCTCTAAAGAAAACAGTCTCAGCCCTACTTAACCTTCGCAGTAGGGTGGGCTTAAAAAGTCTCCCCTACCGGGGGAGATTTAGAGGGGGCTTGACCGCTTTTGCCTGCGCGCCTTTCAATCTATAAGATTCAAACGTCATCCGTATTTTTTCCGGGCAACCGGATTGTTACTAAATGATGTTTTATAAATTGATTATCAATACTTTGATCTGTCTCACTCACCCGTCATTTCGAGGTACGAAGCAATCTCTACATCGGCAGAGCGGCTTTGCACGTTCGCCCTGTATAGAAGATTGCTTCGTCGTACCTCCTTGACAATGCTTTTGCAAATATAACCTCTTGTTTAACTAACGCCTTACTTGCTCAAAAATTGATTAATCAGCGGAAACTCTTTTTCTGGTTCTTCAACCTGCGGGTTGTGGCCCGATTTTTCGAACATCACAAAGGTGGCCTGCGGGCAGTACTCTTTGTATTTCACCATCATCCAGGGTACGGCCACCCTGTCGTAACGGCCGCCTATAATCATCACCGGCATTTTTAAATCTTTAAGTTGTTTGCGGTAGTCAAAATTGCCAATGTCGCTGCCTACAATAAAGTCGCCGTCTTTGCCTACCATCTGGTAGTAGAGTTTGGTGTTCATTCCGTTAGGGTAGGGCTTGCCGCCGCGTCCGGTAAAATTGGCCGGGTTATAAGCGTATAAAAAGCCGTAGGGCACACGACCGTAAATTTCCTGGTGCTTGGCATCGCTGGATATTGCGCCCTGCTCGCGAATCTGCATCAGCTCGCTCCAAACCTCGGGGTAATTGGTTTTAATTTCGTGATTGGAGTTGTCGTCATTTTCCTGCCACATAATAAAGCTGTGGAAGGTATCGGCCAAAATAAGGTGGCTTAAATGTGCCGGGTATTTAATAGCATAACCCTGCGCTACCACACCGCCGTACGAATGGCCCAGCACGGTAATATGTTCCAGGTTTAAGGCCTTGCGTAAACCTTCAATATCCTCAATGTCACGGTTGAGCGTATATTCGGTTACGTTTTTAGCCGTGTCTGATTTTCCTCTGCCAAATCCGTCAAAATAAATTAATTGATGATGTGCATCCGCAAGGGCATCAAAGCTTCGCAAACCCGGGTGCGCTCCTCCCGGCCCACCGGCAATAAAAATAATTGGGTCGCCCTCGCCAACGGTCACCACCCATAATTTAGCGCCGTTAACTTTTACATATTTACCATCGGTAAAGCTGTCCACTTTTTTTACCTGGGCTTGTACAGTGCCCATGATTAAAAAAAGGATACTAAAAAATAATAATTTCTTCATGTTAAAATAATTGCCGCCAAAATAAACAACATTTTGAAGTATCCGGATAAATTATCATCATTAGCGGGCAAAAAACACTTCTGTTATTAAATTGTCAACAATCGATAAATAAATATTGCATTTTAGGCAAACATAAAACCAATTGTTACCTTTATTTCAATAGCAAATTTGCTTTTAATGACGATATGCATTTAAACGAAATAACCAACCATCCGAGGGTAGTAATTATAGGCGGCGGCTTTGGCGGTATTGAATTAGCCAAAAGCTTAAAAAATAAACCAGTTGAGGTTTTAATGGTAGATAAAAACAACTACCATACCTTCCAGCCGATGCTTTACCAGGTTGCCATGGGAGATATCGAGGCCGATTCGATCGCTTTTCCCTTGCGCAAAATTTTTACAGGGCAAAAGAATTTTACTTTCCGCATGGCTAATGTGGAGCGTATTAATCCTGAAAAAAACACCATCAGTACCGATATAGGCGATATAGCTTATGACTACGCTGTAATTGCAACCGGCTCAACCACCAATTATTTTGGTAACGATGAACTTGAGAAGCGCACCATGCCCATGAAAAATATTCCCGAGGCGCTTAACCTGCGGAGTTTAATATTGCAAAATGTGGAGAAAGCGCTTATTTGTGAAGATGAGGTGGAGCGCGACGCCTTGCTTACTTTTGTGGTAGTAGGAGGGGGCCCCACAGGTGTTGAGCTATCGGGCGCGCTGGCCGAAATGCGCAACTACGTGTTAACCTACGATTACCCGGAGCTGGACAAGAAAGATATGAAGGTTTACCTGGTTGAAGGGAAATCGGAAGTGCTGGCGGTAATGTCGCCGCAGGCATCGAAAAAAGCGAAGGAATATTTAACCGGACTTAACGTGGAGGTGCACAACAGTGTGCATGTTAAAAGTTACAATGGCTGCGATTTGGTGATTGATGATGGAACTACCATCCAAACACGTAACGTATTATGGGCTGCCGGCGTAAAAGGCGAGGTTTTGAAAGGAATACCGGAAGGTGTTATTGTGCGGGGCAACCGCATACAAACTGATGAGTTTAACCGCATTAAAGGTTATATCAATTTATTTGCCATTGGCGATGTTGCAGCGGTAATTACGCCCGAAACGCCCGAAGGCCATCCGGGTGTGGCGCCGGCTGCTATGCAGCAAGGCAAGCAGGTTGGTAAAAACCTGCTGAAAATTATAAAAGGTGAGCAACCCGAGCCTTTTAAATATTTCGACAAGGGCTCCCTGGCTACCATTGGCAAAAACCTGGCCGTGGCCGATTTGGGAAAAATTCATTTACAAGGCTTTTTTGCCTGGGTAATATGGGGCTTTGTGCACCTGATGTCGTTAGTGAGCGCGCGCAACCGGATTATTGTTTTTATCAACTGGGCAGGTAGTTACTTTAGCCATAACAGCGGCTCGCGGTTAATTATCCGCAAGTTTGATTCGGAATCGATGAAGATCAAGTAAATAGCCGGTGATGAGAGGAGCAAGGTTTTGAGTACTTATACGGTTGTAACTATCCTGGTAGCCATCAGCGCATTTTTTTCGTATTTAAATGCGCGTTTTCTCAAAATTTCGGGTACCATAGGTATTGTAACTATTGCCACTATCGCCTCTGTATTTTTATTGGTGTTCGGTAAATCCATCCCATCCCTTAACAGGTTTATCATCACGTTAACCGATCATATCGATTTTTCGGATATGTTGCTGGATACCATGCTGGGTTTTTTGCTTTTTGCGGGATCGTTAAACTTTGATATCAACCTGCTTAAAGGGCAAATGAAGCCTGTGCTGATATTGAGCACCGTTGGCGTCATACTTTCAACGGGTATTTTTGGGGGGTTGTTTTATGCGGCTTCCCTGATGCTGCATATCGAGGTGCCTTTGGTGTATTGCCTGCTATTTGGCGCACTGATATCGCCTACCGATCCTGTGGCGGTATCGTCCATTCTTAAAAAATCAAAGATCCCCAAGCACCTTGAAACCATCATCACCGGCGAATCCCTCTTTAACGATGGCATCGGGCTTGTTTTATTTATTACCCTTTCACAATTAGCGCGGCAGCGCGTTCCGCATGTATCCTTTGCACATGTAGCTACTCTGTTTGCTACCGAAGTTTTTGGCGGTTTGATTTTGGGGCTTTTGATGGCCCTGCTGGTATATCGCCTGATGAAGGCTGTTGAAGATTTTCAAACCATCATCATCCTTTCGCTGGCCTTGGTTATGAGTTTAACCGTATTGTGTGCCTTGTTCCATTTTTCGGGGCCGCTCTCGGTAGTTACTGCCGGTTTGTACATTGGCAGCCAGCACTTAACCAGCGACGAGCAAGGGGGGCGAACCCGCCAATACATGGAGCGTTTTTGGAAGCTGATTGACGAGTTACTCAATACAGTTTTATTTGTAATGATAGGCCTGCAGTTGATTAAGCTCCCTTTTGTGGATGATTACTGGCAAAGCGGTTTGGTGGCCATTGTATTGATCATTATTGCGCGCGGTTTGAGCGTTTTATTGCCGGTGGCTTTACTACAGCGTACGCTGGATGTGAATTACAAAAGTGTTTTTATATTAACCTGGGCGGGTTTGCGCGGCGGTATCTCGGTTGCGCTCGCCCTGTCATTACATGAATCAAAATACAAAGAACTGATTATAGCCAGCTGTTACTTTGTGGTGATCTTCTCCATCATCTTCCAGGGGCTAACCCTCAATAATGTGATCAAATATACGTTGAGAAAGAAAACGGAGGCTTAGTTTAGAGTCTTGAGTCTTGAGTCCGGAGTTCTGAGTCAGGAGCCAGCAGCGGAGCTCTGAACCTTAACTTGAAGAGGCCAAAGTTGTTGTCAATACCACGGGTCGTTGTGATGCGTTACTGGCTTATGCCAAGTTTCTATTTTGCGTGTACCCCATCTATATAGATAAAATACAAAACGCCCCTCTATATTAATAAAGGGACATTTTTGTGTTACCTAATAGTTATTACTAAGGGCGGGATATCAACCAACCCTTCTGATTCAAGGCTCATCAGAATTCCAAACTCACATCACTATTGGAACTCCTGACTCAAGACTCACGGCTCAGAACTCCGGGCTCAAGACTCAAAACTCCCCACTAACTGCTATCCTTTAGGATTCAAGGTCTGGGTGATCCTTTCAGACAAATCTTGCAGGTGATAGTTGCTCATGTTGTCGGTTGTATTGGGTAGCGCGTTTTTAATCAACAAATTAATTGCCCTTAATTGCGCTTTGGCTACCGATAGTACGTCGGTATCATCTGTAGCAGCATCCCGGCTTCCACCTCTTCTGCTAAGCAGCGCATTCTGATCACTACCTGGTGCCGCTGGGGGGCCTACAAGGTCAATCAGTTTACCTACATATAGTTTTTGCAGATTACGACGATAAACATCTATAGGCCGATTGTTTTTTAGCTCCCTGAAAATTATATTCTGCATGGCGTCAAACAGGTCGGTAATTTTGTAGGCAGTTTTGCCATCCGCAGCTTCGGCTGCTATTAGCTTATATAAAGTATGGTTGTTAATCAAACGGTTTAAAACAGGTTCCTGGCAGCGCGAAATAATTAGTACCGGGTTGCCGTTAATATTTTTCAGTATGCTTTCGTCAAGTAACCAAACCGGGGTAGTAAATAGCTGTGTATCTAAAAAGTCCATAGCCTCTTTTTGCGTGGCTGCAGGCGTGTTTTCATAAACGGCACCAGGTTGTTCAACCGTTTTAGGCACTTCGTAAATACCGCCTATGTTTTTAGCAACATGGCCCATATAACGGTTAAATTGCGTGGTTAGCTGGTCGTACATGTTGTTCAGATCGTCATATTGTTGGTTTGGCTCGCGGGTCCAAACAGGCAGTTTAACCAAAATGCGCTGCAGGTTTTTGATGCCATAGGTGCTGGCTTTCATGGCGTTGTCGCCCAGATCTTCGTTTTGCGAGTGCGGGTCGTCCTGGTTGGTTTCTGTGCCGAACCATAAACGTTTGTTTTTCAAGCGCTCAACGGTTATTTTATTCAGATCGGCCACTTCCTGCTCAGTGCTTTTATTGCCAGGCAATATTCTATATCCCCACTCAATGGCCCATTTGTCGTAATCGCCAATTCGAGGGTATAAACCAGATTTGCCGATGTTATCTTCCGGCTGTGCTACATAGTTAAAGCGGGCATAATCCATAATAGATGGTGTATGGCCATTAGCCTCAACAAAAGCTTTGTTTCGCAGCATTTCGGTAGGTACGGTGGAACTGGAGCCGTAGTTGTGGCGGAGGCCTAAAGTATGGCCTACCTCGTGTGATGATACAAAACGGATCAGGTCGCCCATCAGCTCGTCGCTGAAGTGCATACTTCGCGCACGCGGGTCAACGGCAGCTGTCTGGATCATGTACCAATCGTGAACAAGTTTCATCACGTTGTGGTACCAGTTAATGTGGGTTTCTATAATCTCGCCGCTCCGCGGATCAGCGATGCTTGGCCCGCTGGCGTTCTCCGTTTCTGATGGCTTGTAAACTAAAACAGAATGGTTGGCATCATCTAAGCTCCAGGTAGTGTCCTGTTTATTTGTAGGGGCCATTTTGGCAACAATTGCGTTTTTAAAACCCGCTTTTTCAAAAGCCTTTTGCCAATCGTTAACGCCAGCAATTAAATAAGGTATCCATTTTTTAGGTGTTGCAGGGTCAATGTAATATACAATTTGCTTCATGGGTTCAACCAGTTCGCCGCGTTTGTATTTGGCCATGTCTGCTGGTTTAGGTTCTAAGCGCCAGCGTTTAATCAATTCAATATTTTTAACACCTTGTGGGTTCAGGTCAAAATCGGTATAACCAACAGTAAAATAGCCAATGCGGTTATCAAAATACCGGGCCTTCATCGGTTTTTTAGGCAATAATACCAGCGATGTATTGAGCTCTACGGTTTCTGAACCGGATCCGCCTGCTGCCATGCCGGGTAAAGATGGCGCACCCGTTCTGCCGAGGCCACCTGCAGGTGCAGTAAGGCTATAAGTTTTGATGGTAGATATTTCGATGTTTGACGAGAAGCTTTTTACATTTTCGATATAGCTCCGGTCGGTCAGCAAACCGCCTAATCTGATGCGGGATTTGGCGGCAGGTGAGCCAAAAAAGAAAATTTCGTTATCGCCATTGATATAATCGGTCATGTCAATTACGCTTCCTTTAGAATCCGGCGAGTAAGCGGCGATATTGAAAGCCGCCGCTATAGCCTGTATATTTGAGCGTTGTACAGCCTGGTACATGGATTTTGTACTGTCGGGGCTATAGGTGCTATAAGATATTTTGCGCATAAAGATGCGGTTGCCCGGTCCTTTTTCAAAGCTGATCACGGAGCTTCCAATCTGGTCGCCGGCATAACCATCTGCATCCCTGATATCGGCACCAGCTTTTGAAATCCGGCTTACCACCAATATTTCGCGGTTTAATACGCTGTCGCCGATCTCAAAATAATATTTATCCTCAAGCTTATGCGTTTTAAACAGTCCGTTACGGCTAATGGCCTTGTCTGTAATTACTGTTTTGTAGGGTTTCGGTGCAGCTTTTGCACCGTTAAGCCCCGGAAATCCGCCGCCCAACGCATTTTTTCGGTTTGTAGAGTCGGCACCACTGCCGCCCCGCTGTTGGGCTACGGCAAGCCCTGTAAATGTTGTTAATGTAAAAAAAACAGCAATTAATTTTTTTCTCATGCTTATAAATCGGATTTTGATTTTATTTAAAAGGTAAATATAATAGCTTGCACGTCAAATTATAAACTATCGCTCTAATGTTACAAAATTGATTTTTAAGGGCGCTGCGGGATGTGAGTGTGAGTTAAACTGTTAAATAATTTAAAGAAAAGGCAAAAAAGAATGGCTGATCAGCGTGATAACACTGTCAGCCATTAATCTAAATAAAAAAGTTAACCGGAGCTGTTGCTGTATATATTTATCTTCAGTTAAATACACGCTATGGCGGTTGTTAATTAATAACCTATTGTAAAACGTTGTTTAATAAATTGTGGATTTTCCAGCTCGTCAATTAAAGCAGCAGCATAATCATCGTAAGTAATGCGGCTATTACCTTCGGCATCAAATACCGGGTTGTCCTTACCGATGCGGAATTTGCCGGTACGTGCGCCAGGTTCAATAATGATAGCCGGGCTAAAAAAGGTCCAGTCCAAATCGTTTTCCTTACGGAATACTTCCAGCGACTTGCGTTGCGCATCGGCACCTAATTTCCACTCGGCAGGGAAGTTGGGTGTATCTACTAATTGTACGCCCGGTGCAACTTCAAGGCTTCCGGCACCGCCAACGTTAATCAGGCGTTTTACACCTGCCTTTTTGGTAGCGTTAATTACCGATTGGGCTACATCACTAAACAGGTAGAAGGTTTCGGGCTTGGTCCAGTCGATCCCGAAAGAACTGATCACGGCATCATGCCCGGCTATAATACCCGCAAGTTCATCGGTGTTTAAGGCGTCGCCCTTTAAAAAAACTAAGTTTGGATGCTCAAATTTTAATTTATCCGGGTTACGTGCTATTCCGGTTACGTGGTGGCCGCGGTTAAGGGCTTCTACTAAAATTCTGGAACCTATATGTCCGTTGGCTCCAATAATGGCTATTTTCATGTTAAATGGTTTTTAGTTTTCTATTGAGTTTTAAATGTAATGTATTTTGTTACAGTTTTATATAAAAAAATTAAGCGAATAGATTAACAAATTGTTGCAGGGTGGTGGTGTTTAATTGCTTTACCAGGGCCCGTTCGGCATCGGCGTGCAAGCTATCTAAATGCTGGTTAATTTGCCTGCCTACCGGGCAAGCCGGGTTGGGTGTGTTTTTTGCCTGGCCCAGTAAAGGCGATTGTTTAACAGCTTCGTAAACATCAGATAGACGTATCTCTGTTGCCGGTTTGAGTAGATAGGCCCCGCCGTTTTTGCCTTCTTTACTGCCTACCAGGTTGTGCTTACGCAGATTGATTAGCTCTTTACGCACCAATACCGGGTTAATGTTAATACTTCCCGCCAGGTAATCTGATGTTACAATACCGCCTTCAGCACTTGCTAAAAGTGTTAAAATATGTACAGATATGGAAAAGCGGCTGTTATTCATTGCTGTAATAATTTTTATTACAGTATAAAGGTATGCCAATTTTTTAAAAATGTAACAAATGTTTTTTTAAAATCAGAAAGACAGTAACCAATAGTAAATGCTTTTAATCTATAAGGTATTAGGATGCAGTTTGATGATTTTGTTAATCCGCTATACTATGTTTTAATACCCTTGGCCAAGCCCGCTATTAGTTTGGGTAGATTATTGGAGTAATAATCTCAGTAACTCGTCTTAAATCCAACTACTTACTTCACCATCTCGCCAACTACATAAGCGCTCATCAGCACAAAGGCCACATCCTGGTGCTTCAGCAAATAAGCTTTGATAGATTGCAGCGATTGTGTCATGTGGCTGTTTACAGTGGCTATCGAGATGCCCATAATCCGGCTGGTTTCCTCGTAGCTTTTTCCTTCCACTTTGCAGAGGTTAAAAACCAGTTTGCGTTGGGGCGATAGTTGGTTAATGGCATCGTTAAGCAATTCGGATGCCTGCTTGTTTTCAAGGAGCTGCTCGCCGTTAAGGTAATGGTCCGTCCCCCGGAGCAGAAGCGACTGGATGAGGCTCTGGTCGGAACTCAGCTTTCTGAAATAATTATAAACCAGGTTTTGAGCCACGGTGTACATAAACGACTGGAACGATTTTTCGGTATCCACTTTATGGCGGTTATCCCACAGTTTAATAAAAAGCTCCTGTAGTAACTCGTCGGCTATGTCTTTATCCTTCACCATGCGCAGCATCCGCAGGTAAAGCGGCTTGCTGTAAGCTTTATAAAGCGCATTAAAAGCAGGCTCATCGCCCTGTTTAAGGCGGATAAGCAAATCTTTCTGATATGATGCTTCTAAAACTTTCAATAGTATTAATACATGGATACCAAATTTAAAGATTTTTTTAATTTAATTGATAAAAATTTAACATTTAGAATTTAACAGCCTGTTTAATGACGCTTTTTGATAATTAATGTGGATAAATTGGCCTTTTAAGGAGAATAGTTTATTGGTTGTTACTATTTTATTAAATAATTGCAAAATAATTGATTTTGCATTCATTGTTTTTTTGTTGAGCCGTGTATTAGTTGTCAATTATTGGAATGAAAGAATCACTAAACGCCCTGTTTGTAAAATATCTGGAAGATAACTGCTCGGAAGCGGAGATCAAAAACCTATTGGAACATTTTAAGATCCCGCAGAACGAGGAGTTGCTAAAGCACTTTATCCTGACGGAGCTTGAGCAGCAGGACGAACTGGATTTTCCGCTCGTTGATGTTGAAGAGCGGCTTCATGCTATTTATAATCGTGTACAGATACATGCCCGCGGCGCAGGTGCGCAACATAAGGGTTTCTTTAAAATGCGTTGGTACCGGGTGGCGGCCGCAGCGGCAATTTTTATTCTGTTTGGGGCAGGGCTGTTTTTGTTTAACCAAAAACAAAATAGTGACGGACTGAGGCTTGCCATGGTCAAAAACAATATTAAGCCAGGTTATAACCAGGCGGTATTAACTTTAGCTAACGGCAGCAAAATAAACCTCAGTAACTTGGTAGCAGGGCAGGTTGCCAAGCAATTGGGTGCCAGCATCACAAAAACAGCTAACGGACAAATAATTTACCAGGCAACGGCAAATGTGCCCGAAAACGGTGAGAGGGTAGGTTACAATACCATTGAGGCACCAGCAGGTGGACAGTGGCAGGTAATTTTGCCCGATAAATCTCATGTTTGGTTAAACGCCTTATCGAGCATTACTTATCCAACTGCTTTTATTGGTAACGAGCGCCGCGTGCAGTTAAAAGGCGAAGCCTATTTTGAAGTTGCCCACAACGCCGCCATGCCATTTAAGGTAAGCAGCCGGAACCAAACGGTTGAGGTATTAGGCACCCATTTTGATATTATGGCATATGATAATGAGCCGCTGATTAAAACAACTTTGCTCGAAGGTTCGGTAAAGGTATCAAATAGTGGTAAGGTGCAAATGCTTAAGCCCGGGCAGCAGGCGCAGGTTGGCGGCAGCGATATTAAAATGACCAGCGACGTAGACCTGGAAGATGTAGTAGCCTGGAAAAATGGCTATTTTAAATTTAACGAGAACCTGGAAGCGATTATGAGCAAAATTGCCCGCTGGTACGATGTCAGTGTTGTTTACCAGAGCAAGCCTAACCCTGATTATACGTTTGCAGGGGAAATATCGCGTGAGCGCGATTTAAGCGAGATTTTAAAAATTATGGAATATACCGGCAAAGTTCACTTTTCAATTGAAGGAAGGAGGATTATAGTGAATAAATAATACTCAAAGCTATAATCCCATTTTTATATAACAAAGCCAGATGTGGTTGCACACAACTGGCCAGTTGTCCGGGGATTAAAATCAATAGAAATTAGAATAATATCATCTTGAACGCGGCGAAGCGCACCTGAACTCCTCGAAAAAGACGGGCACGCAACGCGGAAAAAACCAGACTAACAAATGTATAAAAATTATACTAATAACATTGGTATGCCTAAGCAGCATATCTATAAATTACTGCTAATTATGCGGTTAACCATCATTATTTTGATAGCAACTATGATGCAGGTGAGCGCCGGCGGCTTTGGGCAATCTATAACGCTCAATACCAAAAACGCGCCGCTCAGCAAAATCATCAGGGAGATCCGTACCCAAAGCGGTTATGATTTTTTTTATAATAAAGAGCTTATTAAAAACATCCCGCCTTTAACTATCGATGTAAAAAATGCCAGCGTTGAGGATGTGCTTAACCAATGCCTTAACGGCTCGGCTTTAACTTATAAGATAGATAATAAGGTGGTGATGATTAAAGAGAAGCCGACCGGTATATTAGATAAGGTAAAAGATTTTTTTGCATTGCCCATTGATGTTAACGGGCGTGTTGTGGATTCTACCGGCGTACCGCTGATAGGTGCCAGTATATATCTTAAAGCAGAGAAAAAACATGCAGTTGCTGATGTTCGCGGCGAATTTAGCTTAAGAGGGGTCCAGGTTGGTTCTGTTTTAGAGATTTCATACATCGGTTTTGTGAGTCAGCAGGTAACCGTTACGCGCGAAAATGCCGGTAGCCTGAGTATTGTGCTTAAAGCCGATATCAGCAAATTGCAGGAGGTTGCCGTGGTAAGCAACGGTTATCAAACCATAGCCAAAGAGCGCAGTGCGGGAGCGTTTGCCAAGCCCGATATGAAAGTGATTGAAAACCGGTCAACCAGTATGAATATTCTGCAGCGTTTAGATGGGTTGGTACCCGGCTTAACCGTAAATAACGACCCTGGACATACCGGCTCTCCTTATCTTATCAGGGGTTTAACTTCTGTATCAATCAGCTCGTCGCCGTTGTATGTTGTCGATGGCATTCAGCAAACCGATGTATCTAATATCAACCCGCAGGATGTAGCCGATATTACTGTGCTTAAAGATGCTACAGCAGCGTCTATATGGGGTTCAAGGGCCGCCAATGGCGTCATTGTTATTGTTACCAAAAAAGGAACCAGGGGCGACAAGATCAAAGTGAATTATGATGCCTTTGTGAATTTTCAGGGCAAACCCGATATTAATTACTTCCCGGTATTAAACAGCCAGCAATTTATCCAAGCCGCCAAAGAAACCTTTGATCCGGTTGCTAATACCTATGCTAACGCTACAACCTTTCAGGTATCGAGCGCTGGTTTAGCTCCCCATGAGTCAATTTTATATAACCAATACTTAGGGAAAATAACAGCAGCCCAAGCTAATAAAAGCTTAGATAGTTTAGCATCCATCAGCAATAATCAACAGATCAAAAACTTGTTCTATCGCAACGCGATGCTGATGAACCATACACTATCGGTATCTGGCGGTCAGAAAAATTATTCAGTTTACGGGTCGATGGCTTATACCGATAATCGTACCAGCAGCCCCGGACAAAGCAATGATACCTACAAAATTAACCTCCGTCAGGATTTTAACGTTGGTAAACGCATTCAGCTTAGTTTAATTACCGACTTGACTAATAATATCATCTATAGTCCGCGTAATATTAGTCCAACCGATCAATTCTATCCCTACCAGTTATTTCAGGACAATGCCGGCAACAACATATCGATGCCGTATATGACCACGTTAAACGATGCTACCAGGATTGATTTTGAAACGCGTAGCCGCATTAACCTGGATTATAACCCGCTGAACGAGGTAAACCTGGGCAATACCAAAACCGACATGCTGTTAAGCCGCAACGTTTTTAGTGCTAATGTGAAATTGATAGACGGTTTAAACTTTGAAGGAACATACGGCTATACAAAAGGCGCAACACGTGCACAAAATTTTGATGATCAGCAAAGTTACAAGGTAAGATCGCAGGTGGTGCAATTTACTGTAGCCCCAACAGCAGCTTCTACGCCTGTTTATTATCTGCCTGCAACTGGTGCTAACTATGCCATTACAAACCTCACACAGCGTAACTGGACGGTACGAAATCAGTTAAGCTACAACAAAAGCTGGAATAATGGATTGCACCAATTGACCATGCTGGCAGGGCAGGAAGCGCAGGAGCAATATAGTGTTACTAATACCAGCAGTATTAAAGGGTGGGATCCTTTGTTGCAAACAGGTACAGCAGTTGATTATAAAACTGTCACTTCGCTACTTAACGGTGTTGTTTGGCCTAACTATGCCGCTACTTACAGTTTGCTAACCGATGGCGGTTATTTTTCTGAGAACGAAGCACCTATTAGCCGCTTTGTATCTTACTATGCTAATGCAGCATATACTTTTAACCACAAGTATACCATCAACGGCAGCTACCGGATTGATCAAAGTAACAACTTTGGTATAGATAAAGCTGCACAAAATAAGCCGGTATGGAGTGTTGGCGGTAAATGGTTGATGACTGAGGAGAAATTTATGAAGGATGTAACCTGGGTGGATAATTTAGCGCTGCGTGCTACTTATGGTATAACAGGTAATGCACCACAGCCGGGTACCGCGGCATCTTATGATATTATTTCTGTAAGCTCAAGCAGCTTTTTACCTAACAGCCGGGGGTTACAGGTTGGAACACCTGCTAACAGAAAATTAACCTGGGAAAGTACCGCCACCATTAACTTAGGGCTCGACTTTTCAGTATTTAAAAACAGGTTAAGTGGAGCTGTAGATATTTACCGCAAAAAAACTACCAATTTATTAGGTAATGTAACTACCAATGGTTTTACCGGTTACCCAACCATTTTTGGAAATTTAGGCGATTTGCAAAACAAGGGGATAGAGCTTAGCCTCACCTCTGTAAATATACGCACCCGAAAATTTGGCTGGAGCACCACCCTTAATGGCGCTTATAACAAAAATGTGATAACCAGTTTAAATATCTCTGCACCTGTAACCACAGGTAGCGGCACTAACGGCATGGTAAATCAGCAATTTGTAACGGGATACGCCGGATATGCGCTATTTGCCTATGAATTTGCAGGTTTGGATAACCTGGGCGATCCGCAAATTCGTTTGGCTAATGGCACAGTTACTAAAACGCCTAACATCAGCAAACCTGGCGACATTAAATATATGGGTACCACACAACCACCATGGAGCGGTGGCCTGTCTAACAACTTCAACTACCAGTCGTTCGGTCTTAGCTTTAACGCCATTTTCAATCTGGGCCATGTGATGAGGAGGGATGTAGATAATTTTTATTACGGTAACCTATCGCATAGCGCATACGCCAATGGTTTTACTACGGGCAATATCAACGCCGAATTTGCAAATCGTTGGAAACAGCCTGGTGATGAGTTAACTACTAACGTACCATCTTACGTATCAAGTTCTACCATAAGCACCACGCGTCGGGATGTTGGTTATTACACTCTTGCAGATATAAACGTGTTAAGCGCGTCTTTTATTAAAATGCGTGATATTACCCTAACTTATAGCCTTCCCAGGTTCTTAGTGAAGAAGATCAATGCCGATCAGATCACACTAAGGGCACAGGTATCCAATCTAATGATTTGGAAAGCAAATAAATATGGGATCGATCCTGAATTTCAATATGGATTTGGCGGGTCCAGAAGCATACCAACTAACCAGGGTACCGTATCTTTTGGCTTAAATGTAAGACTTTAAAATTAAAAAAAATGAAAAACACATATACAAGAATGGTGCTCATAGCCTTGTTGCTTGCGGTTAGTTTAACCGCTTGTAAAAAGAGCTTTCTTGAAGTAGTTCCCAAAGGTAAATTGATAGCTCAAACATCATCAGATTATAACTTGCTGTTAAGCAACCTGGACTTGCTGAATATCGGAGCCGCTAATGTGCAGGTATTTATGGGTGACGAGGTAGCTGCCGTTGAGCCTTATTTTAGCGTAGCTGCATTAAAAACACAAAGGGCTTTCCGTTGGGACCCGGTGATCTATGAGCCTAATGAAGATGCCGGTGAAACATTAATCCCGATGAAAAATATTTATCTGTATAATAAAGTAATTAACGAGGTTCCTGACGCTACCGACGGAACAGATGCGCTGAAACTTACCATAGCTGCAGAAGCAAGGGCCGGCCGGGCGTGGACTTACTTTATGCTGATTAACTATTACGGTAAGCCTTACAATGCAGCTACAGCCACTACAGATCCCGGTTTCCCTATAGTAGAAGCTGCTGATGTTACTACTACAACTTTCACAAGAGCCTCCGTTCAGCAAGTTTATGATTTTATCATTAAGGATTTGGTGACGGCCATACCCAGCCTGAACGTGCAGGTAACCAACCGTACGCGGATGTCTAAAGCGGCTGCCGAGGGTATTTTAGGCAAGGTTTATATGTTTATGGGCCGCTTTAATGATGCCTTGCCTATGTTAAATGCAGCTATTGCCGATATGGCTAACCAGGCTACCCCGGTGAGGTTATACGATTACAATGTTGAGTTTGCAACCGGTGGTGTGTTTTTACCTATCAGTACCTCAACAGGGCCTGCTTCTGTGCTGTTGCCCAATAATGTTGAAAGCGTTTACGCCAAGCAATTTTCAAATTCATGGACTTTTACCGCTAACGAAATTGTGATTACCCCCCAAACTGCAGCCTTATACGGCTCGTCCGACTTGCGTTTAAAGTTTTTTGTTAATTCAACCTATAGTACCAAACTGGCATATCCGGTAGCAGGTGTGTTAAGAAGGCAGGGAGGCTCACAAACTACATTTGGAGTGCTGGTGCCCGATTTGTATTTACTAAGGGCCGAATGTAAGTGTAGAAACAATGATTTAGCCGGTGCAAAAGTTGACGTGGAAGCTTTGCGGGTAAAAAGAATGCCTGCAGCAAATGCTGTAGTTCCGGCTGCTACAGCAAACGACAAAACGCTTTTATTGCAATTTATTTTGGACGAACGCGTACGCGAGTTTGCCGTGCAAGGGGCCAGGTGGTTTGATATGAGAAGGCTTTCGGTTGATCCTCTTTTCCAAGCAAATACTTACACACATACGCTGTATTCGGCCACCGGGGTACCAACTCTTTTCCAGTTAAAACCTGAGCGTTTGGTTCTACGCTTTCCTCAGAAGTTAATGGATCAGAATCCAAACATCGAAAACAACCCCTGATCAAAAGGAAACTTTTAAACATTAAGCAATCTCTATGCTATACAGAGCGAAGGTGCAAGGCCGCTCTGCCTAAAATAGACGGCTGTTGAGAGGAGGAATGACGTTTGAAAAGCATCTTAAACTATGTCATTGCCAGGTACGAAGTAATCGCACGGAGAGATGTTCGCTCTGCATAGTTCGCGATTGCTTCGTACCTCGCAATGACAATTTTATACTGGCTGTCAATAACTTATAAAAACGTCATTGCGAGGAGGAACGACGAAGCAATCTCTATACTATACAGAGCGAACTTGCAAGGCGGATCGGCATAAGTAGAGATTGCTTCGTACCTCGCAATGACGGGTGGTGAGAGGAGGATTATGAATGATATAAAACGATCGTCATTGCGAGGAGGAACGACGAAGCAATCTCTATACTATACAGAGCGAGCTTGTAAAGCGGCCCTGCATAAGTCCGCAATTGCTTCGTGCCTCACAATTAACTTGGTATCTAACCTTTTAAACATAATAAAACTAACAATGAATTTCAAAAAAGCAATTTTAATAATCGCCGGTTTATTTCCACTTGCGACAATGGCGCAAAGCGGCTACACCATATCTGGTAAAATGTCGGCATCAAATGGTGCATCAAAAGCTTATATTTTAACATTCCAGGTTAATACCTATAAAGACAAAGATTCAGTAGCCATAAAAGACGGCAAATTTCAATTTAAGGGAAGCGTAACTGAACCGGAGCAAGCCATTATTGAAATCAAGTATAAGGGTGCCCGCATCAGTGGCAATCAAAGCGACCACGTATCATTCCTGATCGAAAACTCCAACATCTCGATCGTTTCAACCGACTCTATCAAAAATGCGCAGATAAGCGGATCAACTGCCGAGCGTGAGCGGCAGGAGCTGTCGGCCTTAACCACGCCTTTCACCAATAAGATCATTAAACTGCAAAGGGAATTTTCAAAAGGCCATGAACTTGTGGGCGGTAAAACTGCCGAAGAGCGTAAAGCAGCTTCCGATAGTATCAACAGCTATGTAACGCAGATCAGGTATATCAACCAGAAATTTGTTGAAGCTCATCGGAACACGTACATGGGCTTATATACATTTAATGTTTCCATTCTGGGAAGCAAATTCGATCCGATGGCGGTTGAGCCGATGTTCCATCAGTTTTCTGCCCAGCTACAGTCGTCCACGTTAGGCAGGCGTATTGCCGAAAGAATTGAAACAGCAAAAAAAGGGCAAGCAGGCGCAAAGGTTACCGACTTTACCCAGACCGACCTTAACGGCAAACCGTTTACACTTTCATCACTCAGGGGCAAATATGTACTGGTTGATTTTTGGGCCAGCTGGTGCGGCCCATGCCGGGCCGAGAACCCCAACGTTGTTAAGGCATACAATGCGTTTAAAAGCAAAAACTTCGAGATTGTGAGTGTATCGCTGGATATGGGCAAAGAGCAATGGGTCGATGCCATTCAAAAGGACGGCATGCCCTGGATCCATGTATGTGATATGAAAGGATGGAAAAACGATGTAGCGGTGCTATATGGCGTTAATTCGGTACCTCAAAATTTCCTGATCGATCCTCAGGGAGTTATCATAGCCCGGGATCTGCGAGGAGCTGATTTAACCAGTAAATTATCGGCATTAATTAAATAGAAAATTAAATAAAAGCAAAAACGGGTTTGGTTTATCAGCAATAACCAATACCTCAACAACAAAACAACCAACAACCCAATAACTCAATAACCAATAACTCAATAACCAAACAACAGCCAACTATCATCATGAAAAAAATAATATTAACCATACTGAGCCTGTTACCCCTGGCGGTAATGGCGCAGGATAAATTTGAAATATCCGGCAACCTGCCTAAAGCAGGCAGCGATAAAATTGCCGTGCTGAGCTACAAAAACAGCCAGGGTAAAGATAAAAACGATACGGCAGCTGTAAAAAACGGGAAATTTACCATCAGCGGCGAAACCGCGTTTGGCAACCGCTCATACCTTGTGTTACTGCCTGTAAAAAAAGATACCGCTAAGCGTAACCGTCAGGCCGATTTTCAGGTGTTTTACCTGGAAAAAGGCAAGTACAACGTAACGGGTACCGATAGCATGGCAACGGCAAAAATAACAGGTGCACAGGCCCAAACCGATTTTCTGCTATTCAACAGTAAAATGGATACGCTTACGGCGCACTACAAAGTGCTTACCAACCGGTTTTTAAAAGCACGGTCGGCAAAGGATACTGCCGAGATGAAACGAATCCAAAGAGAAGGCAAGCCGCTTGGCGTCAGGATGAATGCGGCTATAGATGCCTTTATTTTTAGTCACCCGGATTCGTATGTAACTCTTGATCTGGTTGCCACCGAAAAGGCTGCGGTTATCGATCCGAAAGTTTTCGATCCCTATTATAAATCGCTCAGCAAAAGGGTGATGAGTAGCTTTACCGGGCAGAAGCTGGCAGCCAGATACGCCAAGGCCATGCAGCTATCCATCGGTAAAACACTGGATTTTACGCAAACAGATGATAAGGGCAACGAGTTTAAATTATCATCCCTAAAAGGCAAATATGTATTGGTTGATTTTTGGGCCAGCTGGTGCGCCCCATGCCGTGCCGAAAACCCTAACTTATTAAAGGCCTACAAAACGCTGAAGGATAAGAAATTTGAAATTGTAGGCATATCGCTGGATGAAACCAAAGCGGCCTGGCTAAAAGCGGTAGCTGCCGATGCCATGCCCTGGATACAGGTGAGCGACCTTAAAGGCTTTAAAAACGATGTAGCAGTTCGATTTGGTATCTCGGCCATCCCCCAAAATGTATTGATTAACCCCGATGGGATGATAATTGCCAAAAACCTGCGTGGCGAGGACGTATTGAGCAAGCTTTCGGAGTTTATTAAGTAGGTTGATTGGTTGTTGAGTTATTGGTTTATTAGGTTATTCAGTTATTAGTTATTGGGTTGTCGGTTTGGTCCCCGTAGTCGGTGTCCTCACCGGCAAACTGATGCAATTGTGCTCCTTGGGCCTCTGTCCTCACCGACAAACTGATGCAACTGTGCTCCGTTGGCCTCAAAAACCATTGCTGTTGTTTGTTTAAGTATCTTATATATTAAGATAATAAATAGTGTTCTTAATTTAGAGCATCTAAGCCCCACCCAAACCCTCCCCGGTAGGGCTACCGTGTACCCACGTCTTTTGGATGCGATTAAACTACTCCGTTTAGGAGTAAAAGCTCTTTAGGAATGATCAATCAAAAACGTTTCGGGCCTAGGTACTACATATCCACTGTATGATGCTCTGTTTTTTGAATTGCGGTTATAAAAAATCGAAGAAGTAGCGTAACTGCACGCAAAATCCATTTCGCCAATATTGTACAAAGCTTTAACCCCGATGGGGTTTTACCTAAAAGATGTGCGTACACGGTATCCCGGTAGGGAGGGCTTAAAAAGAGAAAGTCTCTCCTAGCGGGGGAGATTATGCACCTTGGTTTGTTTTTGGGTGTGCATGAGAGCTACGCAGTTTAGAGGGGGTCTTAGTTTGTTTTGGTGTGCATGAGCGCTACCGCAGTTTAGAGGGGGTGATTGTTGTAATATACTGATAATGATTTAATTACATTTATTTATATTAAAATAACAATATCTTAACATTAAAATCGCTTTAAAGAAACCTTGAAAGTGGTTATTTGGAGGATATGCACCAGTCAATCAGCGCTGTTATACTTCCCTTTTTCGGCCAGTTAGATCTAAGCGTCTCTCTTTCGGTCGTACTTTTTCTATGTATTTTGGCAGTAATTGGTTTTGAGTTTGTTAATGGCTTTCACGATACTGCCAATGCTGTAGCCACCGTAATTTATACCAAAGCTTTAAAACCGGTGTATGCCATACCCTGGTCGGGTATCTGGAATTTTCTTGGCGTAATGCTGGGAGGCGTAACCGTTGCCATGGGAATTTTAAAGCTGGTACCCTTAGATAAGCTCATGACGTTGCCAATCAGCGTTGGCGCCTGCCTGGTATTGGCCGTACTGCTGGCTTCCATCATCTGGAACCTCGGTACCTGGTATTTAGGTATACCCTGCTCCAGCTCGCACACCATGATTGGCGCGATGATTGGCGCCGGATTAGCCTTTACCTGGTATTATAACGGCCCCGGCGTAAACTGGGATAAAGCTAAAGAGATTGGCGCATCGCTCATCCTGTCGCCCATTATCGGTTTCGGTGCGGCGGCTTTGCTGATGCTGTTTTTAAAGCATGTTACCAAATCGCATGCGCTGTTCCATATCCCATCCGGCGAGAACGACCGCCCCCCCATGCATATCCGGTTGCTGCTCATCACCACCTGTACGCTGGTGAGCTTTTTTCATGGCAGTAATGATGGGCAAAAAGGCGTCGGCTTGTTTATGCTGATCCTGATTGCGTTTATGCCAGCCCGCTTTGCCGTTAACCACGCTATATCAAACGATAAAGTATTAACATCGTTAAAACAGGTTGAACAAGTGGTGAGCAACAAGTTGTTATTAAACGCGGATAACCAACCGGTATTAACGGAATTGAGGGCTACCATAGCTCAAACTAAAAGCTCGCTTGCAGAAAAGAACGAAAAGGAAGTGGCTAAAACTTACCGTTACCGCAAGCAGATGGAAGGTGTTATTAAAGATATTCACAGTTTGCTTAAAGATAAACGCATTGCATTAAATACGCAGGAGCGGGACACACTCACATCTGCCTCGAATGAATTGCTGCATGTAACTGATTTTGCCCCAATATGGGTAGTAGCCATTATTTCGCTTTCGCTGGGTTTGGGCACCATGATAGGTTGGAAAAGGATAGTAGTAACCATTGGCGAAAAAATTGGTAACGAGCATCTTAACTATGCGCAGGGCGCCACTTCAGAAATTGTGGCCGCCTCAACCATTGGTTTAAGCACCGCCTTTGGCCTGCCGGTGAGTACCACGCACGTATTATCAAGCGGTATAGCCGGTGCTATGGTAGCATCGGGCGGTAAAAACAACCTCAATAATAAAACTTTGAAAAATATAGCCTTAGCTTGGGTGCTAACCTTGCCCGTAGCTATTATATTAGCGATGTTGCTTTTTATGTTATTTCATTTGTTTATTTAGTAATAACCCAAAGATGAAACAGATATTGGTTGCCACCGATTTTTCGCCCAGCGCCGCCAACGCGATGGAATATGCCATGGGCCTTGCCGTTCTGCTGAAGTTGGAGGTGTGTGCTATCCATGCCATTCATCCCACCGAAGGCATCAACAACAGCACCTACAATGCTATTTTTATAGAAGATTATTACCGTAACAAACGCGAGGCCCTAAATGCCTGGGCTGCTGTTTATACAGATAAAAAGGTTTATAAGGATGTTAACGTGACCACCCTTTGCGATGTAGGCTTTTTAAAAACTGTTATTACTAATTATATCGACAGCCACCCGGTTGAACTGCTGGCTATGGGCATTACCGGTGCCACGGGCCTGAGTGGTATAGTTGGCAGTAATGCCAGCATGATGGTTACCAAAGTAAAAATTCCTACATTGATTGTACCGTTGGAAAGTAAATTTCCGGATACGCCTGTAATCACGTTGGCAACAGATTACGAAACCAAACTATCTGCCGATGATGTAAACGCGCTGAACGAGATGATCAAAGCATTTCGCTGCGAGCAGATGCAGGTATTATACGTTGAAGAAAAATCCGATGCCAAACATATACAAACCGGCGAAGCCAGGCTTAAAGAACTGCTTACTAATACCAACCTCGTTTTTAATTATCTGAAGGATAGTAGCCCCATCAGCGGAATTACAGATTTTGTGGAGAATAACGAAACCGACATTCTGTGCCTGGTGAAGCATCACCATAATATTATTTACCGATTGTTTACCCGCAGTACGGTTAACCAGATCATGAACCGCTCGGTAAAGGCGATACTGGTTTTGCACGAATAAGGGTGTTCATAGTGATGGTCCATAGTTGATGGTCCATAGTCCATGGTAAGGAAGGAGTTCAGCGTGTTTTTGAGTCGGGATTTGATCGCCTTGAGTTTTTCAGTCAGGATTTAATAGCTTGACTCTTTTAGTGGACAATACCGCAGGGGCTAACCCGGCAAAGCTCGGGAAACAATAAACCAATAAAGGCCGGTTTTACCGGCCTTTATTGGTTGCTCAATATAACTGTCTAAAATTCCCGACTATTGGCCATCGACTCAAATATTCAGAAATTCCGGCTCAAGACTCCCGGCTCAGAACTCAAGCCCCCTGGCTCAAGACTCGGAACTCAAAAATCACCAAACTTTAATCCTATCTTCCGGAGCTTTGTACATTTTATCACCCGGTTGTACGTTAAAGGCTTTGTACCAGGCATCCAGGTTAATTACGGTGCCGTTTACGCGGTATTTGCCTGGCGAATGCGGGTCGGTTGTCAGTCGCTGGGCCTGCTCTTCGGGGCGCATGGATTCTCTCCAAACCTGCGCAAATCCTAAAAAGAAACGCTGGTCGGGCGTAAAGCCGTCAATTGTGGTATTTGACTGGCCCTGCTTTGTTTTCTTGAAAGCCTCGTACGCTATATTCATCCCGCCCAAATCGGCCAGGTTTTCGCCTAAGGTTAAGGCGCCCTTAATGTGCATGGTATCAATCGGGTTAAAGCCGTTAAACTCGGCAACAACCTTATCGGCACGTACTTTAAATTTATCGGCATCATCCTTGGTCCACCAGTTGCGCAGGGTTCCGTCGCCGTCGTATTGGCGGCCCTGATCGTCAAAGCCGTGCGTCATTTCATGGCCAATTACTAAACCAATGCCGCCGTAGTTAACTGCATCGTCGGCCCCAAAATCAAAAAACGGAAAACGTAAAATACCCGCCGGGAAAACAATCTCGTTATTTACAGGGCTGTAGTAAGCATTAACTGTTGGCGGTGTCATGCCCCAGCGTGTTTTATCAACCGGCTTACCCAATTGTGCTACGTTATAATTGTATCGCCAAACGGCAATCCGTTTTAAATTACCGGCATAGTCGTTGCGGTCTATCAAAAGGCCGTCATAGGTCTGCCATTTATCGGGGTAGCCTATTTTTACGGTAAAGGCGGCCAGTTTTTTAAGTGCTCGATCCTTCGTTTCGGCACTCATCCAATCCAACCGTTTTATCCTATCGCCCAGGGTGCCTTTTAAATTATCTACCAGGTTAATCATGTATTGCTTGGCGGCAGGGGTAAAATATTTCTCAACATAAAGCTGTCCCAGTAATTCGCCCAAGTTGCCATCCACCAGGCCCGACATCCGCTCGATGCGTGGCGATTGCACCTTTTGGCCGGATAAGGCGCTGTTGAAGGCAAAGCTTGCCTTTACAAAGTCAGAACTCAAGGCGCTTGCCATGTTCTTCAAAATTTCCCACTTCAGGTAAACCTTCCAATCGGCCACCGGTGTTGAGCTTAATAAAGCATCGGCGGCTTTAAAAAAATCGGGCTGGCCAACAATAACAGTATCCTGTCCGGGCATTTTTAGTTCAGGTAATAATACCACCCAATTTAGGTTAGGCGTAGTTTTGCTAAAATCCGCTACGGTAAATTTATTGTAACTGGCATTGGGGTCGCGCATGGCTATACGGCTTTTTTGCGCGGTAGCCAGCGTTTTCTCGATATTAAAGATAGTAGCCGCGTTTTTTTCAGCATCGTCGGCATTTGATCCTGTTAAGGTAAACAGCGTAATGATATATTGCCTGTATGCGGCCTGTATTTTTAAAGTGCGGGCATCATCTTTCAAATAATAATCGCGGTCGGGCATGGTAATGCCGCCTTGCCTGAACGAGACAATGTTTTGCGTTGGGTGCTTTGAATCCTGACCGACGCCAACACCAAACAGAGCGCCGCCTTTACCGCTGATGCGCTGGGTTACTATCTCGTTAATAACCTGCGGCAGAGTTTTAATTTGATCAATTCGGTATAAATCGGCTTTGATGGGGGCATAGCCTGATTTTTCGATGGCAATGGTATCCATGCCGCTCGCAAATAAATCGCCAACACGTTGCTTAAGGCTTCCCTTGGGTTGCTTGCCGCTGGCACTTACTTCCTTTAACAGTACTAAAAGATTTTTGGTGTTTTCGTCAGCAAGGATATTAAAGCTTCCCCACCTGGTTTTATCGTTAGGGATAGCATTTTTTTTGCGCCAGTTACCGTTGGCATATTCAAAAAAATCGTCGCCGGGTTTTACCGACAGGTCCATATTGGCCGGGTCGATGTATTTTTTAGGAGGAACGGGTAAAGGGTGTTTTGTTTTTGGGCCGTTAAGGGCAAAAGCGTTTACCGACAAGCAAACAATGCCGGTAAGCATTAAACTTGAAAATTTCAACTTCATTTTAGCGTTGGGGATGTTATGAGGATACATACTTGGGGATATAACAGATCCACAACAAGGAATAATGTTTCCCCGTAGCGGATCTGTATATTTATTAAGGTCAGTTAATTATTATATTTAACTAATGTAAGGCGATATTTTAATTTCTCAAAATGATATTTCGATTAGCTATGTAAATGCATTGTAAAAATGTGGTTAGATATGGATGCTTGATTAATAATTACGGTTTTTTCGATATTTATTATTATACCAAATGAATAAGCAGGCTAAACTATGAACCATCAACTCAAAACATTATTTTTGCGGCCTATGAGTATTTCTAAAACATATCAGCCAAAACAAGCAGAAGATAAATGGTATAGCTACTGGATGGAGAACGGTTTTTTTAGGTCGGTGCCTGATGAGCGCGAACCTTATACAATTGTAATACCGCCACCTAACGTTACCGGTGTTTTGCACATGGGCCATATGCTGAACAATACAATACAGGATGTGCTGATACGCCGCGCCCGTATGAAAGGCAAAAACGCCTGCTGGGTACCCGGTACCGATCATGCATCCATCGCTACCGAAGCCAAAGTTGTTGCCATGCTGAAAGAGCGAGGCATCACCAAAAAGGATTTAAGCCGCGAAGAGTTTTTAACCTACGCCTGGGAGTGGAAAGAAAAATACGGCGGCATCATACTGGAGCAATTAAAAAAGTTAGGCGCATCGTGCGATTGGGAGCGTACGCGTTTTACGATGGACCCCGACCTGAGCGAAGCTGTGATCGATACCTTTATACATCTGTATAAAAAAGACTTAATATACCGTGGCATTCGTATGGTTAACTGGGATCCGCAAGGCAAAACAGCGGTATCCGACGAAGAAGTTATCCGTAAGGAAGTTAATCAGAAATTATACTATATAAAATACAAGATAGTTGAACCTTATCTTGAGAAGTTTCAGGAACCTAATAAAGATTATCTGGTAATTGCAACAACAAGGCCCGAAACCATCATGGCTGACGCTGCAATTTGTATCAATCCCAATGACGAAAGATACCTTCATTTACATGGTGAAAAAGTATATATTCCTTTAATTAACAGGGAAATACCAGTTATTTTGGACGAATATGTGACAATGGATTTTGGTACAGGTTGCTTAAAAGTGACACCAGCGCATGATTTAAACGATTATGAACTCGGTCAAAAACACAATTTACCGGTTATTGATATTTTGAATGATGATGGTACCCTGAACGAAAAGGCCACGATTTTGGTTGGCGAAGACCGGTTTGCGGCGCGTAAAAAAATTGCAATACTTTTAGAGGAGGCAGGCGCTTTAGACAAGGTTGAAGACTATAAATCACAAGTTGGATATTCTGAACGTACAAATGCTGTAATTGAACCTAAGCTTTCCATGCAATGGTTTTGCAAGATGGAAGATATGGCCAAACCAGCTTTGGATTACGTTTTGAAAGGCGATATTAAGCTGATACCTGATAAATTTACCAATACCTACCGCCATTGGATGGAGAATGTAAAAGATTGGTGTATCAGTCGGCAATTGTGGTGGGGCCAGCGGATTCCGGTATGGTATGGTCCGCACACTCCCTGGGATCTTGAGGGTTCAGAGCGATTTGAGATAGCAAAAACCAAAGAAGAGGCGGATGCCTTATTTACAAATTATTATAAGAGCCTTGAGGGTGATTTTACTGAACATACCATCGGTTTAGCTTTAAAAAGAATTCATCAAGATGAAGACGTTTTGGATACCTGGTTCTCATCCTGGTTATGGCCTATATCGGTATTTGATGGCTTTAAAGATCCTAATAACGAGGAGATCAATTACTATTATCCAACCAACGATTTGGTTACTGCGCCCGAGATTTTGTTTTTCTGGGTAGCGCGCATGATTATGGCAGGCCACGAGTTTAGGGGAGAGATCCCTTTTAAAAACGTTTACTTAACGGGTATCGTTCGGGATAAGTTGGGTCGCAAGATGTCTAAATCGCTGGGTAACTCGCCCGATCCGCTCCACCTGATCGAGAAGTATGGTGCAGACGGCGTTAGGGTAGGCATGCTGCTCTCATCCCCGGCAGGGAATGATTTGATGTTTGACGAAGGGCACTGCGAGCAAGGCCGTAACTTTGCCAACAAAATATGGAACGCCTTTAAGCTGGTTAAAGGCTGGGAGATAGATGATAGCTTAGTTAATACCAATCAAGTGGCTATACAATGGTTTAGCGACCGTTTTAACCAGGCTTTGAGTGAGATTGAAGACCATTTTAAACAATATCGTCTGTCGGATGCGTTGATGACCACCTATAAATTGGTTTGGGACGATTTCTGCGCCTGGTACCTGGAAATGATTAAGCCTGCTTACCAACAAGGCGTAGAAAAACAAGCCATCGACAGGGAGACCTATACGGCTACGGTATCTTATTTTGAAAACATATTAAAGATACTGCATCCTTTTACGCCGTTTATTACCGAAGAGTTATGGCATGACGAACTTTTTGGCGACCGTACCAGTACTGATTGTTGCATTGTGGCATTAATGCCCTCAATTGGGCAAATTGATGCACGCTTGGTTACCGAAATGGAAAGTGTAAAGCAATTGATAACCGAAATAAGGAATGTGCGTAATACCAAACAAATTCCTAAAGATAAATTGCCTTTAGCTATTAAAGTCAATTCGGGTATCGATTATAAAGTGTATTTGCCTATTATCAGTAAGTTGGGTAATTTGGAAGAAGTTACTTTTACCGAAGATAAAATAGCCGGGGCAGTAAGCTATAGGGTTGGCACAGATGAATTTTACATGGTTTTACAGAACAACATTGATGTTGATGCCGAGCGTGTAAAACTGTTGGCCGAGTTAAAATACCTGGAAGGCTTCTTAAAAGCAATTGAAGCCAAGCTACAGAACGAGCGATTTATGCAAAACGCCAAACCCGAAGTGGTGAACAACGAATTGAAGAAGAAGGCCGATGCGGAAACTAAAATCAGGATAGTTAAAGAAAGTTTAGACGGTTTGGCAAACTAATTGCAGCAAATATTTAACATGCTATATTTCAACAATTTTGTAATTAAATTAATTGTTGATATATTGTAATGTTGAATATTTGAGCACTTAATTTTTTAAACCTGTAATGAGTAAGCGTATAAGTTTTTTTAACTTATCAATTAAAAATATACTGTCTGAGGATGATTCTATTTTAGATCAGGCTCGTATTCGTTTAATTTATTACGGGCTTCTGCTTTCTTTTCTGGGTGTATTTGCCATCATTCCGAATGTTTATAGTTTGCAGCAAACAATGCAGACTGATTTTAGCCTTGTATTGCTCGTTACGCTGGTTGGGGTGTTTAAATATTTCACCTACAAGCCCGATTTTAAGCTGGTATCGCATATTTTACTCATTGTTGGCTCGTTCCTGGTGTTATCGGTAGTTTACGTCGTGTTCCAGGATGTCAATATCATCGTTATCCAATTGGTGATTTTGATTATCCTTTTTGGCTACTATATGCTGGGTGTTAAATGGGGTACCATTTACTCACTTATTAACGTTGCTCCACTGCTAATTTACCTTTTGTGGGTAGATTCTGCCCACATGATGAGCCATCTGCGGCCAGAAAAACTGGATGGTTATACCGTTACGGTAAGTGTGTTTTTTAATTTTATATTAATTATGTTTATACAAGGGCATTTTTATGGTGCCTTTCTGAAAAATATAAAACAGTTAAAAGAGTTTGCCGATTCGGAAAAACAGCTTAACGAACAGCTGGGCCTGGCTATTGAGCGGTCGGAGAAATCCTCAAAGGCACAATCCGAATTCTTGTCCACCATGTCTCATGAGATCCGCACACCTCTAAATGCTGTAATCGGGATGAGCAACTTGTTGATGATGGAAAGCCCCAGGCCCGATCAAAAAGAAAATCTCGAAATTTTAAGATTCTCGGCCGGCAACCTGTTAACGCTGGTTAATGACGTACTCGATTTTAATAAGATCGAATCGGGTAAGATCACCTTTGAAAACATTAAATTCAACCTGCATGAACTGATGCAGCATATTTGCGGTGGGCAAATTATGAAAGCGGAGGAGAAGGGTTTAAACTTTCATTTGTCGGTTGATACCTTTTTAAAAACGCATTATTTAATTGGCGATCCTACACGTTTATCTCAAATTATTTTCAACCTCATTAGTAACGCCATTAAATTTACAAATCGTGGCGCCGTTACGGTAGATATCAGTTGCATTGAAGACAGGCATAACGAGGCCACGATTAAATTTTCAATCCGTGATACGGGCATCGGCATCGCGGAAGAGAAAATGGCCGACATATTTGATCCTTTTACCCAGGAATCAGTAACCACAACCCGTCAGTTTGGCGGTACAGGGCTCGGGTTGGCTATTGTAAAACGTTTACTTGATTTACAGGGAGGACGCATCGGCGTAAGCAGCGAAATAGGCATGGGTTCTGAGTTTGAGGTAGTGATGGAGTTTACCGTATCAACAGATGTGATGATACCTGATGTAACGGTGAAAAAAACACCTGTAATTAGCGATTCCAATTTTCAATTGAACAAGCTGCAGATCCTGGTGGCAGAAGATAACGCTGTAAACGTGATGTTGATGAAAAAGCTTTTCTCTAAATGGGACATTACCCCTGTTGTTGCCGAGAATGGCGAAAGGGCTATTGAGCTTTTACAATATGGCAATTTTGATTTGATTTTAATGGATCTGCAAATGCCCGTTATGGACGGTATTGAGGCCACCAAAATTATACGCCGCATGACAGACCCGCAAAAAGCTAATATTCCCATTATTGCGCTTACCGCGTCGGCTTTATTTGATGTGAGAGAGCGTGTGTACAGCTCGGGCATGAATGATTATGTTGCCAAGCCATTTAAGCCCAATGAACTGCTTGATAAAATAATGGGGCAAGTTAGGCCGGTTAATCAGTAAGCCCCAAAGCCCCTCCTAAACCGCGTAGCGCTCATGCACACCCAAAAAAAAACCAAAGTGCATAATCCTCCCCGGTAGGGAGGACTTTAAAAGAAAAAAAAGCCCCACCCAAACCCGGTAGGTAGGGCTTTTAAAAAAAAATAAAGTCTCCCCAACCGGGGGAGATTTAGAGGGGGCTTTGCTTTGGTTTTGCGGTGTGCATGAGCACTATGCGGTTTAAAGGGTGCTTTGGGTGCTTTCGTAGCTTGCAATATCAACAATAAAATCATACCGCTGCTCAACAAAGTCTATTTTACAATAATAATGCTGCAAACCATTGGTAACCGCTATTAACGGTACGCGGTGTACCCAATTGTAGCGGGCAACCTGGTCAAATACCTGTTGTGTAACTTTAACTGCCGGAGCCTTGCATTCAACCAGTAAAATTTTTTCGCCTTTGTTATTAAATATCACAATATCCGAGCGCCTGGCCTGTCCGTTTAGTTTGAGGCCGCCTTCCAGCTTAATTAATGAGCGGGGGTAGTTTTTCTCTTTAATTAAGTATTGAACAAAATGCTGCCTCACCCATTCTTCCGGAGTTAAAACAACTTCTTTTTTCCGGATCTCGTCAAAAAGGAAAAGCTGGCCGTTTTGACTGGATATTTTAAAAGGGTAGGGCGGAAGGTTAAGCGGTAGTAGCAAATCCATAAGCTAAAATGCGCATTATCTGCCCTAAATCCTAATCCATATTTGTAATTTGGCTCCGGTAAATTTTTATGACTGCACCCGAAATTTTAAAAGACCTTAAGAATAGAAAGTTTAAACCCTTGTATCTTTTACATGGGGATGAACCTTATTTTATTGATTTAATAGGTAATTATATTGAGCACAAGGTATTAAGCGAGGCCGAACGGGGTTTTAACCAAACGGTAGTTTATGGCAAAGATACCGATTTGATGACGGTGCTTAACGCGGCCAAACGTTACCCTATGATGGCCGATTACCAGGTTGTAATGGTAAAAGAAGCGCAGGACATGAAGTGGGGGAAGGAAACTGATGATAAAAAAAGTATCGACCCTTTGTTAAGTTACCTGGAGAAACCATTGCCCAGCACTATTTTAGTTTTTTGCTATAAATACGGTAAAATTGATAAGCGCAAAAAGCTTTATAAGGCCATTGAAAAAAACGGACTTATATTTGATTCGGCCGAGTTGTATGATAATAAAATACCGGGCTGGATAGAAGGTTTTGTAAGTGATAAGGGCTACCGCATTAATCCACAGGCATCCGCACTACTGGCTGAATATTTAGGTAACGACCTATCCAAAATAGCCAATGAGCTCGAAAAACTGATGCTCAACGTAAATGCCGGGCAAGAGATTACGTCGAAGGAGATTCAGGACAATATCGGTATCAGTAAAGAGTATAACGTGTTTGAACTACAAACCGCCTTAGGTCGCAGGGATGTTGTTAAAGTAAACCGGATTATAAATTATTTTGAGGCCAACCCCAAAGCCAACCCGATGGTGGTAGTGCTGGGTACGCTCAATAATTATTTCAGCAAGGTTTTACGTTACCATTACGCTGCCGACAAATCGCCCCAGGGCCTTGCCCGCGATTTAGGTGTTAGCCCGTATTTTGTAAAAGATTATGAACAGGCAGCGCGTACTTTTAATTACGGCAAAACCATGCAGGTAATCAGCCTGTTGCGTGAGTACGATTTAAAGAGCAAAGGGGTAGAATCAAATACCGCGCCCGGCGAATTGATGAAGGAGCTCATGTTTAAAATACTCCATTAAAACGGAGTATAATTAACTTAGGGCTTTTACACTGAAACGGTTGATAATCATTTCGGTATGGTTGTACATTACCGTGATTTCGTACACGTTGTGGTCGTCAACAAAAGTCATGTAGGGAGCATTGGATGAATAACCCGGAAATGGCCTGCCAATATATCTTAAATTTTGCCCCTTAATTAGCTTTACACTTCTCTTCATTGTACAATATAGGTAATATTCTGGTATTATGCTATTCCGTAGGCAAGTATTTGCAACTCCTTTATTTTGTTTTTTTAGCAGATTGTATAGCGTTAAGTACTATTCGTTATTTTTTGCAGTCATTGCTATATTTCAACAACTTAAATATGGCCTTTAAGCGGCAAATAATGAATGACTTAAAAGCAAAAACCTATATTAAATTATGGCATAGCTATTGGAGTAGTTGGGTAACATAAAAAATAATAGCTATGAAAAAGATAATGTTTTTACTGATGCTTGCTGTAACGATGAGTGTTGCCGCTAATGCGCAAACAAAAGTTACAAAAGATGAAACAAAGGTTAAAAAAACTTCAACCATACCTCAAAAAGTGCATAATGTATTTAGTAAGCACAAGCACTACAGTGGCACTAAAATAAAACATGTTAAAAAGGTTGATAAAAAAACTACAACATGATAACAAGAGTTTGACTATTGATATTGGAGAGGCTGTTTCTATTGAAGCAGCTTTTTTAATTTATAGGACAGGCTTGTAATTTATGATAAACAAAATGGATGCGTTTGATGATATAATTCGTATTTTAGCATTCTAATTAATTTTTTCAGATGTCGATCTGGCAGAAAATCGGTGCCTATTGGAATTATCTGGTAGGCAGCCCTCATAGTTTCTCTCTACAATTCAGGATATTTCATTCCATTAGTATTATCGCGTTTTTGGCCTTAGCCTACAACGTTCCGTTTAATTATTTTATCGGCCTTCCGTGGATAGCTTTGGTTAGTTTTGTTGTACTCACCATATTATGTTACATTTATTATTTATCGCGTTTTAAAAATAAAACAGAACTCAGTATCGTGTTTTTTTGTGTTCTGGCCAATTTGCTATTTATTGCCAACTATTTTATCAATTGGGGTATAAGCGGCCCTACAGATATACTGATGGCTGGAACCTTGCTTTTAATGATCAGCACGGCTCCGCCTAAACAATACAAAATCTGGATTCCCATCAATATTGCCGTTATCTTGTCGCTGCATGGTATCGAGTACCGGTATCCTTTACTGGTGCCAAATACCTATGTCACTGTAGCCGATAGGTTTTTGGATGTGTCATCTGCTTACCTGGTGGTGGTGGTTTTAATGTACTATACAGTTACCTATATCCGTAAAAATTACGAGCTTGAACGGAAGTCATCAGAGGATAGGGCGCAGTCCATTGAAATTAAAAATCAATACATCCTGGTTCAAAACCTGGAATTGGAACGATTGAACGCCGAAAAAAATAAGTTGATGTCCATCATCGCCCATGACCTTAGATCGCCACTGGGCAATATTCAAAATTATCTTGAACTATTGGATGAATATTCCTTAGATGCCGAAGAGCGGAAAATAATTGAAAAAGACCTGCTTAAACTCACGCAGGATACAACCAGTATGCTATCAAAAGTGCTTAGCTGGTCTAAAGCACAAATGGATGGGGTAACGGTTAAGCTCAACTCAGTTAACTTATTCGAAGCATTAGCCAATACACTGGAGCTTGAAAAAGCCATTGCCGGTAAAAAAGGCATCGCGCTAAGCTATGGCGTAGAGCAAACTATTAAAATAATGGCTGATGTTGATATGCTTCAGCTTATTGTACGTAACCTGATTAACAATGCCATCAAATTTACCCCGGCCGGTGGGGAAATTGAAATCTCGGCCAGTTCGATTCATAACAACTGCCTTTTAATGGTGAAAGATACTGGTACGGGTATCCCTTACGAGCAACAAAGGGATCTTTTTTCTCTCAAAGCCACGTCGACATTCGGCACCGAGAACGAAAAAGGAATAGGGCTGGGCCTAAAGCTATGTAAAGAGTTTACTGAATTGCAGGCCGGTGAAATATGGATGGAAAGTATTCCCGGCAAGGGCACTGCTTTTTATGTTTCGTTGCCGCTGGCCCTGCCTGTTACCTGATGCTACCTGACCGCTGGCAATAGCTAATCCCTTTTATTTGTATCATAAATTGATTTAATTTGCGGCGAGGATAAAATCCCATCATCCAACAAAACACAACATGCAACATTGGCTCGTAAAAAGTGAACCTGTAAAATATAGCTGGGAAAAATTTAACCAGGATGGCCGCACCTTTTGGGATGGCGTGCGTAATTACCAGGCGCGTAACAACCTGCGGGAAATGAAAGAGGGCGACCTTGTTCTGTATTACCACAGTAACGAGGGCAAGGCCGTTGTAGGTATTGCCAAAGTAGTGAAGGCGTTTTACCAGGACCCCACCACCGACGATAAAAACTGGGTAGTAGTTGATTTGGTGCCGGTAGAAACCATAAAAAACCCGGTCACCCTGGAACAAATTAAAGCCGACCCGCAATTAGCCAACATCAGCCTGGTACGCCAGGGCCGCCTATCGGTAATGCCCCTCAAAGCCGAGGAATTTGATAGGATATTGGAATTGGGTAGTTGAGTTGGGAGTCTTGAGCCGGGAGTCCTGAGTTCTGAGTCAGGAGTGTTTAGCCTTGAGACCGTAGAGCCGAATTTTGACTTAGGGCTCCCGACCCAAGACTTCGAACTCCCGGCTCAGAACTCCCACCTCAACACCGGTGCTTTAATTATTCCCCCTTCAGGGGGTTAGGGGGCTCTTAAAATTTGCTATCTTTGCGGCAAATGATTGCGATTAACAACCTTACGTTCGAGATTGGTGCAAGGGCCCTTTACGATGAAGCCAACTGGCATATAAAACCCGGAGAAAAAATTGGCCTGATTGGCGCCAATGGAACCGGTAAAACCACGCTACTGAAAATTATTGTAGGCGATTATAAACCTACATCGGGCACTATATCAAAAGCTAAGGATCTGGCTATGGGTTACCTCAACCAGGATCTGCTCTCGTACGCCTCCGATAAAAGTATATTGCACGTGGCCATGGAAGCTTTTGAGCGCCAAAATCAGCTGCATACCGAAATAGAAAGCCTGCTGCAAAAGCTGGAAACTGATTACAGCGAAGATTTGCTGCATAAGCTGAGCGACAGGCAAAGCGAATTTGAGGCCCTTGATGGCTACAATATAGAATACAAAGCCCACGAAATTTTAGCCGGTTTAGGTTTTAGCGAAGAGGATACCCACCGCAAGTTAAGCACCTTTTCGGGAGGCTGGCGCATGCGCGTAATGCTGGCCAAAATATTATTGCAAGCCCCGGATATTTTATTGCTGGATGAGCCTACCAACCACCTCGACTTACCATCTATCCAATGGCTGGAAGATTATTTAAAGGCCTTTGATGGCGCGGTAGTTATCGTATCGCACGATAGATGGTTTTTAGATAAGGTAATTAACCGCACCGTTGAATCGCGCAAAGGCAAACTGACGGTGTATGCGGGCAATTATTCTTTCTACCTCGAAGAAAAACAACTGCGTGGCGAGATACAAAAAGGTGAGTTTAAAAACCAACAAGCCAAAATTAAGCAAGAAGAAAAGCTGATTGAGCGTTTCCGTGCCAAGGCTTCCAAAGCTAAAATGGCGCAGTCGCGTATCAAGATGCTGGATAAGATGGAGCGTATTGAGGATGTGGATGATGATAACCCATCGGTAAACTTCAGCTTCCGTTTCTCTAAACAATCGGGCAGGCACGTGGTGGTGATGGAGCATGTCAACAAGAGTTATCCAACCATCGAAATTTTGAACGATGCCGAAGCCGTGATTGAAAAAGGCGACAAAATTGCCTTAATAGGTGCCAACGGTCGTGGTAAATCAACCGTGCTGCGGATGGTAGCCGGTGCCGATAACCAGTTTGAAGGTAAGGTAGAAACAGGTTACAACGTAACCCAAACCTTTTTTGCCCAGCACCAACTGGAATCATTACACCTGGAGAGCGAGATCTTGCAAGAACTGCAATCCTTTGCGCCAAGGCATACCGATACCGAGCTGCGCTCTATTTTAGGATCGTTCCTGTTTACCGGTGATGATGTGTTTAAAAAGATCAAGGTGTTATCCGGAGGCGAAAAATCGCGCGTGGCCTTGGCTAAAGCCTTAACCGCCGATGCCAACTTCCTTATCCTGGATGAGCCCACCAACCACTTGGATATCCAATCGGTAAATATATTGATCCAGGCGCTGCAGCAATACGAGGGTACCTTTATCGTCGTTTCGCACGATAGGTATTTCCTGGATAACGTAGCCAACAAGATATGGTTTATCGAAGATCATAAAATCAAGGTGTATCCGGGTAACTATGCCGAGTACGATGTTTGGCAGGCTAAACGTAAGTTGGAGCCTAAAGCAGCCGTACCGGCCCCTCAGCCTAAAAAGGAAGAGAAAAAGCCCGAACCCGTTAAACAACAGCAACACGGCGACGATAAATCCAAACAGTTAAAAAAGCTGAACCAGGATTTGTCTAAAATGGAAGAGAAAATTGCGGAGCTTGAAGCCGCCGTAAAGCAGCTGGAAAATAAACTGGCCGAAGATGGTGTTTACAATAACCCGGCAAAATCGAAAGAAGTAAACGCCTCGTACCAGCAAAAAAAGAACGAGCTAAACCTGATCCAGCAAAATTGGGAAGCCTTAGCCGGGCAGATATTGGAACTGGAAGCGTAGGGGTAGAAAAGGTAATTGAGCTGATTGCCGGTAGTATAAACCAACGTCGTTGCGGGTAACCGATCCGGCCAGTAGGAAAGAAGTAGAAATGACGTTTGAAAAGCATCTTAAACTATGTCATTGCGAGGTACGAAGCAATCGCACGGAGGCATGTTCGCCGTGCGATTGCTTCGTGCCTCGAAATGATGCTTTTATGCTGGCTGTCAATAAGATAAGAAGTCGTCATTGCGAGGAGGAACGACGAAGCAATCTCTAAACCGTACAGGGCGAACCTACAGAGCGGCTCTGGCAATTTGGAGAGCGCTTTCTGGTCCGGTGAGAAGTCGTCGGTGGGGACACCGACGAAGGGATAGCGGAAACCGACTACGTGATGTATATTGACTGTCAGTAACTTATACGGCTCTTGTGACGAAAAACAAAGCAATGGCAAACTAACCCAATATGATCAAACTCCGGCTACCTTTAATCCTGCTATTCATCACCGCGAAGCTTTTCGGGCAGCAAGCCATTAACGATAACCGCACCTACCAGGCAAACATCAAATCAGTCGAGTTTTATAATACCGCCAAAGAACAATCGTTCCCGGCTATCAACCTCAAATCAACAGATGCCCTGCTGCTCGCCTTTGACGATCTGCACGGCGGCACCCAATACTATAATTACACCATCCAGCATTGCGATGCCGACTGGAACCCCTCGCAACTATCCCCGGCAGAATACCTGCAAAGCTTTACCGAAGATCGCATAACAGACTACCGCTATTCCACCAATACCCGTCAAAAATACACCCACTACGAGCTCACGTTACCTAATCAAAACATTTCGCCAAAGCTCTCCGGAAATTATCTGCTTAAGGTTTATTTAAATGGCGACGTAAACCAAATCGTACTAACACGGCGCTTTTACGTGGTGGAATCAAAAGTAAGTATCGGTGCAACCATCGTTCCGTCAAACAATAACGCGCTGCGCCAAAGCAACCAAAAAATTAACTTCCAGGTTAACTACGGCGGGTTGCTGGTGCAAAATCCCAATACAGATATCCGGGCGCTGGTATTACAGAACGGGCGTACCGATAAATCAAAATTGAACACTGCGCCATCCAATCTGCGCGGCAGCTTATTGATTTACAATGATGTAAATACCAACGATTTTGAGGGCGGTAACGAGTTCAGGCATTTTGATTTACGGTCGTTAAAACTAAACTCCGAACGGATAGGCCGCATTTACCGCGACACCGCAAACACCGTCATCTTATTGGGCGACCCTAACCGCAATCAGCCTGCGTATTCTTTCCAGTACGATAACGACGGTAAATTTTATATCCTGAACCAGGATGGCAGCAACCCCCGTATTGATGCCGACTACGCACACATCTATTTTAGCCTGGCCGGTAATAAAAGCGATAACGACGGGGCCGCCTATATTGTGGGCCAGTTTAATAACTATCAATTAGACCAGCAAAGCCGGATGTTGTTTGACAGTGCTAAAGGCCGGTTTTATACCGACTTGTTTTTAAAGCAAGGCGTATACGATTATGAGTACATCTGGGTTGATAAAAACAGCAAAGCCCCCGACGAAATAGCCTTTGAAGGCTCTTACTACGAAACCGAAAACGATTACCAGATTTTAGTATACTTCTGCCGACCTGGCACCCGCTACCAGGAACTGGTGGGCTATACCCAGCTCAATACCACCAAAAGGTAAAGGCTTAACGTAAGGTGTACTATTGCAATACGTTTCCAGTTCAATCAGGGCGTTGCCTTCGGCCCGCGCTTTCCACTCATACTGCACAGAGGCCTTAGCCACAGGCCGGTACCCGTTGCAATCGCTAACGCTGGTATAATCACCAATTATTTGCTTACAGCATGTAATTAAAACAGCATTTGCAACTGCGTATCCGGCTCAAAATTTATCACCTGTACTTTTTACACCGCTTTGCCGCTTGTTATCCTTTACCCCGAAAGCCAATTAACAATAGCGTAGGCATAATCCGTTTATTAATTGCTGCTCAATAAAAAAGTGGGCTCTATCTTTATCTGATCCACTAAAACAGGCAAAAAACTTAAGCCAATTATTTAAAACGTCGTTTCAGCGCTTTTTTAAGGCGCTTTTTACCAAAAAATCGAAACATTTGGTCAATTTTTAAAAATCCTCGGGTGGCTTTTTTAATACGTTTGTGCCTATATAAACCAAATATAAACCCGGCAATGCAGCGCTATACATAGTTTGCATTGTAAATTAATAAACCCATGAGCAAACTTACAATTTGTTTGTATTGCCATTTGCGACGCTATCGTGCTTCTATCGCTGTAAACAGCAAACCTTACACGTTTTATTTAAATAATAACGGGCATGCGGCTAAGCGCGTGTCTTTAGCAACTGCGCCACCCTGTGGCCAGGCTAAATTGTAAACCATTTTTATTCAACTACTTAAAAACAGCAATATGATTAAATTTAACTTACTATTTGTTTTACTGCTCACTTGTTTTGCGGGTATCAGCAGGGCCCAGGGCATCGTGGTATCCGGCAAGGTGACCGAGAAGGGAAGCAACGAGCCTATACCAGGCGTAACCGTTATGGTTAAAGGCGGCACCCAGGGTGCCCAAACCGCTGTTGATGGTACTTACCGGTTAACTATTACCGGCAAAGGGCCTTTAATATTGATATTCCGGTCCATTAGCTATAAAAGCGTTGAGCAGGCAATTACCGGGAGCCAAACCTTAAACATACAGTTAGAGATGGCTACCAATACCCTTAACGAGGTAGTGGCCATTGGTTATGCCTCAATAAAACGGAAGGAGCTCACCGGTTCATCGGCATCCGTTAGTGGCGACGATTTAAAACTGGCCCCGGTAACTACCGCTGCTCAAGCTTTAACCGGCAAAGCAGCGGGCGTAAGCGTAATTACACAAAGCGGCGCGCCCGGGGCCGATATCAATATCGTTATCCGTGGTGGTACCACCATTACCCAGGGATCGTCGCCTTTATATATTGTAGATGGTTTCCAGATGGACAATGCCTTACGCGAGGTTGATATTAATGATATTGCCTCTATCGATGTGTTGAAGGACGCTTCGTCTACGGCCATTTACGGGTCGCGTGGCTCAAACGGCGTAGTGCTCATCACTACCAAATCTGCAAAGGCGGGCAAAACCGAGGTATCATACAACGGCTACTACGGCACTGAAAAACTGGGCAAAAAGCTACAGCTTTTAAACGTGCTCGATTACGTGAAATACCAGTACGAATTTCAAAACCTGGCCGGTAAAGATGCCAACTGGGCAGCTTATTTTGGCGGCGACATTAACGCGCCCGATTATTATACAGGTGCCTACAGCCGTATCAATGCCGATTACGCATCCAGGGAGGGGATTGACTGGCAGGACGTGGTTTTTGGCGGCCGTGCTACCAGCCAGAACCATAACATCAACATCAACAGTGGTAACGACAGAACCAGGTTTATGCTCAGCTATAATAATACCGGCGAAAACGGCATTTTAGCTAAACATAGTTATCTTAAAAACGGTATCAGGCTCAAACTCAATCACGAGATATGGAAGGGCCTGCGCGCAGATTTTAATACCAACTTCCAGGATACCCGTACTGAGGGAGGCGGCTCATTAGGTGGCGCACTTAAAATGACTATCCTGCAACCGGTAACCGGTGGTAAAATGTATACCAACCAGCAACTGATAGGTACAGATATCAGCGATAGCATGCTGGCTTATGATTCGCAGTATGATGTGTATAACCCCATTATTACGAATGATGCCGTAACCAATACCAGCCTTAACCGACAATTTTCTGGTAACGGCGGCCTGGAACTGGATATAACCAAGGATATTAAGCTGCGCACATCGGGCAGTTACCTTTGGCGGCAAATACGTGCTGATTATTGGGATGATGGCCGCACAAAAACTGCCCAGAACAATGGCGGCCCATACGGCTCGCGCAATAATAGCGAAAAGTATACCTGGCAGATTACCAATACTTTAAACTGGAGCCATAATTTTGGCAAACACAACGTAGGTTTCCTTTTGGGGCAAGAGGTAAACTACAGCCAGTCCGAAAACCTGAATAACAGCTATTACCAGTTCCCGGTCAGTAACTTTGGCTTAAACGACGTGAGCCAGGCTACCAATATTAAAAATACATATAGTTCGGGGCTTAGCCGTTATAGCCTGTCGTCGTTTTTTGGACGGGGCTCATATAACTACCAGGGGCGCTACATAGCCAATTTTACGCTACGCGCGGATGGCTCGTCTAAATTTGCTCCTGGTAATCAATGGGGTTATTTCCCGTCGGTATCGGCTGCATGGCGTATCTCTGAAGAGAAATTTATGCAGGCCCAAAATGTAATTAATAATTTAAAGCTCCGCGTGGGCTACGGTACATCCGGCAATAATGATATTGACGATTATGTATATGTTACCAGTTACGGCTCGGGCAGCTACGCCGTTAATAATGCAAACTTCCAAACGCTGGTACCTGGCAGCGTGGTGGGTAACCCCAGGGTTAAATGGGAAAAAACCGTTTCTACCGATATCGGCCTGGATATTGATATTTTTAAGAGCCGCATCAGCTTCTCGGCAGATTATTATAATAATGAGTCAAACAACCTTTTAATTCAGAATCAGATTCCTTCGTCTTCGGGTTATACCACTCAGTTTCAAAATATTGGCGCCATCCGTAACCGTGGCGTAGAGTTTGTTTTAAGCAGTAATAATATTGCCACCAAACAATTCAGGTGGAAAACCAGCTTCAATATTTCTTTCAACCGGTCAAAGGTACTTGCTATTTACGGGCAGAGCGATAACGATTATTTTATCAGTAATTACGGTAGCCGTATTGATTACATGATTAAAGTTGGCGCGCCGCTTGGCCAGTTTTATGGCTATAAATACGCGGGCGTTTATACTACCGACGATTTTAATCAGAATGCCGATGGCACCTACACACTAAAAAATGGGGTACCACGCGCCAAGGCCGCAGCCCCGGCAAATGTTAAACCCGGCGACGTGAAATATGTAACCACCGCTGGCGATAAAGATGCCAATGGCAACCCAACATGGTCGGCAAACGATCGTACCGTAATTGGCAACGCACAGCCCAAGTACCAGGGTGGTATTACCAATACCTTTAATTATAAGGGATTAGACTTAACCGTGTTTATGAATTTTTCGGTAGGTAACCAGATATTCAACATGAACTCGCAACGTTTTATAGGCCCTTACCTGCCCAACCAAAATACGCTTGCCGTAATGAACACCCGCTTTACGCTCATTGATCCGCTTACAGGCAAGCAAACCACCAATTTGAGCCGCCTGGCGGCGCTTAACCCACAACAGCACGATCCGAATGCCATGTGGAGCCTGCATGCCGATAATAAAATTGCTATTACCGACGCGCTTGACTATTACCTTGAAGACGGTTCTTTTTTGCGGCTCAGCACCATTACCCTGGGTTACGCCCTGCCTAAAAACCTGATTAGCAAGGTTAAGATGAGCAACCTGCGGGTGTATTGCACGCTTAACAACATTTATACTTTCACCAAATACAAGGGTTATGATCCCGAAGTATCGGCAACGTCGAGCATATTGAATATGGGCGTTGATAACTCGGCTTATCCCCGCTCAAAGAGCGTGGTATTTGGCCTTAATGTTACATTTTAAAGCATCATCAACATGAAAAAAATATTTTATATCGCCTTAGCTGTAGTTGCCCTGGTATCAAGCAGCTCTTGTAAAAAGTTTTTAGACCTGCCGTCGCAATCGAAGTTTAACAGCGAAACCATCTTTGAAACTGTAAACAGGGCCGAGATGGTGGTAGTGGGCTGCTACTCACAAACCTTTAACCGGGAGTTTTATTATCAGTTGGGCATGGGTACCGACGAGTGTTTTTCTACCGAATCTGAAACTAACAGTAAAAACCAGGTAGCCAATTATGTGTATACGCCGGCCAATATTCCAACATCAACCTATACGGCCATGTATGCCGGTATTGAATATGCCAACGTGGCCATTAAGGGCATCAAGGGTATGAAAGCCAATTCGGCTACGGAGCAAACTAAATTGGATATGCTGCTGGGCGAGGCTTATGCCATCCGGGCCATGAATTATTTAAATATTGTGCGTTTTTTTGGCGATGTGCCCTATAGCACAGAACCCGTGGCCGAAACCGGTATCTTTACCTCATCGCGCGTAAGCCGAGATATTATTTACGACGGTTGTATCAGCGATTTGCAAACTGCCATTGGCCTGCTGCCATGGAAAAGTGCCGGCCTGGTGCCTACGCCCGAGCGCTTTACCAAAAACTCAGCTTATGGTATACTGGCCCGCGTGGCCTTATACGCGGCCGGGTATTCGTTACGCTGGGACCTCACATCTTACTCCGCCGGATCGGTAAAAATTGCCCAACGCCCTGATGCCAACCGCATTAAGGAGCTTTACAAAATTGCGGCGGATGCCTGCAAGGCTGTGATTGACCGGGGCGAAAACAGCTTGCTGCCCAGTTACGAAAATGTTTTCCGCACGCTGATCAAAACGCAGTACAACAACGAGTCTATGTTGGAGTTTGGCCAGTATGGCAATGATAATAACAGTTCGGCAGTGGGTTATACCAATGGCATTTATGCCCATACCAGTTGTATGTATGGCAAGAGCCAGCCAGCCATGGGGGTAACACCAACCTACTGGTATGATTTTGCCGCTGGCGATACCCGGCGCGATGTAACTATTTGCAATTACTCGATTAATGCCGATAACGGCCACGAAATGAATTCGTATACCAGCAATACCATAGGCAAGTTCAGGGTTAACTGGGCCAGCAAAAACGGTACCGCCATTAATAAACGCGACATTAACTGGCCCATACTGCGCTACTCGGATGTATTGCTGATGTATGCCGAAGCGCTTAACGAGTACAACAACAACCCTACCGCCGAAGCAAAAACTGCCTTTGAGCAGGTACGCACCAGGGCCTTTGGTGGCGATGCTACCAAAATTGGCACCACACCAACCGACTACCTGGGCTTTAGAAATGCTATTATTAACGAGCGCAAGTTTGAGTTTGGCTTTGAAGCATTAAGGCGCACCGACCTGGCCCGCTGGGGTATTTTATACGAAACACTCAGCAAAACCAAACAGAACCTGATTGATATGGCTAACAAAACCGGTGCCTATGCCAATATTGATCTGTACAGGGTATATAAACGTGCCGTTGCCACCACCTTTGAGGATCCGATGGTAGCAATACCGTATACTGGCTATAAAACCCTCAGCCCTACCGATTCCACCACATTAGCCAGGGCTGGCAACGTAGTACTTAGGATGCACGGTGCATCAATATTGAACGCGCAAGGTTTACTAACAGCCACCGCTCCGCTGGTTATTAATTTATTCCGCGGTTTAGAGCGCGAAAAGGTGGAGATTTTGCCACTGGCTACCTCTATTATCGATGTTAATCCCGGCCTGAAGGGCCAACAACAACCTAAATATTAATTAAAAAAGGGCAGCCTGGGCTTTGCCTCCGACTGCCCTTTTTTAATTTTTACAGGCAATAGATACTGCCAGTTTTTTGTGATGCTTTCATCAACTTAATCACAGGGCATGAGGCATTATCCGGCAGGACCTTTGCCACCGATGACCCCGGACAAGTTACCCGGTAGGGGACTGATCTGGAAAGGATCATGCCTAATCTCGTAAACTATCTTTTTAAGGTCAACTGCTATAAAGTTGCCGTCCTGAAGTTGTTGAATGTGAAAATAAATATGACCATTTAATTTTACCTCGTAAACATCAACTGGGTTAATTAATTGCTTTTCGTAATCCGTTAATTGGGCTTCAATCTTTTTATAGTCCCCATTTCCGATATACTGTTTGCTATAGTCGTTTGTTATAATATCGTCAACACTCAAATCGTGTTTTTCAACGTCGTCAATCGAATAGCCGTTAATTACGCCATGCGAAAAATAAAGGGTAAAATTTTGGTAAGTTTTTGACCGCTGATCAAAAACTTTTAACCTTGTGAGCTTAAAATTCCTTCCTTTAGCATCGTAAAACTGTTGGTAAACCTCGTTGTGGTAAGTAAATGCCACATAACCCAATATATCGCCCATCCCTATTAAAACCCCTCTAAACAAATTGCTGTTTATTTGCAGCTTAAACTGGGCATAGGTATTTGGCAAGCTGCTCAACGTGTTGTTTAACAGCGTAATTTCCCATTGTTTTATTTTGGTTCGTTTAAATAATCCTAACATGCTCCCCAATATAACTATCTTCGGATTGATTGTTGGGGGTTAATTAAACTTGAACAGCGTATTATTGATATTTGCATGTAATTTGCTGTATAAAAAGCCCAGAATCCCTACAGTTCCGGTTATACGCGATGATATGTCCCGAGAAATAATTACCTATAATTAGCCCTTTTCACCAGCTTTTTGATGTCTTTGATTATAATCTTACGGCCTTCCGTCTCTAAAATATCCTCGGCTTTAAATTCCTTCAATAACCTGATCACGTTTTCCTGTGCTATGCCAGCTATGTTAGCAAGGTCGGTGCGGGATATGTTGAGGACAATCTCTTCATTGGCAGGGCTGCCATCCTTGTACTTTTCCCGTAATACAATAAGTGCTATGGCCAGTCGCTCCGAGGCGCTGCGTTGTGCAAATACTGAAATTGTGTTAGCTAATACGGTGAACTCGTGGCTCAAGGCTTTTAAAAGCCGTTGACTAAACATTGGTGAACGGCGGATGACTTCAAAAAAATCCTCCTTAGGGATGAAGCTTAACAAACTCGCTTCCAGGGCTGACGCCGAGTCGGGATAACGCTCTTCTGCCAATACCGCGTGGTAGCCAATTAGTTCGCCCTGGTTGGCTACGTAAATAATCTGCTCTTTGCCAAGCTGGTCAACTTTGTATTTCTTGATCTTTCCACTCCGTACCAAAAAAATACCTGCTGGAACGGAGCCTTCCCGGAAGATCACGTCACCTTTTTGATATCTTTGTTCGCTTTGGTTTGCTATCATGGCTTGGTAGTCCTCATCCGACAGTATATTCAAAATAGACTGCGTTGTAAAATTCCAGCGGTCGATAGGAAAGATTCCCGATAAACTCATAGTGCAAAGATACGATAAACTAAAAACTGATAAATATTGTATTTTGGATTGATTTTTTTCCAGTAAGTGTACTAAAATAAGTCAGTAAATTTGCTTTCAATGGATGTTTACCCTTTTTCTCACTTTCCACCAGTTTATAATGATCCGGCGAAGGCGGGAATGGTGGTTCCTTTGATCAGGGAGCACATCAACCATGCCTTGTTTAGAACTGATTCTGATTTCGACTGGCTTTATCCTGAATATCTTCAACTGATGTCTCAAAAACATTGGACTCCTTTGCCTATCGCCAAAAAAGCCGCTGAATTTTTAGCTGAGCCCGGTTCAAGGGTGCTGGATATTGGCAGTGGGATAGGGAAATTTTGCCTTACCGGTGCTTATTTCAATCCTGAAGCTGATTTTTTTGGAGTTGAACAGCGGCATGAACTTTATTATCATGCAAATATAGCCAGAAATTATACGCAGCTAAACAATGTTGGATTCATCCATGCCAATATCACTCAGATCAATTTTAACGAGTTTGACCACTTTTATTTTTTTAATGCTTTCTACGAAAATGTGGATCAAAAGAATGCCATTGATGATACGATTGAGACCTCATACAGCCTGTACGTTTATTACACAGCCTATCTTTTAGCGGTGTTAAAGGGGGTAAAGAAGGGTACGCGCCTGGTAACCTACCAATGCCTGGATGAAGTTTGCGACATTAACTTCAGGCTGGTATGGTCGTCCGACAGTACTTTGCTGCGCATGTGGATCAAAGAATAGTGATTCGCCCACCCATCCTTATAATTATGAATAGCGATAATACAAATTAATGGAAACGGATAGCTCAAATTTCTCCCGGTTTAAAAAAGACGCATCTTTCGACTACCTATATCCCCAACATATTAAGGAATTATCCCCAATGCACTGGACGCCGGTTGATGTTGCAAAAAAAGCCGCTTACTTTTTAGCGGTACCCCATGCACGGGTTTTGGATATTGGCAGTGGCGTAGGCAAGTTTTGTATTACCGCCGGCGCACATTTCCCGAAAACGCAATTTATTGGCGTTGAACAGCGTAAAGCCTTATGTAAATATGCCGAAATGGCCAAAAACGAAATGAAGCTGGATAATGTATCTTTCATTTATGGTAACCTGACTGATTTGGATTATAATGATTACGACCATTTTTATTTTTATAACGCCTTTTACGAAAATATTGAGCCTGGCAGCAGGATAGATTATGCAGTAAGAACTTCTTTTGAGCTTTACGAACGATACAGCCGCTTTGTTTATGCCATGCTCGATGCTAAAAAGCCGGGAACACGGCTGGTTACCTACCATGCCAGGGAAACACAGGTGCCCGCCAGTTATGCCCTGGTTGATAATAGCTATAGTAAAGTGCTTAAAATGTGGATTAAGAAATAATGTTTTAAGGCAACCGGACTCGCACAGGCTGCAAAAATGATCAATACAAAAAAGCCGCTTTTTATCTTTCCCTGCCAGCGCGGAAAAGGCTTGCTTGTTACTTCTTGCTTCCAGTTTGTTTTTTGGAGTTATCTTTACCAAATACCAAAAACGTATTTTGTCTCCCTGACATCTTTTATCTTAGCATCAACATCTTGCGCAAAAAATTATCTTTGCGGAATGAAGATAAAGACGCCCCAGGACTCACACACCATTATGAACGAATTGGTATTACCCAATGATACCAATACCTTGAATAATTTGATGGGAGGGCGTTTGCTGCACTGGATGGATATTGCCGCTGCTATTGCCGCGCAAAAACATTGTAACCGGATTGTGGTAACCGCTTCGGTTGATACGGTATCTTTTAAACACCCGGTTAAGCTGGGCGATGTAATCAGCATTGAATCAAAGGTAACCCGTGCCTTTAATACCTCGGTTGAAGTGAGGCTTGATGTATGGGCGCAGAATATCCCTTCGGGCACGCGGATTAAAAGTAACGAAGCTTATTATACCTTTGTGGCTCTTGACGAGGATAGCCATATCGTATCCGTGCCAGAACTTACTCCCCAAACCGAGGAAGACCACATGTTTTATGCGGGTGCTCTTCGCCGCAGGCAGTTACGTTTGGTTTTAGCGGGCAGGATGGATCCGCATGATGCTACCGAATTGAAGGCCTTGTTTTTTCCGGAACCTATCTAAGTACAGTCCATTTAGAACCATGCCGCCTGGGAATTTTATTTGAGAACGATTGTTGCTTTAATAAGTATAAGCTATGGCCAATAGGATAAAACTGGTAAAAGGAGATATTACAAAGATTGAGGTTGATGCCATCGTAAACGCCGCTAACAGTAGCCTGTTGGGCGGCGGGGGAGTGGATGGTGCTATCCACCGGGCAGGTGGCAAAGCAATTTTAGAAGAATGCATTGCTATACGCAATAAACAAGGCGGTTGCCAAACCGGCGAAGCCGTGATAACCACCGGCGGTAGCCTGGATGCCAAGTATGTGATCCATACCGTAGGCCCGGTTTGGAATAAGGTAAAAACCAAGCTTAGTATGCTTTTAGCCAATTGCTATCAAAATAGTTTGCAATTAGCGGTTGAGCATCAGGTTAAAACCATCGCCTTTCCTAACATCAGTACGGGTATTTATCGGTATCCTAAAAATAAAGCTGCAACAGTGGCTGTAAATACCGTTAAAGATTTTTTAGAAGCCCATGATACGATTGAGCAGGTAATTTTTGTTTGTTTTGATGATGAGAATTATGAGATCTACCAGGCTTTGCTGGGTGGGGATAATGATGTGTTGTTAAGTTGTTGATAGCTAATGCGAAATTTGTTATTGCGAGTTGCCCACCAGGCTGTCACGGGAAAAACAGGAATGACGGGTTTAGCGCACCAATAATGGGTGTCATGCTAAGCCTATCGAAGCACGGTGCGGTGGCCTCTGCAAGCGAATACCGTTGTTGTTGTTCTTAACAGACCAAGATCTTATAATGGAGCTATCTTAAGTTGTTGATTATCAGTTTGTTTTTTTTTACTCCGAAAATCAGTATTCTTGATTTAAATCATCGGCCCGCTCAAACGCCGCGGGAAGGGCTTTGTTCTTTTTGTCTTGACACAAAAAGAACCAAAAAAGTCAAGACTGCCCGATCCTTCCGCCCACAGGCCAGCTCCCGGCCCGGCGTGCAGTCGGGGCCTTTGCCCGCTTTTGCCTGTGCACCAAAAAACCTACGTGTTTCAAACGTTATCCCTGTTTTTTCCCGGCTGGTTGGATCGGATACTCAGTTTTAGCGCACCAATAGTGGGTGTCATGCTGAGTATCCCACCGGGCGTCGCTCCGGAAAAAACAGGGATGACGTTTTTTCAATAAAGATAGTTATGCTGAAAAAGTTGCATTTTGCAAAAAAACAAGGCAAGCTACATAACCCGTTCACGCTTTGGCGCCGTTAAGAGCCCGCTGTTGAGTTTGGGACTGTCACTCTTTGAAAAAAACATTATCGGGAACTATTCTGACCGGAAGAGTTTACCATGCTTTTAAGCTTAAATATTCTTTAGAGTGACCGAGCTTGCCTAGTTTTTATAATTATAAGAACATGAGCAAAAATAGCAAAAAAAAGAAGCGTGCCACCGCTGGGCAGACCGCAAAAAAAATGGAACGGTTTGAATTGTTAAATCCTCATTCAGCAGGCATAGATATCGGCAGCATGCTGATGGTAGTATCTTATACCGACCGTGAAGGGATGATCAATTTGCGTGAATTTGACAGCTTTACAAGCAGTTTGTATGAGTTAGCGGAATTGCTGCAAAAAGAAGGCATTGAAAAGGTAGTCATGGAGGCAACCGGTCCTTATTGGGAATCACTTTACAACATTTTGGAAAAGCATGGCATGGAGATGTTCCTTGTCAATCCAAGTCATTACCGGAATGTATCGGCTCAGAAAACGGATATCAACGATGCACAGTGGCTGCATCAGTTGCTGGCCCATGGCCTGATACGCAATTCTCACATAGCGCCTGAACTTTACCGGGAGTTAAGGCAATATCTTCATGAAAGAGAAATATACCAAAACTATAAGAGCGATAGCCTTAACCGAATGCAGAAAACACTGACGTTGATGAATATTAAGTTTCAGCATTTAATCAGCGATGTGGAGGGAGTAGCAGGTATGAAGCTTTTACGGGCGATCAGTTCAGGAATATGCGATGGGCAAACCTTGCTGGCTCGCATTGATGTAACAAAATTAAAGGCCAGCCCGGAGGATCTGCTTAGCTCGCTACAGGGAGAATATAAGCAACATTATATTCATATTCTATCCATCACGCTTAAAAGCTATGATTTTTTTAAGGAGCAAATGCAGGTTTATGAAAGTCATATTGAACATACCCTAAAGGAGCTTCTTGCTTGTAAGGGCGAAGCGCCAACAGTTATCCAACAGAAAACAAAAAAGGTAAGAAAGAACCAGTACAGCTTTAATCTGAAAGATTATTTATTGGGAATTTTGGGAGTAGACCTTACCGAGGTAGAGGGTCTGGATGAAATAGGGCTTTTAACTATTCTTGCAGTAACGGGAACGAATATGAAAAAATGGCCTACGGCAGAACATTTTGTGAGTTGGTTAAATCTATCACCGAGGCCCAAAATATCGGGAGGCAAAATAATAGGGTATGAAAGACGTAACAACAATAATCCTGCAACACAAGCATTCCGGTTGGCGGCGCATTGTTTATGGCAAAGCAAAGGTCCGATGGGGCAGCAGTACAGAAGATTAGCATCGACAAAAGGGAGCAAAAAAGCGATCAAAGCTATCGCCCGCAAGCTGGCAGTGATTTTTTATCACATGGTACTTAATAAACAAGCATTTGATGCCACCCGGATACAGCCAGACATAGAACAGCAAAAGGCAAGAAAAATAGCACGTCTGCAAAAAGATGCAGCTAAACTCGGTATGATCGTTCAAAAAGCAGCCTGATAGTCAATAACTTACATGGACGTCATTATAAGCTTGTCGAAGCACTGTGCGGTGGCCTCTGCGAGCGAATACCGTTGTTGTTTTGTTCTTTACAGACCAAGATCTTATAATGAAGTCTATGCAAGTATCTGGTAACAATCGTTCTAAATCAATCCAACAATCGACAGTCTTAATTTACAGCATCGGCCCGCTCAACCACAGGGGGCAAAATAAGAACGCCACGCCGTATTATTTAAGATTCAGTTTAGAAAAAAAATCCCATAAAATAATGCCTGCAGATACAACGATGTTAAAAGAGTGTTTGGTGCCAAACTGAGGTATTTCAATACAGCCGTCAATTTGTTCCATCACCTCGTCGGCAACGCCGTTTACTTCGTTACCAAAAATTAAAGCATATTTTTCGCCCGGTATGGGTTCAAATTGATTCAGCATGGTGCTATCCACCGCCTGTTCAATAGCGATGATCAGATACCCATCCACCCGCAGTTGATGAATGGCATCCAGGGTTGATGGATAATGCTTCCAGTTAACCGATTGGGTTGCGCCGAGCGCGGTTTTTTCTATCTCGCGGTTGGGGGGCAGCCCGGTTATCCCGCAAAGGCAAATCTGCTCAACGGCAAAGGCATCGGATGTACGAAAAATGGAGCCTACATTATGCAAGCTCCTTACGTTATCCAATACCACCGCAACGGGCAGTTTATCCTGTGCCTTAAATTCGTCTACGCTTGCGCGGTTCAGTTCGTCTAATTTTAGTTTACGCATGAACTATTTGGTGACCGCTTCCTCGTGTAATTCACCCACGCCATTGCCAATTAACGAGCTGTAAACCGATGGGGCGTAACCTATTTTAGCAGTATAATATTCGGTTAATCCTTGGGTAAAGCTGTCAAGGCTATCTTTTTTAACCAAAGCAATAGCACATCCGCCAAAGCCGGCTCCTGTCATCCTTGCGCCCGTTACGTTTTTATCCGTAGCCGCATATTCAACTACGGCATCCAGTTCGGCGCCGCTTACTTCATAAAGGTTCTTCAGAGAATCGTGCGAGGCATACATCAGGCGGCCAAACTCTTTCAGGTTATTACCAGCCAGTGCTTTTGCTGCCAACTTTACGCGCTCGTTTTCGGCAACAACATGCGTGGCGCGGTTAAGTACGGTGGCATCGGTAATTAGGTGTTTATGTAAGTCAAATGTCTGTACATCAATCTCGCACAGGTTGTTGATATCCAATTCTAATTGCAATTTTTTTAATGCAGTTTGGCATTCCTTTACACGTTCGTTGTACTTTGATTCGGCCAGCTTGCGGGGTTTATTGGTATTGATAATAGCCAGCAGGTAGTCGCCCAGGTTGCAGTCTACCGCTTCGTAATCCAGGGTATCGCAGTCCAGCATCAGGGCTTTGTTTTCCTCGCCAAATGCAACAGCAAACTGGTCCATAATACCGCTGTTTACGCCAATAAATTCATTCTCCACTTTTTTGGCCATCAATACCAGTTCCAACTTGCTGAAACCGCCTTTGAACAGCTCGTTGAAAGCAAAAGCTGTTACAACTTCGATAGAAGCAGAAGAAGATAAGCCCGACCCGATTGGAATATCGCCGTAATATAACATATCCAGCCCTTGTAACGGTTGACTGCCCTTTACAAAATAATGGATTACGCCGAGCGGATAATTAAACCAGCTATCACCATTTTTTTGATAAGAGTTTTGAATAGGTATTTCCAGCGTTTCGTTAAAATTAACACTCTTAAAGCGAAAAACCTGATCGTCATTAGGCGCCGTTAGCATGTATGTGCCCAGGGTAATAGCGCAGGGCATTACAAGGCCGCCATTGTAATCAATATGCTCGCCGATGAGGTTAACCCGGCCGGGAGAAAAAAATGTGTGCTGAGCTTCTTTATGATACAGTTTCTGAAACTCTTGGTGTAAGTTATTTTTCATGTATTAATCGGTTAGCAATGAAGCCGGATGATAGGTTGGATCTGTTATCTGGCATTCACGAAATCCAAATATCTCTAATTTTTTTTAATATTGTCATATTTACACTAACTATTCCTGATTTTTAAATAAAAAGACGCTTGCAGCTTATGTGGATAGCTTTTTGTAAACTTGTAGAGCAGTAAAACTTAATGATGATGAACCAATATTTAGTAATTGCTTATGACTTTACCGACGATGGCGCTTTAGAGCGCCGCATGGCTGTGCGCCCCGCCCATCTGGAAGGCACCCGGCAGTTGCGCCAAACAGGCAACTATATTTTAGGAGGGGCTATTTTGGATGATCATGGCCGTATGATAGGATCAACCATGGTGCTGCAATTTGACAGCGACGGACAATTAGAAGCCTGGAAAAAACAGGAACCCTATATCACGCAACATATATGGGAAAAAATAGAAATCAGACCGTTTAAAGTGGCCGGTGCTATATAAAAACGCCATTGCCGGTTAAGGCAATGGCGCAAACTATAACTTGGGTTGGTTATAATTTAACCTTATCTGCACATAGATACGTATGGAAAACGCGTTTGGTTTTCTGAAACGGAAAAAAAAGTTTTTTTATTTCGATGGTTTGGTATTTTACGCCGTTAAGCCAACTCTTCGCAATGATATCCTTGTTGTGTAATCAGGTTAGTGATATCGTTATGCGTTAAGTATTTTGATACCACACGTAGCACACAGTCTACATCATCCAGGTCAATATTCCATTGCAATACCAAAGGATGTTTATCTAAGGATTTTCTGATCTGCAATTTATCGGCTTTTGTTTTAACATCGGTTTTAAAAATCAAAACCTCCTGTATATTAACTTGAGTTGTATGCTCGGGAGTTTTTAAGTTTGGGCTTAAAATGCTAAAAGGGTACAAAGCGGGGAATAATAAACGAGGCTTTTCCATCATATTGATTTTGTTTACACAAATAAATCATACGCTCATGACAACCCTATGTCAACAGTGTTTAAAAACCTGCACAAATATTTTATCGCGCAGCGTATCAACTGGCATCAATCTTATTAGAATCGAGTCGCTAAATATAAAGCGCTTTCAGGACGATGGCAGTAGCTGCTACGTGAATTTTGTTGTATTGTATATTTACCTGAGCCTGTGCATAGTTGCCCGGCGGTGAATGATTTCTTAATGTAAAGTTAATATTGAGATTTTGATTACTAAACACCGCCTGCCGTATTTTGTAGTTATGATTGATGTGGAGAATATGCCCCTTGTAGTGACGTTGGATAGGTTTGAAAGCATATTTAAAGATCACTACACTCCCTTGTTTCATTACGTTAACTCTATTGTAAGGGATGAGGATCAATCAAAGGATGTTATTTCTGATCTGTTTTTAAATCTTTGGCAGCAACGCGAAAGCCTGCAGATCAATCATATCAAACCCTACCTTTTTCGTGCTGCTCGCAATGGCGCATTAAAGGCTGTTAGGGTGAAGAACCAAACCATTCAGATCCCCGACGATCTTTTTAATACCCCCACCGATTCTTACAACCCCTTTGAATGGTTTGCCGCAAAGCAATCTACCAAAATTGTGGAGGCGCTGATCAATAAACTATCAGCTAAACGTAAGGAGATGCTTGAGCTGCGATTAATAGGGCTAAAAAATCACGAAATTGCCAAAGTACTGGAAGTACCCGAAAAAACCGTGGAATATAACATGCGCGAAGCCATTGAGCAGTTAACGCATGCAGTTAACCACAGTAACTTAGATAAAGCTACCATCGCCGGCGGTTTACTATTGGTTACCATCATCTTCTCGTTAACATAGCCTTTTACCATTAATATTGATTTTAAAGCCCAAAAAGCAGGATTAATTCCTGCTTTTTTCATTTGGTATCTGTTAACAAAAAGTTAACGCATACTTAATCATTTCTTTTGGTGGAAAATCTGCTTTAGCGCTCTTTAAGTAAAATTAAACAGCGTGAACTGGGAGATACTATTAAAATACATTAACAAAGAAGAGAGCGATGCCGAGGACAGGCAGGTAGAAGAATGGCTGAACGAACAAAAGGAAAACAGCCATGTATTGGAATACCTGCAAAAGCGAAAACAGCAACTGCAACAGCCATTAAAGCAAAGTGATATCCACCAGCAATGGGTAATTCTGCTCGATCGTATTTTCGAATCAAAACCGGAGGAAGAGCAGAGCCGCCCTTTTAAATTATACAGCTTAATTGGTATTGCCGCCAGTATATTATTGGTGAGCGTGTTAGGTTGGTTTTACCTTCAACAAGGTAAAAGTAGCGCTGATAAGCAAATATTTACCTTGCAAACTCCGGCTAACAGCCGTGGTAGGCTTACCCTGCCTGATGGTACCCTGGTGTATATGGGCCCAGCCTCAAAAATTACTTACGACGGTGCTTTCGGCTCAGATAAACGGGTATTGCATTTATCGGGCGAAGCTTTTTTTGATGTAAAGCATATTGCAAAAAAGCCTTTTGTTATTTACACCGAAAACCAGCTGGCTGTAACCGTACTGGGAACATCGTTTAATGTTTACTCGCATAAAAATCACAATATCGAGGTTAAGGTAGCAACCGGGTTAGTTGGCATAACTGCTAATCATCAAACTAAATTTTTAAGGGCTGGCGAACAGCTCAATTACCAGGCCGGTAACGGCCGCATGGTTACCGCCGCAGTTGATTATAAAGACGCCGCCGCCCTGCAAAACGAAACCCTGTTTTTTAAGAATGATGGCGCGGTCGGCATAGCCGCAAAGTTGAGCCGCTGGTATAATATTGATGTTGAAGTTTTGCCTTCGGCCGCCAGGCATCCCCGCTTTAGCGGCGAGATGAAAGATACCGGAATTAATAACCTGATGAAGGGTTTATGCTATGCAACCGGCCTGCAATATCGTTACAAAGATCCCCACACCATACTATTATTTTAAACACCAATATGAAATACACCAGACTTTTACTTTATTCAAAAGCCTTGTTTCTTTTTTTGCTGATGATCTTATTATCGGCGCGGCTCAGGGCGCAAGGTAGCAATCAGCTTAATTTTAATAAAAAGCAATTAAGCCTGCAGTTAATAGTTGACAAGCTGAAAAGCAGTTACAAGGTAGCATTTGATGCCGATGTAAATATGGCCAAAACCATAACCTGCCTTCAGAAACCATCACGTTTGATCAGTTAGCATCGGCATTGCAGCAGCAGGCCGGCATAGGTATTAAAAATATCAATGGTAACCTGGTTATCAAAAAGTTGCAGGTTTTAACTATCGGCGGAACGGTTACATCCGCAGACGACCAATTACCTTTAACGGGCATAACCATTACCGATAACGGTAAAAAGTTTTTAGGTACCACAGATGTTAAGGGTAAGTTTTTGATACAGGTACCGGCGGGCTCGGTTGCTAGTTTTTCCATGATAGGGTATGATACCCAGAAAAAAACTTTCGATAAAAACGAAACCGCCATCAGTATTGTACTCAAGCCATCCAATACCGCCCTTAACGAAGTAGTTGTAACGGCTTTAGGTATCAAGCGCGAAGAAAAAGCGCTGGGATACGCAGCTACAGTAGTAAAGGGTGAGCAAATAGCCGAAACCATGCCCAGCAACTGGACGGAAGCACTGGAAGGCAAGGTTGCAGGTTTGAACCTGGTACGCTCAAACGGTGGGCCTACCGGATCGAACAAAATTATTTTGCGCGGCGAAAATAACCTGACCGGCGATAATGAAGCGCTAATAGTAGTTGACGGTGTTGTAATTAACAACGGAAGCGGAAAGCGTACCGGTATCAGCGGCGAAACCGTATATGGCACCGGCAGCGATAACATGCCTGCCGATTATGGGAGCAGCATCAACGATATTAACCCTGAAGATATTGAAAGCATCACGGTGCTTAAAGGCCCTGGCGCGGCTGCATTATACGGCCAGCGCGGTGCCAACGGTGCGGTAATTATCACCACCAAATCGGGCACGGCTAAAAAGAAAGGCATCGGCATCACCATTAACTCTAACGCGAGCGTGGAGCAGGTTAACCGCTGGCCCGATTTTCAATACGAATATGGGCAGGGCACCGGCGGCGCCAATTATTACTCTTACGGTACCGGCCCTGATGGCGCAAGTACCAGCGGAACAAGCTCGGCTTATGGGCCCAAGTTTGATGGCCAGATGTTTTATCAGTTCGACCCGGTAACCCAAACCCGTTCAACAACGAGAACCCCCTGGGTGGCCTATCCTGATAAAATTCACGAATTTTTTAATACCGGTAATACACGCACCAACTCTATCAGTGTTGATGGCGGGTCGGATAAAACAACCGCCCGGTTTTCGGCTACCAATGTTGCCAATAACTGGATTGTACCCAACACCGGGTACGGGCGTAATTCCGTTGCCTTGTCAGTCAATTCAAAAATCAATGATAAGCTTACGGTTAGCTCTAAAATAAACTATCAAAACAAATTCAGCGATAATTTGCCCGGTGCAGGTTATGGTAATCAGTCGTTAATGTATTGGTTTATTTTCTGGCAGCCAAGTGCTGATCTGGACTGGTTGAAAAATTACTGGCAAAACGGACAAACACAACGCAAGATTGAATATCCTTTCAGCTCTTTTCCGGAAAATCCGTATGCCATTTCGTACGAGTTTCTTAATAAATCAAACCGTAATGCAGTTACGGGTAATGTTCAGGCAACTTACAGCATCACCAAAGAACTGAGTTTACAGTTAAGAACATCGTTGGATATGGGTTACGAACACCGTGAGCAGGATCGCCCTTTTGATGCCGGTACCAAATACCCTAAAGGATCGTTCCGTACACAAAATATTTACTCGCAGGAAGCCAGTGCCGACTTTTTGCTCAGGTATAATAAAAAGTTTAAAGATGTGGGCGTAACCGCCACAGCCGGCGGGAGCATGTTGAAAAACACCTTCAGGGAAGATGAAAACAGAGCCGACTCGTTAATTTATCCCGGCATCTATACTGTGGCTAACGCGGCAGGTGTACTGGTGGCAGTACCTTATAGCAGCCAATACGCCATTAACAGCTTTTACGGGTTATTATCTACCAGTTACAAAAATTATCTGTACTTAGATTTTACCGGTCGCCAGGATTGGAACAGCGTACTGGCTACACCCGAGCGGACCGATAAGGTAGGTTTCTTTTACCCATCGGCAAGTGCCAGTTTTATACTTTCGGACGCCTTTAAATTGCCAAAGCAAATTAACTACGCCAAGGTGCGGTTTTCGGCATCAAGCGTAGGTAGTGGCGGAATAACACCATACCGTACTTCTTTCACGTACGATAAAGCGGGTAGCACCTATACGGGCGGTTTGCAATACCCTACAACCTTATCGGATGTTAACTTGGAGCCGCTCCGAACCGTCACCTACGAGCTGGGTAGCGAGGCGCGTTTATTGAATAACCGCTTAGGATTTGATCTTGCAGTTTACACTGGGGATACCAAAAATCAAATTCTTAATCGTATTGTAGATAACTCTTCGGGTGTTGGAAAAGCTGTTGTTAACGTAGGCGAAGTAGCTAACAAAGGCATTGAGCTATCGATAAACGGCAGCCCCATCAGTACCAAAAAGTTTACCTGGATGGTTAACTATACCTTCTCGGCCAACCGCAATAAAATCTTAAAACTGTCAGACAGTACATTTGTGCTGCAAACCGGCCCCGTGGCGCAAGGGCAATTGGTGGCCAAGGTTGGCGGCAGCATGGGCGATTTATACGGTACCGGTTACCTGCGGTCGCCGGATGGGCAGGTGGTATTCAATGCCGATCCCAACGTTCAGGCCGTCGGTACAGCGCTAACAACGTCTACCCCGGTGTATTTAGGCAATACCCAGCCCAAATGGAAAATGGGTATCAGCAACGATTTCAGGTACAAACAATTCCACTTCAATATTTTATTCGATGCCCAATATGGCGCAGTAGCTTATTCGCTAACGGCTTATAAACTGGCTGAGCAGGGCAAAACAACCAATACCTTGCCTGGCCGGTACAGCGGTATCATCGGGAATGGCGTAGTAAAAAATGCTGACGGAAGTTATCGCAAAAACGATATTGTAGCTACCGATATCGATCAGTATTACCAGCACGCCTACGGGTCGTACAATGCCGAAGGGGCCACTTACAGCACCAACTTTATTAAGTTGCGCGAGGCCAGGCTTGATTATACGCTGCCCATAAAATTGACTACCCGCTTGGGCTTGCAACGCGCTACCGTAGGGGTATACGGTCGCGATTTATTTATCTGGACCAAATGGCCAGGATTCGACCCCGAATTTGGTACCCTTAACGGATCGGATATTACCCAAGGCTTTGAAGTAGGGCAGTTTCCATCTACCAGGACATTGGGCGCTAACCTGATTATTACATTCTAATCCAAACGATAGCAATGAAAAAGAATATCTATAAAATTGTTTGTACCATTATGCTGCTTGCATCGGTACAGCCATCCTGCAAAAAAAACTTCCAGGAAATCAATACTAACCCCAATACCTCGCCCGATGCCTTGCCCCAGCAATTGCTGGCACCTGCATTGGTTAATACGGTAACCGTTAATATGCTGCGCGCACGTACCATTAGTAACGAGTTAATGCAAACTACCGTGAGCCAAACCGATGGCGAAGGCGCGGTGTTCAGGTATGATATCAGGCCTAACCAGGCAGATTATACATGGAACAACTGGTACCAGCAGTTGAGCAACTTTAAAGACATTTATACCATAGCCAACCAGCCGGTAAATTTCAGTAAAGGCTATCAGGGTATCTCGTTAATATGCCAGTCGTGGGTGTATTCTTTAATCACAGATACTTATGGTGATGTACCTTATTTTCAGTCCAACAAAGCCCGGGACGGTGTTTTTGAGCCCGCGTTTGACAGGCAGAAGGATATTTACCTGGATATATTTAAGCAACTGGAGGCGGCCAATACACTGCTTACCGGTGCGGCAAACGTGGTTGCTTCCAGCGACCCGGTATTTAACGGCAATGCTGCCCAGTGGCGCAAATTTGGCAACTCTTTATATTTAAGATTATTGATGCGCTTATCTGGCAAGGCCGAAGTATCTGCCGATGTGATTGCCAAAATTAAGGATATGATAGATGTTAACGCGGCTAACTACCCCATCATGACGAGCAATACCGATGCCGCCGTTTTGCGCTGGACAGGTACCGGTTACCTTACATCGCCTTTTATCAATAACGTAAGGGAGCAGGATTGGAGGGCACCCGCCATGGCCTCGTTTTTTATAGATAACTTAACCAAGTGGACCGATCCGCGTTTATACACGCAGTTTAACGGCGCTGCGGGTGGGGTATGGTCAATAGCCACGGTAAGCGGTAGTTTTGTTGGAGTGCCAAGCGGTTACGCCGCGGGTACATCGCCCACTACCAAATCTTACTTCTACTCAACCGCTAACGGGCCGGGCGGCAAAAGTTATGAGAGCGAGCCTTTATCGGGCAATATTATGAACTATGCCGAACTGCAGTTTTTACTGGCCGAAGCAGCCGCTAAAGGGTATATAAGCACAGGCACCGCGCAGCAATATTACGATAACGGCGTGCAAAACGCCATTACCTTTTGGCTGCCCACTTATTTTACCGCGCCGGTAACCCTGGCTTCTTACGAAACCGCTGCCGATATCGCCTGGAACGATTCCCTTCCGCTTGATACTAAAATGGAAATGATCCATGTACAGAAATACTATGCCATGTTCTGGACCGATTTTCAGCAATGGTTTGAGTACCGCCGCACGGGCCACCCGGTATTGCCTAAGGGGCCTGGTTTAATTAATGGCGGTGTAATGCCGGCACGCTTAAACTACCCGGTTTATGTACAATCGGCCAACCCAACCAATTATAAGGCGGCAGTTGCCATCCAGGGGGCGGATGTTATCAGTACACAGGTTTGGTGGCAAAGGCCTTAATCGCTTAATGGTGTAATAATGATCATGATAAGATTTAAAAAAATGAAAAAGATAATATTTTACGCGTTTATGCTGCTTGCCCCGGCCGCCGTATGGACGGGATGCCAGAAGGGGAATAATTACCCGGGCGGGCAAATTAGCCCTGTGATGCCTATTATGGATGTTAAAAGTATTTATAAGGGCACCGACGTTACGCTTGATACCAAAAACATGGCCGGCTCGCACCAGGTGTCGGGTATCGTTATCTCCGATTTTTCGGCCGGTAACATGCCTGCCTGGTTATTGGTATTGCAGGATCACCGCCGTTTATCAAAATATCAGGGTATCGCCATATCGCTCGGCACCGAAGCGGCCAAATACACTTCCGGAGATTCGGTAACCATTGAAGTTGCCGGTGGCGTTTTAAAAAGAATGAACGGTATATTGCAGATCACCAATTTGCCGGCGGGCTCCGTTACAAAAATTGCAAGTGGAAGAGCTGCAGGCATCACCCAGGCTACAACAACTGCGGTGCTGAAAGATCCTGCCTTCTACGAGAGTACGCTGGTAGCTATCGTAAAAGGTAGTTTTGATCCGCTCCCCGTAGCTACCGATCAATTTTCGGGCGATAAAGTTCTTACCGATGGGTATGATAATCTAACGTTTCATACCGAAGCCACCGCCACTTTTGCCAGTAACGTGCCACCAATTAACGCCAATTATTACGCTATAGTTTTTAATACTGTAGGTGCCAATGGCTCGCTAACCCCACAGTTGCGGGTACGCACCCTGGCTGATATTAATGTATTGGGCTCGTCTATCGCCCCCCTTATTGTGAGTGGCTTTATTAATGATGTTTCGGGGACCGATGGTAATTACGAGTATATCCAATTGCTGGCCACCCGTGATATCAATTTTGCCGAAACACCTTTTGCCGTAGTAGTTTGCAATAACGCGGGTGCCTCAACTCCGGTTGGTTTCCCAACTAACGGATGGGCTACCGGCGGCGGATCTGTTACCCCGGCAACTACCTTTAAGACTTTTAAATTTAACCTGACCAGCGGTACGGCTAAAAAGGGAACTTTTGTTTATGTTGGCGGCGCCGCTAAAACCATTAACGGGCCCAGTTCAACAAGTATAGCATCATCCAACTGGATCAGGTCGTTTAACTATACCACACAGGATGGTGATGGCTTTGGTACCCGTAATGGCGGCTTTTTTGCCAATAGCGGCAACGCGTTCGGTATGGCTGTATTTAGCGGCACCAACGTAACCAAAGATACCGAGCCCATTGATGTGTTGTTTGTATCTACAGGCGGCTCACTTTATTCGGCAGGACCACCGGTTGTAGGCTACAAAATTACCACTACCGATTTTTATGATACCGTAAACCCCATCACGCTGCAATCGCAGCCGTATTACAGGCAGGGATCAAACACCGTGGCCCTTTCGTATACTACGCCTGCTGATGCCGGTTTCTTTTATAAGCTGGGCGGGGTATACAACGCGCGTTTAGGCAAATGGATAAAAGCCCGTAGCCAGCAAACCATCATTTTAACTAAAACCTCAACCCTTACCGAAATTGAGGGCGAGTTTCCGGCAGGTTCGGGCATTGTGCCGACGGCCCTTAAGGATTAAAGATGGGTAAGGTGCTTATTATTAATGGAATATGTAAAAAAAAGCGGCGGCCCGCGCGATTCCTCTCTCGAGAGGGGCGGAGGGGTGTGTACTAAGCAAGCGATAAGCAAAGCAGCAAAGTTCGTCGCGCGGCCAAACACACCCCCTGCCATCGCACACGGCCCAACCCGCCCCCTCTCAAGAGGGGAGCCTTGAAAAAAGCGGCGGCCTCTATTGGGAGGCGCGGAGGTGTGTGCTATGCGAGCGATTGTAAAGCTGATAAGCGACCCCATTAGTTAACTAAACAACGATTACACTTAAGTATAAGCTGTATTGTAACTTTATAAATATTAAGCCATTAAAAACAGGTAACGCGCGATAGCGTGTTACCTGTTAATTGTATGATTTACCCATCATTATGCCATGAAAAAGTTTTTCTGTATCGTATTATTATCGGCGGCGGTTAGTATGGCCGCTATGGCCCAAAACCAGGCAATAATTAAACCGGGCCTGGCAACGCAAGCCCTGCCGCAGCCATTTTTATTTTCGGTAAATACATTAACCGCAAGTTCGCCGGCCTGGGCCCTCCATTATTCGGGCAGTTATGGCGAACGCACCTCAGGGCCATTTGGCTATGATGGCGTGGATCAGCAATTTGCTGTTAAAGGGTATCTGGGTAACCGTTTTACGCTGTATGCCAACGCGGCCTTAGGTTTTGCACGCAATGGCAGTGTCAATTCTTCCCAACAAGCCGAGGTAATCCGCGATTTTATTGGCGGCCAACAGGCAACAGGCCCGCGTTTTGGTTTGGGTTTTGGCGTTAACCGCGATTTTACCAATGTAGCGGCTATTTTTAGCCGGGTAACTGCCTATTTTGAAGCCGCCTCCTGGCGTATTGGCGGTAACCTCCGTTTCGAGAAAGCCTTTAGCAGCAGCCGTGATGATATTGATTTGATCACCAGTCTGGGTTTTCACCACCGCATAGCCGGTAATTTATACGCAGGTATTGAAGCGGTAGGAGAGGACCTGGAAGGCTTTTGGGACAAGGAGGAGGCCGAGGGCGGCGCCAAACTTTTACTTGGCCCCTCTGTAAGTATGGCCCCGGCTAATTCAAGGTTTTCGTTTACTGTTAGCGGCGGCCCGGTATTTTATGCAACCCATAGCCAGGTAATGGCATCAGAAGCGATAAGAGACATTGGCACCATAGGCACGCAAAACGGTTATACCATACGCGCAATGTTAACATTCAGTTTACCCCGGTAATTTATTTTTGCAGATCAATCAACAATATTAACTTTTAATATGATGAGTAACTTTTTAATTCGCCCCCTGATGTTCATTGCCGCCGGGATAGGCTTGCTTGCCGGTTTAAACGGTAAAGCCCAGGTGCCTGGCAAAATAAAGCAAACCAACCAGGTGCTGTTACCCAACGGATGGATGTTAAGCCCTGCCGGGCGGTCGTTACCCTTGGGCGATCTGCCCTTAAATATCCAGCTAAGCCGCTCGGGCAAACTGCTCGCTGTTACCAACAACGGGCAAAGTACGCAATCGGTTCAGTTGATCGATCCTAAGCGCGAAAAGGTGCTCGACGAGAAGGAGCTGGCTAAAGCCTGGTACGGCCTGGCCTTCAGCAACGACGAAAAAAATCTGTACGTATCCGGCGGAAACGATAATATCATTTTAGATTTCGATGTTAAAAACAGCCGGTTAAATGATCCCGATACCATCAGGTTAGGCCTGCCCTGGCCCGCCGGTAAAATATGCCCCACCGGCATCGCCGTAACCAAAGATAAAAGCAGGTTATATACCGTAACTAAAGAGGATAGCAGCGTTTATATCATCGACCTGCAAAAACGCGCCATCATCAACAAGGTGAAGCTGGCCGATATCGCCTACAGCTGCGTGCTGTCTCCTGACGAGCAAACACTCTATGTTTCGTTATGGGGAAGCGACGAAGTTGTGGCCCTTAATACTGCCGCGCAAACCGTAGCTGCCACTATTAAAACTGGCAATCATCCAAACGAGTTGCTGTTGAATAAAAAGGGGACAACCCTGTATGTGGCTAATGCCAATGATAACTCTGTTTCGGTAATTAATACCGCCTCAAACCAGGTGATCGAGACGATATCAACCGTGCTTTATCCAACCGCCTTAACCGGTTCAACCACAAACGGGCTGGCCTTGAGTGATAACGAAAAAACTTTGTACATAGCCAATGCCGATAACAATTGTTTGGCTGTGTTTGATGTATCGGTACCTGCAAACAGCAAAAGCCAGGGCTTTATACCGGTTGGCTGGTACCCCACCAATGTAAAGGTGCTCGGTCAAAAAATACTGGTAAGTAATGGCAAGGGCGTTACCTCTATGGCTAACCCGAAAGGGCCTCAGCCTGTTTTAAAGACAGATAACAGCGGTTACCAAAAGGGCAGCACCGCCAATAACAGGCTGCAATATATAGCCGGTTTGTTTAAAGGTACGCTCTCTGTAATTGATGCGCCTAATGATGATCAACTGAAAAGCTATACCAAGCAGGTATACGCCAATACACCGTTCAATAATAAAAAAGTAGCCCAGGCCGATGGCGAAGAGGGTAACCCCATTCCGCGCAAGCCGGGCGAAAAATCGCCCATTAAGCATGTGTTTTATATCATCAAAGAAAACCGCACCTACGACCAGGTTTTGGGCGATATGCCAAAAGGCAACGGCGACCCGTCCTTATGTATTTTTGGTAACGACATTACGCCCAACCACCATGCCCTGGCCAACGAGTTTGTGCTGGTGGATAATTTTTATGTAGATGCCGAGGTTAGCGCCGATGGCCATAACTGGAGCACGGCTGCTTACGCTACCGATGTGGTTGAAAAAACCTGGCCCACCAGTTATGGGAGCCGTGGCGGCAGTACCAGCTTTGAAGGCGGCAGAAAGGCCACTTACCCGCGCGACGGTTTTATCTGGGATTATTGTAAACGCGCCGGGGTTAGCTACCGCACTTATGGCGAGTTTGGCGACTACGGCAAAGCCAACATCAAAACCCTGCAAGGCCATATTTGCGCCCAATCGCCGGGATTTGACCTGGATATTAAAGACCAGGTGCGGGTTGATGCCTGGGAGCATGACTTTGATTCGTTGGCCAGGGCCAATGCGGTGCCCCAGCTCAGCACTATCCGTATTTCTAACGACCATACCAGCGGGCAAAAGAAGGGTAAAATTGCGCCTATCGCAGCGGTAGCTGATAACGACCTGGCTATTGGCCGCCTGATAGCGCATTTATCCAAAAGCCCCATCTGGAAAGAGTCGGTTGTATTTATCCTGGAAGACGATGCTCAAAACGGCCCCGACCATGTGGACGCGCACCGCTCGCCGGTATTTGTTGCCGGGCCGTACGTTAAACGGAACGCCGTGGTGCACAGCATGTACTCAACATCGGGCGTGCTGCGCACCATCGAACTGATACTGGGTTTACCGCCCATGAGCCAGTACGATGCCGCCGCGCTACCCCTTTACGAATGCTTTACCAATAAAATAGATTTAACCAACTATCAATGTAAACCTGCGCAGGTTGATTTGAACTTGCGTAACGTAGCCAAAAACAAGAGCAGCATGCGGTCGGAACAGTTCAACTTTAAAAAAGAAGACGCCGCGCCCGACCTGGCCCTGAACGAGGTGATCTGGAAATCGGTAAAGGGCGAAGATTCGGTAATGCCCGCCCCTAAACGGAGCGCGTTTGTGATACTGGAGAAGAAAAAGAAGGATGACGACGATTAAGGGGGGAGTCAAGAGTCAAGACTCAAGAGTCAAGAGCCAGGAGTCAGATCCAGAATCCTGGAATCAAGATTCAGAACTCGCGGCTCAAGACTCCCGGCTCATGACTCTTGACTCAGAACTCAAGACTCCCGACTCAGAACTCAAGACTCCCGGCTCAGAACTCCCGACTCAGAACTCCCGACTCAACTCAAACAAAATATTCAAATTCAAAAATGGAATCACGGAGAGATTTTTTAAAAAAGGCGGCATTGCTAACCGGCGGCGCGGCCATAATGGGTACCCTGCCGCCTGCTATTCAAAAGGCATTGGCCATCAATCCCGAGATGGGCAGTACCTATCTGGATGCCGAACATATTGTGATCCTGATGCAGGAGAACCGCTCCTTTGATCATTGCTTCGGTACCTTGCAGGGGGTGCGCGGTTATAACGATCCGCGGGCCATCCACCTGCCCGACCAAAAACCCGTGTGGCTGCAAACCGATGCTACCGGGAATACCTATTCGCCCTTCAGGCTGGATATCAAAGATACCAAAGTTACCTGGATGGGATCGTTGCCGCACTCCAGGGCGAGCCAGGTAGATGCCAATAATTTGGGCAAGTATGACCAATGGCTCACCGCTAAACGATCCGGGAACGTCAATTACGCGGATATGATGCCCTTAACTATGGGCTACTATACCCGGGAAGACTTGCCCTTTAATTATGGCATGGCCGATGCCTTTACCGTATGCGACCAGAACTTCTGTTCGGCCATGACGAGCACCACGCCCAACCGTTCCTTTTTTTGGACAGGTAAAATAACGCATGAACAGGATGGTTTACCCAAGGCCAACATCCGGAATAACGATTTTAGCTTTGGCGATATGCCCTGGGAAACCTTCCCCGAGCTGCTCGAACAAAACAATATCTCCTGGAATTTTTACCAGAACGACCTGAGCTGCGGCGGTGGGTTTGAAAAAGAGGAGAGGGCCTGGCTGGCCAATTTTGGCTGCAACTTATTGGAGTTTTTTAAAGCCTATAATGTGAAGTTTTCCGACAGGTATATCAAAAACCTGCAAAAACAGGTTCAGGACTTACCGGGACAAATTGACAAGTTACAGGAAAGGACGCCATCAGACGCCGATAAAGCCATAAAAGTACGTGAGAGCATCAAAAAGAAACAGCAGGTGCTGGATAACGCCCATAGCGAGTTGGCTAAATGGAACCGGGAGAGCTACGCCAAATTATCCGACTATGAAAAGAAGCTTTATAACCGCGCCTTCGTCATCAATTCGGGCGACCCGGATTTTCGGAGCATTACCGAACTGACTTATGCAGATAATGGCCAGCAGCGCAAGGTAACCGTACCCAAGGGGGATTTACTACACCAGTTCAGGGAGGATGTAAACAAGGGGAAACTGCCAACGGTATCCTGGCTGGCCGGGCCCGAAAATTTTTCTGACCACCCTACCGCGCCCTGGTATGGCGCCTGGTATGTTTCGGAAGTTTTAGACATCCTGACCAAAAACCCGGAGGTATGGAAGAAAACCATATTCATTGTAACGTACGACGAGAATGACGGCTACTTTGACCATGTTCCTCCGTTCTCCATCCCCGATGCCAAAATACCCGGTACAGGAAAATGTTCCGCCGGAATAGAAACCGAGATTGAGCACGTGCGTTTAGAGAACGAAATTAAACAGGGCGTACCAAAAAACCAGGCACGCGAAGGGGCCATAGGCTTAGGCTTCAGGGTACCGATGATGATCGCCTCGCCCTGGAGCAGGGGCGGCAAAGTATGTTCTGAAGTTTTCGATCATACCTCTACCTTGCAGTTTTTAGAAACCTTTGTCAATAAAAAGTTTGGCAAAAACATCAAGCTGAACAACATCAGCCAATGGCGCCGTACCATTTGCGGCGATTTGACCTCGGTATTCAGCCCGTATAACGGCACCCAGCTCGAAAAAATACCTTTTTTGGACAGGGATAAAAATGTAGAGACCATTTATAACGCTAAGTTTAAGCAGGAGCCTTCATCCTTTAAAAAGCTCAGCGACGATGAAATTAACCGCATCAGCGCCAATCCGTCGTTGATAGCCTTGCAGGAAAAAGGGGTCCGCACGGCTTGCCCATTGCCTTATGAGCTATATACCCATGGCGCATTAAGCGACGATAAAAAAAGCTTTGAAATAAAGCTGGCCGCGGGCAATACCGTTTTTGGAAAAAATGCCGCGGGTTCGCCATTTACGGTTTGCGTGCCGGTTAAATTTAACGACGATATCAGCAAGGATGAACTTGCCCGGAACTGGTATTTTGCTGTGGCCGCAGGCGATCAGTTAACCTATCAGTGGCCGCTTAAAGCTTTTGAAAACAAGTTGTATCACCTGCGTGTAAATGGCCCCAACGGCTTTTACCGCGAATTTAAGGGCGATGTAAATAATGCCCCCGTGAAGATACAATGTACTTACGAAAAGAATAAGTTGAATGCCGCCAGGCTTACCGGTAATATCATCATCAATATTAAAAACAATGATAGCCGGGCGCAAACTATCCTGATTAGCGATAATGCCTATAAAGCCGCAGAAGTGATTAAGGTAGTACCTGCCAACAGTACGGCTGATGTTGTTTTGGAACTATCCAAAAACTATAACTGGTACGATATCAGCATAAGGCTAAAGGATAATAAAACATTTGAAGAACGGTATGCAGGTCATGTTGAAACCGGGTTGGATACTAAAACCGATCCGTTTATGGGTGGCTTGGTATAATATTTAAAACAAACAGGAATAAAATTTAAGATCAAACTTATGAGCAATCGTCGCGGATTTATTAAGTCGGGAATTATCGGTGTGGCAGGCATCAACTTACTGCCTGCTGTTAACTCCTTTGCAAAAGCTATCGATCACGATCAATTATTAGTGGCCGGAGGGAAATTTAAACTGCGTTTTGCCCTGGTTTCTGACGGGCATTACGGGCAACCCGGAACTGAGTATGATGCGTTTTATACCCGCATGGTTGATTGGATGAACAAAGAACATCAAAACAGTCAACTGGACTTTGTGATTGTTAACGGCGACCTGGTACACAATCGCCCCGACCTGTTAGGTAAGGTTAAAGAAACCTACCTGGATAAACTGCCTGTGCCTTACTATACCATCCCCGGCAATCATGATTTTGCCGATGGAGCGATATGGAAGCGTGTTTTTGGCTATGATGATAAATACACGGTTGATAAAGGCGAAATTGGTTTTGTATTTGCCAATACCGCTAATACCAAAGGTGAATACGTTTGCCCGGATTATGATTTTTTAAAGCGCTCGCTTGATGCCTTTAAAAGCAAAAGTATGGTGTTTGTGATATTGCACATAGCGCCGCACCAGTGGCTGCCCGAAGAAAAAAACATATTTTTAGATTGCCCCCAGATAGTTGAATTGCTGCATGCTTACCCTAACGTGAAGGCCGCTTTTCACGGGCACGACCATTCGCTCGACGGCGTGCGCTATACCGGTAAATTGCCTCACCTGTTCGATTCTCACTTTGGCGGTAACTGGGGCACCGAATACAAAGGCTACAGGATAGTTGAAGTGGGTAATGATAACCAAATTTATACCTACCAGGTTAACGCCAGCCAAAACCCGATGTTGAACAGCAATAAGTTATAGTGTTAATGAGTCTTGAGTTCTGAGCCGGGAGTCCGTAGAAGCGAATTCCCAGGCTGATGGTTGGCTACATCATTTAGAAGTGATGTTAGGCGCTTGTATAAAATGAAAGGTCCCTCAAGGTTTTAATCTTGCGGGACCTTTTGCTTTTATAGTAAATGTTGTGGAATAAATTATTTTAAAAGTAATAAGCATTTAACTGAACATCGGCCGTTAGTTTGGTTTGGTCGGTAGCTGCCGCTATGCCGTGCACCCATACCGTGTAAACTGAGCCGCTGTGCAGGTTAATAGCCGGTAAGGTATAAAGTACGGTAGCGGTACCCGCCGGGTGAATTTCGAGCGTGTAGTTGGTGTTCCCCTGTACTGGTACAAAAGAGGAGTAACCCTTATAAGCTTTATTTGATGCCAATGCCGCGCCACCTTTTACCACCAGGTCAAGAGCTGGCGCATCAGGGCTCAGATTAACCAAACGGATCGTAGCTTTGCCGGCGGCCGGGTTGCTTAACGAGTCGGTTAGCAATAAAGCATCAGGGTGGCTCACCAAATTGGTCAGAAAAAGCGAGTAATATTTGTTGGCCTCTAAGGTAATGGTATCGGTTTTTACTTTTTGCTGGGTACCTGCTACATAAAAGGTGGCTACCCTTTTACGTGGATAAGCGCGCAGGTAATCGAGCCCGTACCCGTAGGGTATCGGCTGTTTGTTGGCCTGGTTTTGATCTAAAAAGAAATCGAGCGGCTTTGAATCAGGCGAGGCGTTAATCACCGATATTAATGCCACAGGCTCTTCTACGTAAGTGTTGTTGTCTTTTACACAAGAGGTGAATAACCCCGCCAGCAGACATACCATCCCGATCATGCCTGCCCTTTTCTTTAAAATTTGCTGTACGTTTTTCATGGTTTTAGTTACTAATGATACTCACCATACGTAGCCAATGAAACATTCGCTACGTGTAAATTAATTTTTTTTGTGTTTTTTCAAGGTAACGTATAAATCAGGTTGCTGGTATATGTAATTGACAATGTTACATGTTGATATATACCCATTTGCATAACAAGTTATCGCTATAAATGTTGGGGCAGGTTTCCTGATTTTTGAGGCTCGTTATCGCAGTTAAAAGTAGTAACCAAAATCCATCATTAAATCAACGGAATTTATATCTTTGCGCAAATGTTTCCGTAGTTCAACGGATAGAATAGCTGATTCCGATTCAGCCGATATGGGTTCGATTCCCTTCGGGAACACAAAAAGCGCCTCTGTGATAACACAGGGGCGCTTTTTATTATTTTGTTGCCGTTTTTGTTGTCTGTTTGTTGGGCTTTGGTGTAGATTTGTTCCTTGCTACATGAGAGAATTATTTTTAACGATAGTTTAATTTAGTTTGTCATTCATAGCCGTTATAACCTCTAATCCGAGGTATAACAATTCAGTAAGAATATTTTTGAAGCCATCTATCGGCAGGCCATTGGCCTGATCTTCTACAATACGAGCTTTGAAAGCTTCTATCACCTGGTTAACATCTGCAAGATGTTTTTCAAGGTTTTTACCCAAAATTATGTCGATTCTTGTATTCAAACCCATTGCAGAATAATTTAAAAACTTGTTTGATCTGCCATTATCCTATTTTCCCGTTTGCTGCTAAAGTGCTTGAAGCACTGTTCATTTTCTTGTCGATGCTTATGAGGGACGTATCTATCCTTGCCAACCTCTCTGTATTATCAGCCGTCCTAAGCGTATTGGCTGCAATCTGTTGTTGCCACCTGATACCCTGCATAGAAATATCTAATTGCTGCGATAGGGCCGAACTTCCACCGTTCTGTAAAGCAACAAGTTGAGCCAGGTAAGTATTGCTAACCGTAATCAGGTTGTTTGTCTGCAAAGTTGCAAGGCGTTGGCCGCCGAATTGCCCGGCAAGTAAATCAGCTTGATCGGATGTGATACCTTTTACAGCTGTTGATAAGTTGTTTGTGCCATTAATATCACTTGCCCCAATACCGGTAATCTTCTGAATATTATCAAGTTCGTTGGCAGCGTCTCCAATAATTTTAGCGTACGCGTCTTTCAATGCAGCTATTTTATCATCTGTTAACCCACCTTCAGACGCATCTGCGAACTGCTGATAAAAATCAGCTATCTTCTTATTTAAGTAATTGGCTTGAAATGAACTAAGTAGGGCATTTTGCATCATGGTCTTAAAATCGTCAGCAAAGTCCGCTGCGGTTCGCTTACCGGCTTTAAATCCGTCAATGATGCCTTGAGCTATGCTATCCGCTGTTGTACCGGTAACCTGTTGGTTAATTGCGGAGGCAACATCTTGAGCAGATGTTCCAATGTCGTCAAGTTCATTTTTAACCTTTTGAAGTTCTTCAAACCAACTTTTAGTAGTGTCCGTTAACTTTCCCTCGGTATATAACTTTTCTAATTGATCGTAATCTGTTGTATTCAATCCTGCCAAATCCTGAACAACACGTGTTTTTTTACCTATACCTAAGAAACCTCCGTACTTCTCACTGTGTTCGCCGGTAATTTGCTGTCCAGATGCTTTGATCTGGTTTAGCAATGTGTTATAATCAGCTTCAGCTTGTTGCTTTTGAAGCTCAAGCATTTTCTCACGGGCCTGCAATTCGGTTAGTGTTAACTTATTTATATCATCTTGGCTCCTTGCCCTGGCACGTAGCATTTGATTATAAATTATTTCGTTGTCAACCAACCTAATTTGATAGGCAATTAATTCAGCCGCCGAAGCTTTGGCGCTCTCCGATGCTTCGTGAAAAAAGTTTACAACACCGGAAACTAACTTGACGCCTGAGCTGACAACACTCCCAATAATAGGCAGTGATCCAGCAACAGCTGACACAGTTCCTAAAAAACCACCTCCATTGTCTTTTTTGGTATCGCTGAAATTTGCAATTGAATCTTTCAAACTGCCAATTCCTTCAGTAAGTTGTTTAGCGTTTGATAGGAAGTCTGAGATAGTTTTAAAAGTACTTTGCAGGCCAGTATCAAGTTGGCCAGCTGATTCTCCAAGTTGCGAAAAAAACGAAGATAAAGAACCCAGGCCCTGCGCTATTGTATTACGCGCAACTGAAGCGCTTGCTTGATCTATCATCTTGATTATTCTTTCATAAGCTGATTCACTTATTTTGCCGCTTTCCATGTCAGCATCAGCGACATTACGAGCTTGCTTTATCCTTAATTCGGCTTGCGATTTAGAAAGATTCATAATGCTGGTCGATAAATCCTTATAACTTTCAATTTCTTGTTGGTTTTGCAGCATTTTTGCTTCTACTTCAGTTTCACCTTGGGCCTCTGCCAAATCAGCTTGTTTGTTATAATAATCTTTTAATTGCTCTGTTTGGGCTTTGTTAGCTGCTTGTCTCAAAACATAGGCTTTATCATTGGCCTGTTTGATGATGTTAGTTAGTTTATCTTCAAAGTTCACGGCATCTGCTATATACTGGGTTAAAAGCTTAGCATTGCTTACTATCTGGTCTGCCCGGGCCTCTTGAATTTTCTTATCGTAAAATTCGCGCATGGCTACAGCTGTAGCGTTACCGCTGTCTTCTAAATCAAGTAGCTGGGCTTCTAAATAATCAATATAGCTGCTGTATCCTTTCAAATCAGCCGAATAAGCCTTGTCCGCTGCATCGGCACCATACTTCAACTTGAAGTCTTCATACGATTTGAATAGCTCTTTTTGTTGGTCGGTAACTATTTTAGTTTTCTCAACTGTTTGTTTAGCGGTTAAATCATCGATGGCAGATTGTTGTATGCTGTCAAGCTGACCCGGATCAACTCTCGATATTTTCCTGTTTTTATTTGCAGGGTTAGCGTTAAACGAAGCTACCGCGCCTTTGCCAAACTTCTTTACAAAATCATCATAAGCCCGGTTAGTTTTATCAATCTGGTTTCGGTACTCCTTAAACTGGTCAACTATAGCGGCTTTTTCGGCATCATCCTTACCTAAACCTTTGTTGGTGAATTTGTCTCTTAGCTGGTCTATTTTTTGTTGTGTGGATAACACTTCGTTAGCAAGTGTTTTTGCAGCTGATTGTTCCCGTTTAAGCGCTTCTAATCGAGCCTTTGCCGAAGCGTCATCTTTTAATCGCTGTTGCTCCTTTTGACGGTTTTCTTCATCAACTACGCCGTTTAACGATTGTAGTTCGGCTTTGTATTCGGCAAGCAATACAACCTGTGAATTTCTATCGTTTTCAAGTTTTGTATTAAGATCGGTAAAAGCTGAACGTCCTATTCTTTGCAGTAAACTCAAGTTGTTTTGAACATCGGCAATTTTTTGATCATAGGTTGCAACGGCTTTTGTTTGCTTGTCAATTAGCATTTCATAACCTTTAATGGCAGACGCCCGGCCCTCTGGAGTATCGTTCTTGAAATCTGCTATAAGCTTACTGTTATCCTGTACAGCGAATTTTTTACCCAAGTTTGCTAACTTATCGTCTAAATCTTGAATGCCAGCGTTAAGTAGGTCAAGTTGCCTTTGAATCAAATTAGTAACAAAACCAATAATCCCGGTTGAACTTTTTCCAACATTGGCTTCAATATCATCAATTGTTGCCCTGATACGGCCTAATTTATCAGCGGTGTTATCTGCTTCACTGCTGGTTTTCTTTAATTGCTCCTGTATGAGCTGCAAAACGGAACCTGTAAAGTCACCAGTCTTTTTAAATGAGTTTTCCAGCTCTGCTTTTGACAGTCCTAACGAAGTAAAAACCCGTGTTGAATTTTTTAAGGTGCCGTCAATAAGTTTGCTCAAAACCTGATCTGTGGATTGACCAAGCTCCCTGGACTTAACAAGTGCGAATTGATAGAATGTGGCAAGCTTATCAACAGGAAAACCTTCACTTGATGCTAATACTGCTTTTTGCATCAATAGCAAATCGGAAACAGTGCCTTTTGTTGCGGCCCTAAGATTGCTTAATAAATCAGGGCTATTGATCCTATCAAAAGCACTTTGTACACCTTCACTTTTTTCAGTCAGATCAATAATAGCATTGGTAACCTGAAATATCTTGCTTATTAAAAATGCAAATCCGGTAAAAACTGCAATCCCTTTAAGGGTTTTCATGAAATTATTACCAGACTTATTAGCTGATTCAATTTTGTTGCCAACAGCATCAAACCCAACTTTACCTGCATTCCCGGCCCTAACCAGGTCGGCTTCTGCTTCCTGTATCAAGGCATTTTGCCTGCTCAAAGCTGCCGGATCAACTATTTGAAGTCGCTCGGCTTTTAATTGAGCAATAACGATCTTCAAATTTTCGATGATACCTATTTCCTGCTCAATTGCAGCTGTGTTTGCCCGTACTGTAGATGTCTGCTCTGTATTGGCAACTGATTGACTTTGTATGGCGGCTGTCAATTCGGCCTCCTTTGTTGTCAGTACCGACATGGATGCTCCATACTCTTCGGCACCTATGGTGCCTGCCTGGTAAAAGCTTTCGATTTGTGCTTTCGCGCCCTCTAAATCTGCTAACTGTTGTTTAAGCTGTTCGGTTGATACTGATACTGGAGGGGTATAAGAAAAAGATGTATTAGGCGCTGTTACATCTGGTAAAAATTCAGTTTGACGTTTGGCCGGGTTTCCTGAATTGTCATATCCGCTTTTGCCAACATTATTTAGTTGACGGATCCTTTGCTCGTATTCTTCAATTTGGGCATTGGCTTTGGCAAGCTTATCAAGCTCATTATCCGCGAAACCTAATTTTTGCTCATTTAATGATTTAAGTTCGGCTTTTAATCGTTCCAGTAAACCTATTTGCTCTTTGACAATATTATTTGTCTCGGTGTTCCCTGAAGCTTTAGGTTTAGTATAACTTTCAAGGCGCTGCTCATTTAGAGCTTTATTTTCATTAAGGATTGCCTGAAGATTTAACTTTCGTTGATCTACTTCTTGTTTAATTGCGGCCGCGGCCCGCTGGGCATCTTTAACAACAGAGTTACTATTTTGCGATGCTAAATCTTGCAGATCAATGATCTTTTTTTTCTCGCTGTCATCAACCTTGACTTTGAAATTAATATCCATATTATGAAATGATTTGATTTAAAACTGTTTGAAATGCACTGCTAAGTCTTTTTTCAGCCCCCAGTGTTGAGCCACTGATGACATCAAACCCTTTGGCCTCAACAAAAGAGGCATACTCCATTGCCGCGCCTACAATCAATACCCATCCTTTCGGATATTCAGAAGAAATTGAATTTGCGATTTCCCTGGCTGTCTCAATTCCGGTTATCCTATCCGTTCCCTTTGCGCTTTCTTCAAAATTTTCTTGGATAACTTGACCGTCATGAACAAGAATAAGATATTTGCTACTCCGTAAATTGCCGGTATGATCTTCATAAGGTGCGTTAGTTCTTGCGTTTCTTACAAACTCCAAACCTACCTCAGTTAATACAGCCTCGTTAATCTCCAAAATTTTAGATAAAACCATTTCGGTAAATTGTTTTAACTCTGATGGGGTTGTTTTTAGTTCTATAGTGAATTTCACGAGATAAGAGGATTTGTAAAGTGAATAGTAATGTTCGTTCCAATGTTGACACAATTATTATTGTAGTCAAGGGATGCTATTATAATACTCATATAATGCAAAAATAGCCCTGCTCAATAAGAGGGGCTATTTTTGTTCATTTCCAAAACGTTAAGGCAATAATATAGATTCGGATTTATACCCGCTCTAACTTCATCAATTTCGGGCCAACATCTTTGATTCCGGTAAATTGCGTATATATAAAAAAAGCGCCCAAATCACATATCGTTGATTTGAGCGCTTTGCAAGCTGCTTTGGTGGTGCCTAAGCTTAATTGTGTTTTTTTATAAATATATTTTTAATGATCTCTAAAAAATTGGCTTTCGATTTTTTGGAGTTTATTTTTTCTAACAATAATTCTTGCAACCTGGCCTTAACTCTCAAAACTTCCGCCAAAATTTCAAAGGCAACAAGCCTTCTTTGATTGTCCCCAGAAGCTTCGAAAAGTTTAATCTGATCATCAAGATCAGTAATAGTATCATCAAGATCGTTAAAATATGGCTGTATATCTTGATTGCTGCGTATACGGTCCATACCATCAGTAAGTATATGCTTGAGTTGATCAAGTGAAGCATCGTTTTTTTCAATACGTTTTTGTTTTTCTGATTTGTCCATTTTCATATTTTATGAGATTCTAACGTTTCATTGTAATATCTTTCTGAAAATCTATCATATCTGATAATATCATAAGCTTGCTCTATATCTAAACCTGAAGCTGTTTTTGTAAGAATATAATTATCACAGCTTTTTTCTTTTATCAGGTATATGGTATTAGGCAATATTTGAGAGATGTCTATTAAGACGGCCCTAAATAGATAATTGTCAATATTAAATGACATTGTATTAGCTTCTATTCCAGGAACTACAGGTAAAATCTGCAAGTTCTTAAATTCAAGGCCGTGATTTTCAAATATTAATTCTAATTGTTGATTAAAGTCCATAACTAAGGTATTTTGGTAATGATTTAAATTTTGGTTTCAGTTCATCTAATCTTCTTTTGGTATATAAGCTTTCCAGTTATTAGCCTTTGCTACTTCTTCAAGTTCGTTTCGATCTAACCGCAACGACGATGATGCGGCTCCATCCTTTCGCGGAGTTATCAAACCTGCCTTTAGCCATTTATCTATGTTTGTCCGGCCATACAGTCGATTAGCCTCTGCCTTTTTTAGGAAAGGCTTAAGAATACCTACTTTAATTAGCGCACGGGTAGCACCTAATTCAGCGGCCTCTGCAAGAAGGGCGCGTAAGTGCGATAGTGGGATGTCCATTTTCAAATTTAATCACAAGGATACGCCATTTCAGTATCATGTATTGCTTGCATGTCGTCGTTAGGTTTATCAGTTGGGTTAAAACAATAAATTTACAATTTTGGCGCAGCGCCAGTCGTTTTGTTGCAGATCAAAGTAAGTAAGTAGGGTGTGATTTACTTTGCGGTGGCCACCTTTTGGAGCCGGCTTGTTAACAAGTGTGCCAACGGCGTCACGGATGGTCCCGTCAATTTTTTTATAGGTAAAGTTTACCAACGCCTGTGTAGTAAGCGCCACTTGAAGGCGAATAACGCGCCATGCGTGAGTAAGCGCCTCCGCAAAAGTTCGGAAGCTTGCTTTAATTGAGTGTGCAATGTGGAATAAGCGGCTTTTCATTTTGCCATCTCCTTTCCGCGTAACAAAGACGCTTGTAAAGCTGATAGGCCAGCGGGTGTACCGTTTTGGCGTGGCATAATAACCGATAGTTGCTCGGTGTAGTTTTCAGATTTTGTCTGATCTGATTTTTTGGGTAAGTTTGTCATTAGTCAATTGGTTAATTAGTTAGTCAATGGATTGGCTCGGGTTGCCTCCCGGGCCTTTCTTTTTATTTGATATACAAATATATAATGAATATTTGCAATTCGCAACTTTATTTGCAAATATTTAATGAATAATTGCATTTTGTATACATTTGCCGAATGAATCAGAACCTAACCTCGCTATTTGCAGTTATCCAGGATAATAAAATCTTATCTGTTGATACTAATCTCAAAAGTTTTGTTGAAGCCCTAAATAAAGAATATGCTGGCATAAGGAATTATGATTGGTTTTATCGGGCCTTTAAAAAAGATAATCACTTTTCACTGTCAATCGACGGAAAGGAATATTTTTTCCAAAAGGTTTTATAAAGTTAATAAGCAGCCAAGAGCGGACTAATGTTATTCGAAGGCTACTTTGATAACAAACCGACAACAAAAAGCGGCAACATTTATGATAAAATGCATTTTTAAATCAATTTGGCCTAATGTTCTAATCCTTTTAGGAATAGAACCTATTTTGCTTGAGTTATTTTAAAGTAATTTTCGATATAAGGCACGTTTGACAATTAAAGGTGTATGTATATCATTTTTTAAAGATCGCTGTTTATAGGCTCTGATTTGATGCCTTATTTGCGTTGTCGTTGATGCAATCCATTAACTCGTTTAAACTCGTATACGGGTGTACCTCAATCAAACATACCTGGCCTTGGGTATTGGCAATTCTTTACCCATGCAATCAAAGGCGCGGCCATCCTACAAAGTAAATGCGCCCGCGTTGAGATAGTGGATAATTGCTCGTGAACTATTTATTGCAATAAATGCGATCTTCGTGCCTGCGTTATGATATACGATAATTCATTATTTGTTTAATCTTACCCCTTAATTCCGTACTCTTTTAATACTTCCGGCAAATCTGTTATCCATGCTTCAGGAGGTACGTCTCCAGTATCCGAATTAATTGAGTATTTATCAAGGAAAGCTTGGGTTGCTAAGTTTTCCTTAAGCTGCGAAAGAGCATGCTTGTCGTTTTTAGCTATCGCTTCCAGTATCTTCTTGTGTAACTCCTGCATTTTCGTTTAAAATATTGTCTATTAAAATATTAAGCTGGTGAGTATTCATTTCTTCAATCCTGGTGCCCATTTCAATTGTCGCGTCGATTGTAGTGGCCTGAAGCTTTGGCAGGCTATATGATAAAAGTTTCTCAATAAAGGCCAACCGATCTTTTGGTTCAAGTTTTTTTAAGTCCCGTTGGATTGTTGACCAATTTTCATCAAGTATTTTATTGACGGCCATTCTTAAATTCGTACTAACCTTATTAGGGACACCCTTCTTGCGTCCAGCGGGATTGTTAGTCATCCCTTTTTTAAGTCCCATTTTTGTACAGTTTTGTTGTTTTCAAAAGCCTTATTATAATTTTAATAGTTGTCCGGGCCATGCGATAATGACACGGACAACTGATTAATTACCGATTACCAAAGGCAGAGTTATTTTGTTTAGCCAGGCGCTCACGTTCGGCAACATTCTTTTTTCTATCCTCAATAAAGGCTTTCATTTCAGGTGAAACTTCATCTTTTGCAAGCTCTTTCTTTTTAGGATTTTTCAATGCCGAATTTTCGGCCTTTAGAGCTTCGTTTTCAGTTTTATAATGATCAATAATTACGGCAGAATTATCTAAGGCTTCTTTAATCTTTTTTTCCCAGTTTTCCATTGTTGTTTTAATTAAGCTTTGGTTATGCTAAGTGCAAATTTCAGGTTTGTTGTTGATGGTTTGTAGTTGCCGGATTCATCTCGGTCAAGCATGCTCGGGATACCTTTCATTCCGTATTCGATGTCCAGATTTAAATTTCGTCTCTGTATTTCGTTTTTAATTCCGTTGTACCCGTCTGCTATTTGCTTCATCATATTATGAAACAATATATCATCGGGATTAGTCAAGTATTCGTTAAAGCTTTCACGAAGCGCATTTATTTCAGCTGGATCATTATCGATCGTTCCGTTTTTAAAAGGCAAATACGATATACTTATTAAACTAAACGGAAAGTTTTTAAGAATATAGCCATTACCCCCTGATTGATTTAAAACCTCGATGACGTTTTGAATACGGGCTTTTAGACCTTCAATTTTTTCATGGTAATGATCTTCATAATGCAATCTCAATGCCTTGTTTTGAATTGAGATGAATTTGTCAACCTCCATTTTTAACTTTTCAAGGCCTTTTCGATTATAAAAATCTAACAGCCAAGTCTTATCAAATCGCGTTTTGGAACCTAAAACCTCATCAAAATCAGAATTAAATTGATCTCTGAGTAGTGAAACAGATTCTTGTATGTTGCTGCGCCAAACTACATAGGCTTCAAATTCGGCTTTGCCATCATAGGTCAATATTCTTTCGGGTTGCGAAACGTCGGCAACCTGGGCGGACGTTTCGCGTTTGTTTGTGGTTTTCATATTCTAATATGTTTCATAGCCTCATCGATATCTTTTTCAGAAGCTGGTCCTTTATCAGGTTGATCCGTGTTTTGTTTGCCATTTAATTGTTCTCGCAGCTCTTGATTTTCCTTACTTAATGCGGATACTGCTTTGATCGAGGCTATTGCCATTTCAGAAATGGCCTTTTCTAATTTATCTATGCTTGAATTTTCCATTTTGGGCTTTAGGATTGTATGTATTTATAGTTTGGAACAATGACGTTATCCTGTAACGAAATAAAATAGTGAGCTGGTAAGAACCCGTTTAGCTGATATTGTTGGCTCAAAGGGCCGTTCTTTCGCTTGATGTTAGCTTGAAGTTTGTTGTAAATGTCAGCGAGCTGGTTGCACAATAGCGCATATTCAAGATGATCTGGCTCGGAGGTGTATATATCAAAGCTTTCCCTCATAGCCTCTATTTTGGATTGATCAATTACAAGATCACCGTCTAATATTTCAAGAATATCAATGGTTGTAAGATGTGCAGGTAATTTCCGGACTCCATAAAGTTCAGTCCGATAAGATGTATCGTTTAACTTTGCTTTGAATCTTTCCGAATAAGCGGCAAGCATCTCAATTTTATCGTTGTAGTATTGCGTGTAGTATGATTTCATCGCTCTGTCTTTCCCTGAAATAAACTGCTCTACAACTTTATACAAATGGTCATAGTAATTTCCGAAAAGCAACCCTTTTAATACCTCTTTATTGAAAGGGGCCGGATCACACAGCAATTCGTCAAAATTTGAATTGAAGTGCTCTTTTAGTACTTGTAAAGGTTCTTTAAGGGTTTTAATCCAAACCTGGTAATGGTTGAAATCATCTTCCCCATCGTAAATTTTAATTTTTTTCAGGTCGCCTGTTGCCTTGACATCTTCCTGAAATCTGGTTGTGGTTTTCATATCATTTACCTAAATCTGTTAATGACGGTATCCGAACGCTACGCTTGTTTTTCATGTCATCTGACATTTGGAAGGTGTTTAGAAATTCGGTGATTTTACCTGATTGCAATCCTTGGATCATTCCCGTTACATTAGTTTCACCGGTCATATACACTTTGGCCATATTAGCAAGGGCCTTTGAATTTCTTACCTCCAGCTTTAATAAGCGGTTTTCTTCAAGAGCGGAATTGAGTTTTTTAGTCATGTTTTGAATCGTTTTTAGTTGATCACTCTTAGTCTTTAGATCAGCCCAATTAAAGCCTCTATAGGTGTCAATAGTTTCTTCAAGGCCGATAATCTTGTTCTCTAAGCCCTTAATTAATAATCTGTTGAATAAATCAACCATGTGTACCGATTGTTCTTTTTTCTGGTTTTCCATCTTTATATTATATATGTCAAAAATTGAGTTCTTTCAGCCTGGTTACTAAATAACCTTGGAAGGTTACCTGTATTTTTATTGTAAATATCTGATATTTAGTATTTTATAGATTTTGAGTCTCTTGTAGTAACCGAGTAACCGACTTTCTGCTATTAATTCTCATAACCCGTAATTTTTTTATTTATACTTTCCATTTTCTATGTTTAAAGGAAATTCACTTATATTTTAATTTTATACACAATTAATTAATTTTAGTAGGTTACTTGGTTACTAACTATAATAATTGGTTTAAAAACGCCATTCTTATTATAATTATGAGGTTTTTAGAGTAACCAACCGGTAACCAACCAGTAACCTATTAGCTAATTAGTAACCGCCCTTTCAAAATTTTTACCTTTGTCCTTAGTGATGGAATGTTGTTTGTTTCCGTTAAATACATAGCCATATCTTTCGCAATAGGATTTAAGAGCCATATTCATTGTAATACCAGATAGCCCTTCTTTCAAGTTATTCTCTTCCCTGAAAGCTTTGTATTCATTATTGAACTCTTTTGTAGATATAAATACTGAGTTAGTCCACCTCTCAAAATTTTCGTTTATAAATTCAAAAGTGTGCTGCCCGAACTGCTGCTTAAATTGTTTTTCCCATCCCCCGTGTGATAATTCAGTAGGTGTTATCTTGCAGTTGGCGGCAAGGTATTGTTGCACGCATTCGGCAATGAAGCAATCGAAGCCCATCCAGTCTTTTTCAGTCCATCCGGAATTGCTATTATTTGACGTAGGGAACATGCAATTGAAATGAACATCGACGCCCCCGCACCTGGTAAAGAAATCAGTAAACTCAAGTGGAATGATTCTCCTTTTTAAACCTCCATCGGAATCGTCAAATGAAAAGTTGGTATTAACAAGCAGTTTGGGCATTTCGTCCGGGCCAACAGATCTGTCATCTTTCCATAACTTTTTAACTAATCCATAACCTGTACTCATTTCTTTCAGGTAGCTGAAGTCAAACTTCTTAGGTACATCTGCCATGAAAAATACGCGTTCGCCGTTCCAGCTTTGGAGTAGCTTTTCACTAAACTTAACTTGTGATCCTGCAACCGTGCATACTGTTGTTGTATTTCTAAGTATGTTTCCGAAAATATTTTTCCCACTTCCGCCGCCCATTTTGGGGTCAGGGCATTTTTCTACCAATGTTATTATATAACCGGTGTTTTCATCCTTATTATCGTGAGATAAGTATCCAATAACTTTTTTAACTTGATCATTGATGCCAATGGCGTAGTGCAAGAATTCCAGGTATTTAAATTCACTTGGCACAATCGACATATCCCATTTTCGCTGCATGATCTTATCATGCCATATATGCTCTATAATTTCGCTGTAGGGGACTTCTTTATAGCCGTCAGCTGTGATCTTCACCGCGGTATTGATGTATAATTTATAACAGGTGTCATAAGTATCTTTCAATATATTGTTTTCATCAATCTGGTTGATTCTTGAAATTGTAAAATCACCAGACCTTTGAATAAATGCTTCGTATGCATTGCAGATGTCTTTGTATAGGTTTCCATCTTCTTCTTTGATGTAATCACGGAGAGTATCATAAAATAGACGCGGAGTTACCTTGTATATAAGCCTATCTTTAATTCTTACGATGTCCCCCCTATAGGTTGCGAAGCCCAATTTATTGGCAACCTCATAAAGGCCAAGGCGGTCAATTCTAAATCTATCATTCTCATCCTGCTCCCAGAAAATGCCGTGCGGATGATCGTCGTGAAGTGATATTTTGAGGTCTTCAAACGTTTTTTTTGCGTCCGGGCTGAAGTTGGCAGGTATCCCCGATCCCGATAGAGCTGCCTTTTTTACTAAACCCTGTTCGACCTGCTTTTTGACTTTACCAAATCCGTTTTGAGTTAAAAAGTAATAGGTTTTTGATTTATCCCCGTCGAATTTAAGTTCGGATAAAACAGTGGCCGGGTTATAACCGCGGCTTTCCTGCAATTCTGTCGAGCTGGTAAAAATATAAAATATCCGCTTTGACTTGTTCCATGATGCAGACACGCCCTTATCTTTATCGGGCCTGGTGTACCAAATGTAATGCGGATTTTCGTGGCTAAACTTCCAGCCGAAACCGCTTAAAAGTTCAGTTGGGTTTACTGTATTATTGTAGTGCTCAAACGGATTTTCATCATAAATTGATTCTTGTGATTTATTAGGCTTAGGTTTTGGCGCTTCTTTAATAATCTCGTTATATGTTTGGCACAAGGTAATTAAGCTGCAACGCTCCTCCCAGGTAATTACTGGTATCGGATTATCTTTGTGAAGGGTATAACCGTTGCATAAATCGGATAAGATGTACCCACCTTCCCCGCGCGTTTCAAGAAAGTTAACCTCTTTGTTAGGACGCTTTACCCCTTTTGCCTTTTGCAGCTCAATTTCAGCTTCCAAAGTTGGGCGGCCGGCAAGCTTTAAATTTCCGGGCACCTCATGCCCACCAACGCGGTAAATAATATGAAACCCACCGGATGGTGTTTTATGTATACGAAGCCTGCTGAATAGATCAGGATAAAAGTTCCTGATATCATTCATCAAAATAGCGTCAATGCCTGGTTTATATTTAACATCAACATCAATAACCTCTATATTGCCTGAAACTTTACCGCATATAATAGCCAGTGAAGAAGTGCCGTAAAACTCAATTGATGTCCAAAGCTCACCTTCGGTAGCTATTTTGCTTTGAAAATCCTTCCATTTGAAAAAAGGCGTTTTATCAACTTCTTTAACCGGAATTAAGCTTATGCCGTCTTTTAAATAGCTTAAAGCCTTGGGCCAAACTTGCGACAATGATAAATTAATCACAGTAGCCCCCTTTCAGTAAAAAAAGACTTTTGTATATAAATAGCTGATAAGCAGTTGTATATTTGCATGTTATTAGTTTCAAAACCAGTTAAAGGCGGCTATTTGCATCATGGCTGCCTTTTTTATAAAATCATCAATATTATTTTTGTGAGGCTTTGAACTTTTGGATGGAGTTTCTTGAAATTCTAACCGAACGGCCTATATTGTAATATTCAATTTGGCCAGTACGTAGTAGAGTATTTAGTGTCTTTAAGGAGATTTGTAAATCTTCGCAAGCTTGTTTCCTTGTGAAGTCAATATTATCGCTTTTTAGGACTGAGTTTCCTTGAGCGTTAATCGGCGCTGGGATGTCACCGTATTTTAAGACTGAATATAAAGTTTCAGTTATTAGAAGTCTCAATTGAGGTTCTGTTGTAAGAATAATACCTTCCATTTGCTTATAGTTTTAATTATAAGTCAAAGGTATATTTGACACATTCCGATAATTCCGATAATTCCTAATTCGGAAAAGATTGTTTTAAATTGCTATTTATTTTGCTTATCAATATTTCAAGTTGAATAATCATAGGCCCGTGTTTCTCGCTTCCATAATTATCATGTACTTTATTTCCTTTTTGATTTCTCAAAAAGAACGTTCCAAGTCCTGGGAATTTGCTACTAAATATTTCAGCAGCTGGTTTATCTTTAATTGAATCGATAACTGATAATGATCTCAAGCAGTATAAAAATGTCTTTGCAGCATGTTTATAACCAATCCATTCATTATCGCTGTTTAAAAGTGGAGGGTCAAGGTTTTTTAAAACCTGTATAAATTGATTAATGTGAGGCTTAAATTTTTCTTTAAATAAGTCTTCAAAAACCTTTTGATTTTCAGATTTTGGTTTGTTAAAGGATGAATCTGAATTGTTTTTTTGTATTGAGGGTGCATCTTTTACGTTTGACAAAAATTTTTTTGTCTCATTGCAAAAATCTTTAACTGGAGATGTTATTTTATGGTTTAATTTGTTGTTGATAGAATCTAAAAAAACATTATACTCTAATCTATTAATATAATAAAGTGCGCTGGATACTTTATTTTTTTCATTTGTAGACAAAATAACCTTTCCTAAATCTTTGCATTCATAAGAAAGCATTAATCTGTGGTACTTTATGATCACCTTTTTAAACCTGCTTTTGTAAAGTTCATTATCGTTAGCAGAAAATAATTCATCTAAGTCACCAATTATTTTGTTTTTTAAAATACCCCAATCTAATTGGTTGGAAAACCGTTCAAAGCAATTGAGTATATAGTAACAAATAACTGTTTTTTGTTCATCAGTGCTCAGGTCAAAAAGCCTATCAGTTGATCGATAAAATTTATTAGATAAATTATTGCAATTTTCCATTATTCAACCCCTCCATTAATTACCTTCAATTCTGCTCGCTTTAGCATGTTCATCATCATAACAGCCTTATCATCATTGTTCATACGAATGTAAGTTAAAAAAGCTTTTTCGGTTGTATGGCCGGTTATAGCCATAATTAAAATTGAAGGTATTCCCATTTTAAACATATTGGTTGCAAAGCTTCGGCGTGCTGCATGGCTGCTCATAAGTTCCCAAAATGCAACTTTAGTTATGCATCTCTGCCCTTTGACAAATTTGGTAATGCTTACATCTTCGGTAAATTCGGCAAGCTTTCCTAAATCTTTCAGGTAATCGTTGAATTTTTGATTTGATATTGTCGGTGGGATTTTCCCGTTGTATTTATCAATCACAAATTTTAGGTTTTTTGTAATAGGAATGGTTACCCGTTCCCCGGTTTTAATTGTTTGAAGCCGAATATAATCACCGTCTATATCTTGAGGCCTGATAGTTGTAAAATCTGAAAACCTTAATCCGGTATATGCGCCGATTAAAAACAGGTCACGAACCTTATTTAACCTGGCGTTTTTACTTAAGTCAATGTTGATTAACTTATCTAATTTTTCGTTATCTAAAAAGATAGCATCTGCTTCGGTTGTTTCTTTTATGAAATTTCTGCTCTTATGTTTTTGATTTGTGTGAAAACCATATTCCGCAGCATCACTCATTATTGTTTTTACGCACTTGATAGCCGCACCAAAAGACGCCGGTGATTTATCGCATTTAACAACAAAATACTCCCTGAATGACGTGTAAAAATCCAAGTCAATATCATTAAAGTGCAAATGCTTTATCTTACCTTCTCTAACAAATTCGGTCAAATTTGTATGAAGTGTGCCGTACTGTTTATGCGTATTTGGTGAATAAGGTTGGCCTTTGCGCTTGCCTCTTGCTATAACTCTTTTACCACTCTTTACGTCTTCTTTGAATTTATCTAAATAGGCTAAGAAATCAGGGCTTTTATCAGTCGGCGTTTTAATTGACGGATCGGGAAGATTAAATATGGCCCGGCGGCATTCATGTTGAAAGACTTTGACATCCGTTGGAAAGCTATCGTGATGAACTGTATAGTTTTCAAACAGATTTATAATAATGGATTTTGCATTGCTTAAACTGGTTGAAATGGTTTTAGCACGTGCGTTCGCTGCATGCTGTTTGGGACTTTGCTTTTCGATATTCCAATAGCGTGGTTCCACTTTGTCAATACCAGAGATAACAATACGTTCATTGTTGAATCTCACTATGGCATTTATTGAGGTCGGTTCATGAGCTGGCAAAGTTTGCCGTAAGTTGAAGTTAACATTAATTGTAAAGTTGCCCCTATTAGTTTTATTACTCATATCGGTATGTTTAAAACAATATTCAAATATACCGACAACCGACAACAAAAGCAATGATTGTTGTCGGTTTGTTTGCTCTCTGATACACTTTAAGTGTCGTTGGGATACTCAAAATGCGGCTTATTTTGGTTTATTAGCTGTTTTTTCACTTGTAATTATTTTAGTATGCAAAAGTTCGATTCCCTTCGGGAACACAAATAATTAATGCCTGATATATAAAAGCCTGCAAATTAATTAATTTGCAGGCTTTTATATTGTATTGTAGTTGAGATTTAAGTATTAAAGCTTCTCTATTTCCGATACAGCAATTTTAGTAAACTTTGAAATCTGGGCAAGTGGCAGGCCGTCCTTTTTCATTTCTTTGGCAATAGCAATGGCTTCTTCGTGCTTTCCTTTTTCGATACCCTTTTCAATGCCTTTTTCAATGCCTTCCTGCCGGGCATACTCTATTACATTCTTGTTATCCCATTTGTATTTTAAGCTGCTGTCGTACATGGTTTTTTCTTCCTTTGTCAAGTTAGTATATTCAGCAATGCTGAATAGTTTTTCAAATACGGGCTTCCGCAGGTATACAGGTATTTTGTCCCATTGGCTCATGGTCAGGCGTAACAAATCTCGAAATTGACAAAAGTATTTGTGCCTTTAAGTATTAAAGCTTCTCTATTTCCGATACGGAAATTTTAGTGAACTTTGCGATCTTGGCAAGTGGCAGGCCGTCCTTTTTCATTTCTTTGGCAATAGCAATGGCTTCTTCGTGCTTTCCTTTTTCGATGCCTTTTTCGATACCTTCCTGCCGGGCATATTCTATTACATTCTTATTATCCCATTTGTATTTTAAGCTGCTGTCGTACATGGTTTTTTCTTCCTTTGTCAAGTTAGTATATTCAGCAATGCTGAATAGTTTTTCAAATACGGGCTTCCGCAGGTATACAGGTATTTTGTCCCATTGGCTCATGTTCTTTAATACATGAAGCCACCTGTCTAAATCGGTTTCCAGTTCGCTATCCGCTTTTACAAATTTACTTAATTCAATGTATGTATAACCCAGTTTGTCATAAAAAATTTCACCGGTATCTCTGTTACACAGGCAAATATCGTGCAGATAGCTATTTGCGGGGCTGCCTTTCAATGTGAAATCTTCCAACAAGGCAATTAAATATACTTCGGCAATGTTATAAGCCCAGTCACTCCGTTTGCCTTTTGGCGCCTGGTCGCTTATGAGGCGGGAAGTATAAAATAAAGCCCTTTCTTTAAAGTAACCTTGTTTTGCGCGCTGCACCTCAATTATAAAGCGTTCGCCGTTATGCCCTGTACAAAGGAGATCAAATATGGCTGCGCCCCCGTCTTTTAAATCGGCGGGGTGTTCGTTTTTATTGTACACTAAATCGACAATGTGCTTGCGACCCCTAAATACTTCATTTAAAAAAGCAATCAATAAGTCCTTATTAGGTTCGCTGCCAAATATTTTTTTAAAGGCAAAGTCAACTAAAGGATCAATATATTTCCCTGCAACAGGTGGTTTACTATCTGACATAGCCAAAGATAAAAGTTTATTTCTCATCCACGGCTATCGTGAATTTTTACTCCGGAGATTGGCAAAAAGCGAAGGGAAAACTTATAAAAGATAAAACTATAACCATCGGTGCATTGCCTGAACAAGGTAAAGTAACTATCTGGATGCTTGCATCGTTACAGATCGAATAAAGTTGGGCGTTTAAATTTAGTACAGTCGTATTAACTTTAATTTCATCATCCCGTAAAAGGATTATTATTTGATTTACATGAAGTATACCAGTTTATTCGGCTTGTTGTGCATGTTTGCATTGTCATCCTGCGGACAGGTAAAACAAAAATACAATCCTGTTTCAAAAGCCGATAGCTTAAAATTGAGGCTTTACGAATATAAAAGCAGTAATTATCAGGGTAAATACCCGGACTCTGCCCTGTACTATGCCGATAACGGTCTTAAGTTATCCAGGAAATTGTATTATCCCTTCGGAGAGGCCCTGATGTTGAACCGTTTGGCACGTATCAATGAGCAATATGGCAACCTCGAACTGGCTGCAAGATATCAAACAGAGTCGTTGGGCATTTTTAACAAATTACATCACGGTATTGATGGTGCCGATGCTACTGCCAATTTAGGCATACTAAGGGCAAAACAAGGCGATTTTGCAACCGGGAAAATTTTAATTGCAAATGCCTTAAACCAATATCAAAAAAGCAAGGATACCGAAGGGGCTATAAGGGCGTATACCAAGCTTGCCGAGGTTAATGAGTTAAGTGGCAATTTAAAACAGGCTTTGGAATATTATACCAAAGCCGAGCAGCTCAACCAGGATAGACCAACATCGGATGACTACCTTGCTTTGATTAGCAGCGTGGGCAAATTACATACCAAAATGGGTAATCACCAGTTGGCTGCTAATTATTTTGAAAAAGGGATTGCCCGGAGTGGGGCAGATGAACATATTAAAAAACACATTTCCTTTTTAAATAACGCAGGCAAGGCACATGATCAATTAGGTAATAAACAAAAGGCCCTGGCTTATCACCAGCGGGGATTACAAAAAGCGAGGGCAAATGGCTTGCATGCCGAGCAGGCCCGCTCGTTAATGGATATTGCCAATGTACTTAAATATCAGGATGCCGGGCAGGGTATTAAGCATTTAAAAAATGCGCTTGGTATTGCCAAGGCCATTGGCCACAAACAATTATCGGCAGAAATTTACCGGAGTCTTTCTGATTTGTATCGTCAGCAATCCCGGTTTCAGGATGCTTTGAATGCATTAGAAGAGCATCACCGTTTATTGGATAGCTTAATGACGGCCAACGAAGGACATAAAATAGCCGCGCTGCAAAGCAGCTACGATCTGGCCGAATCAAAATTACATATTGAGGATCTGGAGCTGGCAAACAAGCAAAAAACCTATGAGCGCAATGAGGGTATTATGGCAGCCATCGGCATACTGATTGTTTTACTGATACTTACGTTTTATTTCTATAAAAACAGGCAATTGAACAAAAGTTTAACGGCCTCTAACCTGATCAAGGATAAGCTATTCTCTATCATAGGGCATGATCTTCGTAATCCTATCGGAGGGATAACACAATTGTTGGAGGTAATGGAAGAAGAGGATCTGACGGAAGAACAGCGGCTGATGGTTTCTGAAATGCGCAAGCAGGGCAACGTATCCCTCGAAATATTAAATTCCCTGCTCAACTGGGGCGAAGCGCAATTGAAAGGGATTCATATTAACCCCGTGGATTTTGACGCACAGAAAAGCATCAGAAAAAGCATTGCATCCCTACAAAAACATACCCACGATAAATCCATAGTGATCACGGATACAACACCACCGGATTTGATGATTCATGGGGATGCTAACCATTTTGACTTTATTATCCGTAACCTGCTCTCTAATGCGGTTAAGTTTAGTCCGCCGTCGGGAGCCATTGAAGTTGCTGCCGATTTGCACGCGCAGGCCGGTATGATAATTTTTTCTGTTAAAGATCAGGGCAAAGGGATTGGTAAAGCGCAACAAAAACTCTTTACCAAGTCCAATCTCGATGTTTCCTTTGGCACAACAGGCGAAAAGGGAACCGGTATCGGGTTAATGCTGAGCAAGGAGTTTGCCACTGCAAACCAAGGCCGGATATGGATAGAAAGTAAAGAAGGGCAGGGGGCTACTTTTTATTTTACCTTCCCTAAAGAAGCGCATCGCTAATGTCGATTTGGGTTTTGCGGTTTGGGGTATAGGCTTTTTGCGTTTATGTTTATATAATTTGCGCATTGCCTGTTTGCTTGTTCCTTGTCTTTTTTTTATTCTTGCTTTATGGCAAAAAAAGATGATGCATTGTGGAAAGCTATCTTTGAAGACGTATTCGATGATTTTCTGCGATTTTTCTTTCCTGATGCAGATGTGCTTTTCAATATGAAAAGAGGCTTTGTATACATGGATAAAGAGTTCGACCAGCTTTTTCCACCCGAAGAACATGCCTCCGGTGTACGTTATGTTGATAAACTGGTTAAAGTATATCTAAAAAATGGCGGTGCCAGGTGGATCCTTCTGCATATAGAGGTTCAAGGCCAAAAAGGCAAAGAAGATTTAAGCAAACGCATGTTCAGATACTTTTACAGGATCAGCGATAAACACGATGTGCCCGTTTCCGCCTTTGCCATCTTAACAGACGGAGTTAAAAGCTTTCGCCCTACTGCTTATCGCGAAGAGTGCCTGGGTACCAGGCTCAGCTACCAATATAATGTTTACAAGCTTTTAGACCAGCATGAAAATGAGCTGCGGGCAAATCCCAATCCATTTGCTGTCGTGGTGCTAACAGCACTCAAAGCGCTTAAAAACAAAAAAATTGATGATGAAAGATTGAAAATCGTTAAGCACGACCTAACCCGGGAACTAATCAAACGAAAGGTGAGCAAGGCCAAGCATAATGGTATTATGGATTTTTTGAAGCATTACGTCAATTTTGAAAACCCGGAAATGATGCTTAAATTTGAGAAAGAGGTAGAAGAGTTAAACGGAAGGAGTACAACCATGGGAACAGAACAATATTTGTTACAGAAGGCAGAACACCAAGGAATAGAGAAAGGAATAGAAAAGGGAATAGAGAAAGGTAAATACGAGGAAGCCATTACTATTGCCCGTGAAATGAAACAGGAGGGTATCCCTGTAGCTCAAATCAATAAATTTACAAAGCTATCTATCGAGGAGATAGATAAATTATAATTTACTCAAGTATATTTTTTATAGAGTTTTGGCAAATTTAAATTTGCCAAAACTCTATAAAAGTTGGGCGCTTAGTTCTGTTATAGGTAAGTGCTATACGTTAAACCTAAAGTGCATAATATCGCCATCGGCAACAATATAGGTTTTGCCTTCAACGCTCAGTTTCCCGTTTTCTTTACAGGCATTTTCCGATCCGTATTTTACAAAATCGTCATATTTAATCACCTCGGCACGGATAAACCCTTTTTCAAAATCGGTATGGATAACACCAGCCGCCTGTGGGGCGGTAAAGCCCTGGGTAATGGTCCAGGCACGTACTTCCTGCACACCGGCGGTAAAGTAGGTAGCCAGGTTTAATAGCTTATAAGCAGCCTTAATTAACTGGGTTACGCCCGACTCTTCAAGCCCCAAATCATCCAGAAACATTTGTCGCTCTTCGTACGATTCCAGCTGAGCAATTTCCGATTCTATTTGTGCCGAAATGATCAGCACCTGGGCATTTTCATCTTTAACGGCAGCCTTAACCTTCTCAACGTAGGCATTGCCGCTGTTAACCGATTTTTCTTCCACATTACAAACGTACATTACCGGTTTGGCAGTTAATAACCAAAGGTCGGCAATATATTCTTCGTCGCCTTCGGCAACCGGCGCCGTACGGGCCGATTTACCTTCCAACAAATGATTGCGGTAGATGCTTAATACCTCGAAGGTCTTTTTTTGTTCTTTGTCGCCGGTTTTGGCGCCTTTTTCAACCTTTTGTAATTTCTTTTCTATCGATTCGAGGTCTTTCAATTGCAACTCGGTATCAATAATTTCCTTATCGCGAATCGGGTCAACCGAACCGTCCACATGGATCACGTTATCATCATCAAAACAACGCAGCACATGGATAATGGCATTTGTGGCGCGGATATTCCCTAAAAATTGGTTACCCAGGCCTTCGCCTTTGCTGGCACCCTTAACCAGGCCGGCTATATCAACAATCTCGATAACGTTGGGTACAATGCGTTGCGGGTTAACCAGTTCGGCAAGTTTGGTAAGCCGGTCATCCGGAACGGTAATTACGCCTACGTTAGGCTCAATGGTACAAAAAGGAAAGTTAGCCGCCTGTGCCTTTGCGTTTGATAAGCAATTAAAAAGTGTTGATTTACCCACATTTGGCAAACCTACTATACCACACTGTAAACCCATGTTTTTATTTTGTTAGTGAGTTATCCGGTTATTATGTTATTGGCTGCACGGTATAATAACTCAATAACCATTAACATAATAACGCAATAACCAATTAAAATTTCGCGCAAAGATAACAGAAAAACTGTATTGTATTTTGGAAAAATAACCGACTTTTGCCACACTTAAAGTTTAGTGCCTATTGCTGATAATTTAAAATAAAACGCCTATGAAGGAAATGGTTGAGGAATTGGAAAAACTCCTGGAATTAGAAGACCGCCAACAGCTTCGGGATTATTTGGATAATCTGAATATATCCGATGTTGAAGAGCTGATAGATGAAATGCCGCAATATGCAGCCAGGTTTATTGAGGTATTGTCGCTCAACAGGGCGGTTAATGTTTTCCGTATCCTTGACTTCCCCACGCAGCAGCGTATCCTTAAAAAACTCCCCGGCCCTAAAACCGGCGAACTGATTAACGAGTTGCCGCCCGACGATCGTACATCCCTGTTTGGCGAACTGGATGGCGATATTGTTAAACGACTGATATTGTATTTGCCCCTTAACGATCGCCAGCAAGCTCTTGACCTATTGGGTTATAAAGAAGATAGCGTAGGCCGTTTAATGACACCCGACTATGTTGCAGTGAAAAAAGATTGGGACATCACCCGGGTTTTGGCGCACATCCGCACTTACGGTAAAGATTCTGAAACTATTGATGTAATTTATATTATTGATGATAAAGGAGTGTTGCTGGATGATGTTCGCATCCGCGAGATTCTATTGGTTCCTCCTGATACCAAAATGAGCGATCTGATTGATAACCGGCTGATTGCCCTTAAGGTAACCGATCCGCAGGAAGAAGCCATTAATATATTCCGGATGAATAACCGCGTGGCGCTACCCGTTACCGATGACGATAATATTCTGTTGGGCATTGTAACCGTAGATGATATACTTTGGATAGCACATGAAGAATATACCGAAGACATTCAAAAAATAGGTGGTACCGAAGCATTAGACGAGCCCTATATGGATATGCCCTTGCTTAAGTTGGTTAAAAAAAGGGTAGGATGGCTCATCATTCTGTTTTTGAGCGAGATGCTTACCGCTACCGCGATGGGCTTTTTTGAGGCCGAGATAGCTAAAGCTGTGGTGCTGGCTTTGTTTGTGCCGCTTATTATTTCGAGCGGGGGTAACAGCGGTTCGCAGGCATCCACTTTAATTATACAAGCTATGGCATTGGGCGAGGTTACCGTTGCCGATTGGTGGCGTGTAATGCGCCGCGAAATTATGTCGGGCTTGTTGCTGGGTCTAACCTTGGGTATCATCGGCTTTATGCGGATCTATATCTGGACTTTCTTCTCTCATATTTACGGGCCACACTGGATATTGGTAGGCTTAACCGTAGGCATCGCCTTAATAGGCGTAGTTTTATGGGGATCATTAGCAGGATCAATGTTGCCGCTTTTATTAAAAAGGCTTGGTGCCGACCCTGCAACCTCGTCTGCTCCGTTTGTAGCCACGTTGGTTGATGTTACCGGGTTGATCATTTATTTTTCTATCGCGGTTACGTTGATGAAAGGGGTGCTGTTATGATATTGCAAAATAGTACGCCTTGAATTGATAACTCAGATAACTGGCTGTTTTATTGTTGACGATGCCTCCCGCTACCGAAAGCGTTCTTGCTTGTGGCTTTAAGCAATCCATACGCTTGCAAATCTATTCACGGAGCGTTCCTCAAAGCATGCTGGTTACTTAGCATGATGCCTACAAGTGAGGATGCTTGCGGTAACGATGGGGCCAGTATTAGCCAATAAAGGATTAATATTTATCCTTTATCCTTTTAGATATGAAATCTATAAAATCCACGGCATATTTGCTTTTAGTCTCCGCAATATTGCTATATACGGGACATTCGCCATTCTCATCTTTTTGAAGTAAATCAAAATAATAAATTTCTCCTTGATTGTTTTCTTGAATTACTAATTGAGTTTGATCCGAAATCTTATTTTTACGGTTAAGCTCATTAATGTAAACAATGTCTCCTCCTTTAACATTGTCAAAATCCATTTCATAAATGCTGAATATTTCTTCTCCTAATATTTCACCTCCGTTGTAATTCTTTAACCACCAAATGTAAGACGGAGGAAAAATAATATTTAAACGCTGCTGGGCTTCATCTATCCACAAATCGGATACACCTTTGCCAAACTCTCCAAAGTTTATCACATTAGAATTGTCGTTAATTAATTTAATAATTGATTCGTATTTTTCCATAATACTTATTAGTCAGATGTTGTTTTTATTATGCTCTTCTGCGCGATGTTCCCAATAATTATCTTTCCAGTTTTCAAAGACCTATTTTTTTCCTGATTCAGTCATATTGGGATTTATATGTGTAATCTTAGAGTTGTTTGGTGTGATGTTTGAATTACTTCAATCATTCCTCTACTGTCAATTGAATTAAATGAAGACTATTGGCTTACCATCTACGCCAGCTACCGCGTCCTCGCTTGTGTTCATCATGCTAAGTAACCAGTACATGATTGAGGTACGCGGCGTCAATGAATTTGTAGGCTTATTATCGATTACCTAAATCCACAAGCGAGGACGTTTGCGGTAGCGATGGTTCATTTAGATTTCTCAAATTGTAACATTCTATCTGGATCTACATATTTTAGACGTTCTTCTAATTTTACGCCCAATTTTTTAAAATTTTCCTTTGCTTCGAATAACGACATGTGGTTTGCACTACTAATTTTATGTAATTCAGTAACGCCATCGTCTTCCCAGTAGCAAACATTGCATATCTCCCACCCAATCCCTATTAATGTTTCATAGCCACAACATACACAAGGAAGTAGCTTAGGGCTTCTACCTTTTACTTCGACAGTTGTTCCAATATGATTATGAAGAAAAGTTTGTAAGTAGTTATTTGTAAAAAAGCTAAATCGATGTTCAATGTGTTTTCGTGCACGATAATTCGAAATTTCAGCCGAAACATCTTCTATTTCCAATGAAAATTCGGCTAAAGCATTTTCAATTTCAGCCATTCGGGCATCTTCCGAAAGACTAAAGAACTTAAAGAAAGATGATAATATAATTGCCTCTTTTCTGCGTAATATCATTTGTTTTGATTTTTTTTCCTGCTACCGCAAGGCGTGCCGTGAATTACAAACCTTATGTATAAAGGTAAGTACAATGTTGTATAAAAATGGAGGCCTACCGTGTCGTGATGACCACAAGCGAGAATCCTCGCGATGGCGTAGTTTTATGGGGATCTTTAGCTGGATCAATGTTGCCGCTTTTATTAAAGAGGCTTGGCGCCGACCCAGCAACCTCATCGGCTCCGTTTGTAGCTGCGTTGGTTGATGTTACCGGGTTGATCATTTACTTTTCTATCGCGGTTACGTTGATGAAAGGGGGGGATGACATGGGAGATAAATCTACTTCGTGATGGAAGTCGGGCCTTCAGTGGATTAAATTAAAATGTGGTTGAATTTTTTGAGGGCATATTAACCCGTCCGTAAACCGGAAATTTCTGGATAACATAAAAAAGGCCTCGCTAAATCAGCAAGGCCTTTTTTTAATAGTGTCTTATTTATATTTCGAACGAAAAATCGTCGTCTACTTTAGCTGCTTCAGTTATCTCGCTATATTCATAGCGTTTTTCAACCACTTCCTGGTTTGATTTGATGTACTCAATGGTGTCTTTTAAACCTTCAGCAAATTTTTCAAAATCTTCTTTATATAAAAAGATTTTGTGCTTAATAAATACCCCATCCTCCAAACGTTTTTTACTTTCGGTTACAGTAATGTAATAATCGTTTGATCGAGTGGCCTTTACATCAAAGAAATAAGTTCTTTTTCCGGCTCTTACCTTTTTTGAAAAGACCTCTTCGCGCTCTCTGTTATCAAAATCTCCCATCTTTAAGTGTCGTGTTTAGTTTGCTTGGGCTAAATATAGATATTTTTTGAAAGTAGAAATACAAAAAGTGTAATATAATTCATTTTTGTTATAAAAAGTTATACCTATTTTAATTAACAAAGTTTACGGTTTAGGCAGTTTGCTGTTCTTCAAGCAATTGCTTCTCATATAGCTCAAAATAGGCTGCTTTATTAGCCATTAATTGGGCATGGGTACCTTGCTCCAATATTTTGCCCTGATCAAGCACCAATATTTTATCGGCATTTTTGATGGTTGATATGCGATGCGCTATGATGAGGCTTGTTTTGTTTTGCATGGACCGGCCCAGGTTGTTCAATATCTCCTCTTCGGTACGCGTATCAACAGCCGAAAGGCAATCGTCAAAAATTAATATCTGGGGTTGCTTTACAATAGCCCGCGCTATGGATACCCTTTGCTTTTGCCCGCCCGAAAGGGTAACACCTCTTTCGCCTATCATGGTTTCAAAGCCCAGCTCAAACTCCATAATATTGCTGTAAACGGCTGCGTTGCGCGCCGCCTGTTCTACCGAGGGCATATCCAGTACATCGGCGCTAAAAGCGATATTCCGGGCAATGGTATCCGAAAACAGAAATACTTCCTGCGGAACAAAACCGATTTGCGAACGGTAGCTTTCCAGGTTTAGCTGATTAATGGGTTTATCATCAATCAAAATTTCGCCGCCGGTACAATCGTACATCCGCATAATCAGGTTGGCTATGGTTGACTTTCCGGAACCTGTGCGGCCAATAATAGCTACTAATTGGCCCGGTTCGGCAACAAAGGATACATCGTTAAGGGCCCGGATGCCGGTATCCGGATAATCAAAAGAAACATTTTTAAACTCTATCCGGCCTTTGATAGCTTGCTTTACGCTGGTGGGCGATTTAACCTCAGGCTCTTCGTGTAGAAACTCGTTAATTCGTTTCTGTGAGGCGGCGGCGCGCTGAACCAACGAAGTTACCCAACCCAACGACATTACCGGGAAGGTTAACTGGCTCAGGTAAACAATAAACTCGGCAATGTTACCCGCTGTGATATTACCTTTCATCACCTCAACGCCACCTATATAGATGGTGATGATGGTACTTAGCCCAACCAATAGCAGCATCAGCGGGAAAAACAAGGCCTGCACCTGCACCAGGTCCATCGATTGTTTTTTATAACCTTCGCTTTCGTGCGCAAAGCTGTCGCGTACAAACTGCTCCCGAACGTACGATTTGATTACCCTGATACCCGAAAAATTTTCCTGCACAAAACTCGACAGATCGGATAATCGTTTTTGGATCCCCTCGCTGCGCGCCTCAATAATATTGTTTACATAGTAAATGGTAACCACCAGTACCGGCATAGGTAATAACGAAAAAAATGCCAGCCTTACGTTTACCGTTACCATGGCATAAATTACCAGTATAAACAGTACAATGGTATTAATGGCATACATAATGGCCGGGCCAAGGTACATGCGCACGCGGCTTACATCCTCGGTAACGCGGTTCATCAGGTCGCCGGTATTATGCCGACGGAAGAAGGCCAGCGAAAGAGCCTGGTAATGGCTATAAATCTCGTTCTTCATATCAAACTCGATATGCCTCGACATTAAAATGATGGTTTGCCGCATAAAAAACAAAAACAAACCCCTTAACAACGAGAGTACCAATACCAAAGTGCCGAATAATAAAAGGCTTGAACCAAAAATGCTATATACGGCAGCCTGCCTGTTAAAGCCGTCGAAAAGTTGATATGTGCTGATGTTTTCGGTCACCAAATCGAAAGCTACCCGTACAATTTGCGCGGGCAATACACCAAAAATGTTGGAGATAATTACAAACAATATCCCTGGGATTAGATGCCAGCGATATTTGTACAAAAACTTATTGAGGTAAGCAAGGTGCTTCATTATACTGCAAAGGTAGTATATTGATTGAGTGATAGAACGGTGGCGCGTGGTTTTTACAAAGCAACAAGATTAGGCTGATTAAATTGCAAGTGTAGATTGATCTTCATAAGTAATGGAATAGGCCAAGCGGAAAAAAATATGGGTGACGTTTGCACCTTATGGATTACCAAGCGCAGATAGGAAATGTGCGCAAAAGCCCGACTGCACGCCGGGCCGGGAGTTGGCTTGTGGGCGGAAGGATCGGGCAGTCTTGACTTTTTTGGTTCTTTTTGTGTCAAGACAAAAAGAACAAAGCCGTTCACGCGGCGATTGAGCGTGCCGATGATCTAAATTAAGAATACTGATTAATTAATTCAAAATAAACACGCTGATAATCAATAATTTACTAAGGCGTCAAATAAACTATAATTTTCTGATTTGTTTTTCATCAAAAAAGCAGCAACGCAAATGGGCTTTTATTCCATTACAAATTACCGCTTGGAATTCCAACAGACAAACTGAAACCATTTTACCCACACTATTCGTCATATAAGAACCGTTTTTTTTATAGACCGATATACTTAACTAAACAACTTTTAAAACAAACTACCCATAATTAAAAAACAATACCTACTTTTGTACCCATTCAAACAATCTATACCTATTTTGCCAACCATGCCAGCACCAACCTCAAATAATACATCTGTATTTAGCCAGTTAAGTGTGTTTGGGCATCAAAAAGTTGTTTATTGCAACGATGAGGCAACCGGTTTAAAAGCCATTATAGCTATTCATGATACCACACTGGGTCCTGCTTTAGGCGGTACCCGTATGTGGCCTTATAAATCAGAAAACGATGCTCTTCAGGATGTTTTGCGCCTTTCGCGCAGCATGACGTATAAGGCGGCCATTACAGGTTTAAACCTGGGCGGCGGTTCAACCGTGATCATCGGCGATTCGCGTAAGGATAAAAACGAAGCCTTGCTGCGTATGTATGGCAAGTTTATTAAAAACCTGAATGGCGAATATATTACAGCCGAAGATGTAGGCACTAATACCCGCGATATGGAGTATATCCGGATGGAAACCCAATATGTTACTGGTGTGCCCGAAAGCATTGGCGGTAGTGGCGATCCTACACCTGTTGCTGCGCGTGGCGTGTACATGGGTATTAAAGGATGCCTGAAGGAGTTATATGGAAATGACAACCTGGCCGGCAAATCAGTAGCTGTACAGGGTACCGGGCATGTGGGCGAAAATTTAGTGAAGCTGCTTCGCGAGGAGAATGCCAAGGTATATGTAAGCGATATTGATGAGGACCGTTTGAGGCAGGTTGCCAAAAAATACGGTGCCGAAGCTGTTGAGCATAACAGTATATTTGATTTGGATGTTGATATTTATGCTCCATGTGCTTTGGGAGCCACTATTAACAGCAAAACCATAAACCAGTTAAAATGCGCTATCATAGCCGGATCGGCAAACAGCCAGTTGGAGGATGAGCAATTACATGGGAAAATGCTGCTTGAGAAAGGTATTTTATATGCTCCTGATTATGTAATTAATGCAGGCGGCTTAATTAACCTTTATTCGGAAATTGCCGGTTTTAATAAAAAACGTACCATGCAGCTAACCGAAAATATTTACGATGCTATACGTAATGTATTGAAGCTATCAAAAACCGAAAATATATCAACCGTAGTAGCGGCAAATAAAATTGCCGAAAAAAGAATTGCTGATATTAAAAAAATTAAAACATCATTCTAAATAAACAATAGTTTTTAACCTGGGTTATTAACCCAAAACGTTCTTACCAAAATGCTAAATAGAAGGCACCTGCGGGTCAAAGTATTACAGTCGTTGTATGCTTATTATCAGTCTGAAAAAAAAGATCTTCGTTTACACGAGAAAGCTTTAATACAAAGCGTTGATAGTGTTCACGAAATGTACATCTGGATGTTATCGCTCATCAACGACGTTGTACAATATGCAGATACTGATGCTACAGGGAGGGCAAACAAACATCTGCCAACTGAGGCTGATCTGAAGCCTAATTTAAAAATATTGAGCAATACCTTTATCCACTCGCTCAATAAAAACAAGGATTATCTTGCCGCAGTAAAAAAGTATAAAATATTATGGGATTTTGATCCGGAGCTCACCAAATCGTTGTTCTCCAGCTTGAAAAATTCGCCCGATTATGCCGCTTATCTTGATAAAACGGACGATACCGTTCATTCTGACAAGGATATCATTAAATTTATCTTTAAAAAAGTAATTTTAAAATCATCCCTGGCCGAACAGTTTTTTGAAGATAAATTTATTTATTGGCCGGTAGATCGCGACGTATTGCAGGCATTGATTGCAAAAACGTTCAAGAATTTTTCTTTTGAAGAAGCCGAGAAAAATAAATTGGCGGAAGTGGTTGTGAACTGGGTAGACGACAGGGAATATATTGTAAGCCTGTTTCAGCACACCATCCGTTACGACGAGATGTTCCAGGAATGGATAACTGCCAAAACCCAAAACTGGGAACCCGAACGTATAGCGATGATGGATACCCTGCTCATGAAAATGGCCATTGCCGAGTTTGTTTATTTCCCCTCAATCCCGGTAAAGGTTACCATTAACGAGTACCTTGAAATTTCGAAGGAATTTAGTACGCCAAAGAGTAATTCATTTATAAACGGTATCTTAGACAAAATTTTATTTGAGCTTAAAGCCGAAGGGAAAATCAAAAAAACAGGCAGGGGATTAATGGAGTAAGCAATATCCAACTGCATAAAACTTTTAATTAAATGAAAAGAATATTTTTAGGAATCATTACCGCAGGAATGTTGGCCGCCTGCCATCAGTCTAATAAAACGCAGCAATCAAACACAACAACAGAAACCACAGTGTCGGCTCCGGGTACAACACCGGCAGGCGCACCCGTTGATACGGCCAACGCGCCAATCATCAGGTTTGAAAAGGATAGCTATAATTTTGGTAAGATTAACCAGGGCGATAAAGTATCGTACGATTTTAAATTCACTAATGCTGGCAAAACACCGCTTATTATTACCGATGCTGTGGCATCATGCGGTTGCACCAAGCCCGACTGGCCAAAGGAACCCATTAAACCTGGCGATAAAGGGGTTATTAAGGTGGTTTTTAACAGTGCCGGTAAAGATGGTTTGCAGGATAAGTTAATTACCATTACAGGTAATACCGTGCCAACACAAAGTGTGGTTCATCTGGTGGGCGAGGTAATAGCGCCAAAGTCAGCTAAATAATATTAATATAAAAAAAAATGATTTCAACTATTTTATTACAGGCCGCAGGTGGCGCGCAGTACACACAGTACATCATGATGGGACTGATCGTCGTGGTATTTTACTTTTTCATGATCCGTCCGCAAATTAAAAAACAAAAAGATCAGAAAAAATATGTCGACGAAATGAAAAAAGGCGACAAAATAGTAACTACAGCAGGTATACATGGCAAAGTGGTAGAGATTGCCGATGTTACCATCCTGGTAGAAGTTGATAACGGCGTTAAAATCCGTTTCGATAAATCGGCTATTTCACTGGAAGCATCTAAAGCTTTAAACCCACCGGTAACTAAAGCTTAATTATCTGATCAAATAAAAAAAGCCAAAGCCCCGCAACGGGCTTTGGCTTTTTTTATTTTTGGTTATTTATATATCCCCACTCATGTGTTGCTTTTTTTATATATTGAATTGATTTTCAGTATATTATTCCTTTGTTTTTTTCTGTAACCCGGATGGACAGTTAACGAGGGCTGCCCCTTGCTGATAGTTTTGATTTACAGCTTGGGCGCAACTGGCAACCCATAAATCTAATAACTTAATACCAATCCAATAACGTGATACATTTTTCCTAATTTTGGCCTACAGGTTTATGGCAATAATTAAATTATCAAAAAACGAACAAAGGCGCTTATCGGTGTTTTTTACTTGCCTTGTTCTGGCTTTTGGAGCCTGGATATTAACTATGCTGTCAAACCAATACAATTACACGGTTAAGATAGTGGTTGATTTTATTAATCCCCCGGTCCGAAGATCGTTTAGATCCCTCCAGTCGGATACCGTGGACGCTACTGTTCAGGGAAACGGCTGGAACTTGTTGTTTTCCCGAATGAATATGGATGATAAACGAGTGGCTATTAATTTAAAAACGCTCGATAGCCGGAATTATATTTTATTGAGCGCTCAACTTAAATCCATTAACGAAAAACGACTTGTAAATCAGCAAATCGTATCCTTCAATCCCGATACTTTATATTTTGATTTTTCGTCAAGGGCAATAAAGCGGGTACCCGTCCAGCTGCAGTATAACATTAAGTTTAAAAGGCAGTTTATCATATCAGATGATATTTTGCTTAACCCCAACTATGTAACGATTTCGGGCCCGGCAGAAAATATTGCTAAAATTAAGTTTTGGAAAACGGATTCGTTAACGGCAAGTGATGTGGAAGATCCCATAGATCAGAATGTTCCGCTGCAGCCCGTTAAAGAATCTAATATGAGTATTTATCCTAAAAGTGTGAGGGTACATGTGCCGGTTAGCGAGTTTACCGAGAAAACAGTTGAAGTGCCTGTGAAACTCATCAACAATAAAAACTACTATAATGTTAAAATCTTCCCTCAGAAGGTTAAAATTACATTTACAGTACCGTTAATTAAATATTCCGAAACGGATGAGCATGCCTTTGAGGCTGTTGCCGATTTGAATTTATGGCAAGAGCAAGGGGCAAAACAGTTGCCGGTGAAAGTTAAGTTTATCCCCCCTTTTTGCAAGTTAGTGAGTGTACAACCTCAGAATTTAGATTTTATAGTTAAACAGTAATGCTTAAAATTGGTATAACAGGTGGTATTGGCAGTGGCAAAAGCACCATCAGTAAAGTATTTGAAGTATTAGGTATCCCTGTTTTTTATGCGGACGACCAGGCCAAGAAGGTGATGACAGATGATCCGATTTTAATTGATGCCATCAAATCAACCTTCGGCGATGAATCTTATTTTGCTGACGGCGCGTTAAACCGCAAATACCTGGCAGGCATTGTTTTTAAGGATGATGTGCAATTAGCTAAGCTGAACGCCATAGCCCATCCGGCAACTTTTCGCGCTTTTGATAAGTGGCTCAGCCATGTTGGCCATGTACCCTATATTTTAAAAGAGGCTGCCTTGTTGTTTGAAAGCGGATCGTACAAATTATGCGACAAGAGCCTGATGGTATTCGCCCCGTTTGAGATGCGCATGGCGCGTGTTTTATTGCGCGACAATATCACCAGGGCCGAAGCCGAGAGCCGCAACGCCAAACAGTTTGATGATGAGAAGAAGTTGAATATGGCTGATTATGTAATTAAGAATGACGATAGCCAATTGGTTATACCACAGGTGTTGGATTTGCACCGCGAATTTTTAAAGCTGGCGGGTAAGTAATGATATTAGCCGACTTTATTGTTTTTAACGACAATGGCCTTTATTGCCATTATGGTGATTTTTACCTTGACCCTAAACTGCCTGTAAACAAGGCCGTGATATCACATGCCCATGGCGACCATGCCGTTGGCGGCAATACCAATGTTTATTGTACCGCTGCCACTGCCGCCTTTATGGCTTTGCGTAACGGTAAAACTGCCGCGAAGGAGTTTCATTTGAAGGAATTTAACGATTCTTTTTTAATAGGCGATGTATTGATCACGTTGATATCCGCAGGCCATATACTGGGCTCGGCGCAGGTGCTGATGGAATTTAAGGGCGTAAAATACCTGTATACGGGCGACTATAAAGTACAACCCGATGATACCTGCGAGCCTATTGAATGGGTTAAAGCGGATGTGCTGATTACCGAAAGCACCTTTGCCCATCCAGGCACACAACACCCCGGCGCCGTCGAAGAAATTAAAAAGCTGAACAATATTAAAACCAATATTTTATTAGGTGCGTATGCTTTAGGAAAAAGCCAGCGTTTAATCAACCTGATCAACACCTGGTGCCCGCAAAAAAAGATTCTGGTACATCATAAAATAATGCCTGTTAATTTAATTTACGAAAAATTTGGGTTCCACCTGGGCCAATATCAAATGTATGGCCGTAAATTAATGAAGCAACAGAACGAATATGTTTACATTGTTCCTCCCTTTACATTTGATAGTTATTTTAAGGCAACGGGTGTTAAACGCTTGTTTGCATCTGGATGGAAAAATTTGCAAACTAATGCGCAGGATACGTTGTTTATATCTGATCATGTAGACTGGAATGATATTTTAAACTGTGTTAAATTTGTTGAGCCAACCCAAATATGGACTTTACATGGCGATGGTGCACATTTGAAGCGTTATTTTGAAGGTTCAATTGAAGTTAAATTATTGAAATAATGCTTGAAGAGCATGTAGATTACTATATTAACGACGATGGTAATTTTGTTTTTACAGAAGCTTACCACCTAAAACGAGGCTTTTGTTGTAAAAATGGATGCTTACATTGCCCTTGGAAGCAGCCCGTAAATCAGGAAGAAACCAAGAAATAGATGTTTAAACTTTTATTTTTTGACTTGGAATAGCGCTTTAAAATAATTTTGCAGATATTTGAATAATCCGTAAAAGGAAACAGGATGCAGATAGACAAAGAAATACAGAGCGATAAGTTTGAAGATGATTACCATAGGGTAACTATAAATATATTGTTTACCTACGGCTGGCTCGGCAACTTAATGCGCGGCCAGTTTGAAAAACACAACATTACCCAACAGCAATTTAATGTGCTGCGTATTTTGCGCGGGCAGTATCCTAAACCCGCCACTGTTAATTTGTTGAAGGAGCGGATGATTGATAAAATGTCGGATGCATCGCGTATTGTTGATCGCTTGGTGCAAAAGCAATTGGTAACCCGATGTACCAACAATAAAGACCGACGCGCTGTTGATATCCGCATTAGCGATCAAGGTCTTGAGATTTTGTCTAAAATGGATTCCGAATATAAAGCTAAAGATTACTTTCGGCCCAATTTAACCGAAGAAGAGGCCAGGCAATTAAGTGCTTTGCTGGATAAAATGAGAGGGTAGGGGGAGTTGGATGCAGGACGGAAGAGGCATTAGCAGCTTTAAAATCAAGGCGTTTTAAATACTTTGATTTGTTCGTCAATCAATTAACAGGGCTATGATTGTCAAAAAAGGATAAGTTAAACGCCTAACGATTTACACGAAAACTTCTCAATCTTCTATATTGATAGCCAATATTGTCGTTATGCATCATGTGATTGGCCGGGTCCATTACTTATAATGATGTATATGTAAGTTGTTGATTATCAGTGTTTAATTCTCTCCATTATGTCATCCCGACGAGAGGAGGGATCTCCTATGATGAAATATGCAAGGTAAACGAGGCAAAAGGGCTTAAAAAGGGGTTATAACACGTATTGCTTAAATGTTTTAAATATTTTTGGTCAAAGCATGGCCCTGTTTGTTTAACTTTCCAGTGCAAATCAAAAGAGGAAACAGGCGCTGCTGAGGAGCAACCTGCCAGCAATATGATTTGCTGAACCACGGATAAAGGCCTCTGTCAAAGGAGGCTTTTTATTTATCCTGTTCACTGAATGGCTAAAAAAACCTTCACGAATTTTTATTTTAATGCGTTGATAAATGACCAGCTAACCTCCTATAAGCAGACACTTTGCAGGCTGCAGGATCGCGTTCAAATTATTTGGATAAAAGGGCAACCGTAACCTTTTGTATAGCAGACACCTTTCGGGCCGCAGATCCCTCGCTTCGGTTTGCCCATTTCATAAAAAAACCAAACCGGCTTTATCAGGCATTTGTCCTTGTGGACTTATTTGACAACCGAAGTTACGTAAGGTTTTTGATTCTTCATAACGAACCGTATCCGGTTGAGCATTTTTTTAGCTATCCTGATGATGGCCTTATTCTTTTTCATTTTTTTGCAAAGGTTATTGAAAGCCAGCGTCATGGCCGGGTCGAGCCTGACAGCTATCCAAGAGGCCTCGATAAGCTTCTCCCGTAATTGATGATGAGCTCTTTTAGTGAGCCCCAATATGATTTTTTGATCGCCGGAACTATGCATATCCGGTACCAAGCCTATATATCCACACAAGGCATCCAGGGAATCAAAGCGTTCAATGTCGCCGATCTCTGTGACAAATAATAAGGCGGTAATCTCGCCTATACCGGGGATGGTCCGGATCAGTTTTATAATTTGTTGATAACGTGGCTGCCTGGATAGGGCTCTGACTTCCCTGGTGGCTGTGAGTACCATGATACGGGTCTGCTGGTATCCCTGTAGCAGAATATCCAGGTTGATCCGTGCTGATGAAGGCAAGCAAAGGGCCTTGAGCAGGCAGATATAATGATTCGACCAGTATTTATCGGTGTCTACCGTCACCGACTGGTCCTGGAAGTTAAGCCATCCTTTTATTCGGTTCTTATAGCGTGTCTGATCTTTGATCATTTGCTGGTAAACACGGATAATACCGCGGTCATCCTGTTGCTCGATGCCAGGCACGAAGATACCTTTCAGGGCTCCTTCACTTAATGTTTTACTGAGTTTCCGGCAATCGACCGTATCTGATTTGCGCTGCTTTTCCTTGTCTGTCAGCGGGACATCGGCAGGATTTACGACGATGCAGGACATCCCCAGCTCACTAAACTGTCGCTGATAGCCAAAGCCGCAAAAACCGGCTTCGTAAACGAGCCTGTAATCGGCCGAAGGATAGTTCTGTTGTAGATGCCCGCTTAAGGCCTTAGGTGAAGGTTCCTGGGAAAACGTCTTTAGCTCCATATGGGTGCTGCGAAGGCTGACCTTCCAGGACTTCTTGTGGACATCTATGCCAACAAAAATAGTTTGTCCGCTAAAATCTAATTGTGTACCTTGTTTCATGAGTTCTTGGTTTAAAGTGTTTGTTAATGGTTCACTATTAAGCTACAACCTTTTTTTCAAGAACTCTTTTACATCATCTATCGAACCATTTCATACATACGACCTTTTAAAAGCGGCAAGTATGCATCATATTAGGTGCACTGATTATCAGTACGTATATTTTGCTTTGATAATCAGTATTCTTAACTGACAGCATCGGCCCGGTAGAGTAGAGCGGGAAAGTAAAGCACTTTCCCGACTCCCTCGTCAATCCGTACGTGCGGTTTTCCCGCATACGGCTTTCCTAAAAACTTCGTCATCAGCATTCACAGTTGAACCGTCAGAAAGCGTATTTTGTTGGGTCTATTAGTCCTTTCTTTTGAACCAAGGCCTCAAAAGCTCTTTGTCTGTAAAGCTTACACTTTCTTTGGCTCTTGCGGTTGTAGTAGCGATTGAGCTTTTCGTGAAGATAATTTCGTAACCGACGTTTGCTCACCTGTACGTAGCTGACTCCTTTTATGATATAGTAGTTCAGCCATCCCCGGATACGACTATTAAGCTCTTCTACTATTTCACTTGCCGGACTATGACCGCGCTTTTTCAGATATTCACTTAACCCACTCCGCAATCGCTGCTCTGATTTTTTGCTCGGAGATATATTCCAGTAGCGTCCATTTCTGGACACCAGGCTCTTGTCGTACCGGATCGTGTGCCCCAGGAAGCTGAAAGGCGCCTGTTCCGATTGGATTTGTTTGCTCTTGAGTTCATTCAAGGTCAATCCCATCTTCCCCAGTATCATTTTCAGTCTGTCAAGTACTTCCTTAGGTATGACCTTCCCCATCAGTACGAAATCGTCCGCGTATCTGACTATCGATACGCCCATCCTGCTAAATATACTTTCCGGTTTTGTTACTATCCGGTCCAGTAGATGTAGATAGATATTAGACAGCAACGGTGATATCACGCCGCCTTGTGGGGTGCCAAACTCATTTTTCTTCCCGCCCTTAAACTGTCCGTCCTCAAATACAGGCACTTTCAGCCACATGCTGATCAGTCTTAGTATCCTTGGATCGCTGATCCTCTCTTTGAGCGTTTTTAGCAGTTTATCATGCGGGATCGTGTCGAAATACTTGCTTAAGTCTGCATCAAATACTTCCGTCTTCCCTGCCTGCAAATGCCCCTTGATCGCTGTCATCGCATCCTTTGAACTCCGCCCAGGCCTGAACCCGTGCGAAACTTCTTTAAAGTCTGCTTCGAATATCGGCTCAAGGATCATTTTACATACCGTCTGGGCTATCCTGTCTTTTACCGTGGGTATGCCTAAGGGCCGTTCCCCGCCATTGGCCTTCGGGATCATCACCCGTTTTACTGCTTCCGGACGGTAGGTTTGCTTTCGTAATTCTTCTCCCAGTGTGTGCAGGTAGGTTTCTACGCCTCCCCGTTCTACATCTGATATCCGGATTCCGTCTATTCCGGCTACGCCGTCATTGGCTTTAACCTGTTTCCACGCTGCCCTTAGCATATACGGTATGAACAGCTTATCATACAGCACATAAAACTTGTACTTCCGCTCCTGCTTGGCTTTCTGATATAGTTTCCCCCGGAGTGTTTCTACTCTTTCCGCATCCGGGATCTCACGCCGCCGTCTTTTAAACAGCTCGCCCTGCTTCCCTTCTGCTTCGACCTTCTTATGATTTGTTACCATCAATTTTGTCCGTTTTTGTTCTCTTGGAAACCTTATTCATAGTAATGCCCCTTCGCTACTCCCGCTTTTACCTTTTCGGGACTCAAACACTACTATGGACATATCCGACTCCCTCGGCAATATGCCGACATGCATATCCCGTTAGGGTCTCCCACGTTCATGCGCTACCTTCGTCCTGCACGCAACACCATTCTACTCCGGGTATCTGACAGTGTTCTTATTGCCGTTATTCCCACTGTCATGGCAGGGTTAAGCAAATGAGGGTGCTTGACCGATATCCTTTGGCGTAACGAAGCCTTACTGGTGCAGCTTACAGAACCATCTCGCCTGAGCTTCACATTGTTCATTTCTTCCCAATGTGCCAGGCTTACTTCAACCCGAACGGCAAATTTGGTTGTAAGGCTCTTTCATCCTTTAGGTATTTAATTATTACTAATACGCACGCCTCGTGGCGCACCTCAATCGCCGCGGGAAGGGGCTTGTTACTTTTTGTCTTGATACAAAAAGTAACCAAAAAAATCAAGACTGCCCGATCCTTCCGCCCGCAGGCCAAACCCGGCCCGGCGTGCAGTCTGGCCTTTGCGCACTTTCTTTCTGCGCAAAATAGGCCTACAGGTTCCAAACGTCATCGCTATTTTTTTTCGGTTGGGCCGGGTCTGTTACTTATAATGACATTCCGTTAAGTTGTTGATTGTCAATACTGAATTTCTCTCCATCATGTCATCCCGACGGGAGGAGAAATCAAAAAGCGGTAAGTATGCATAATATTAGGTGCACTGATTGCTGATGTGAAAATGCCTTGATAGTCAATAATTTGCATTGGTGGGCGTTATCTACAACTCCAACAAAAATAAAGTAAGCGGGATACTGATGCCTGCCAAAACCACCAGTAGTTTTTTCAGGTTAAAAGAATGGTCTTCCGTTGATTCAAACAGGATAGTTGTTGATATATGCAGAAAAATGCCGATAACAACGCCCATGATCCGGTTAAAATAACTTTGCAGGTTGCCAACAACGCCATGGCTGATGGCATCGCTAAAAAAGTATCCGGCAGGCGCCATCGCCGCGAATAAAAACAAAAAGAAGATCATGTTATTTTTGGATACCCGGTTAACGAGCATCACACTGGCCAGGGCAAATGCGGCGGGGATGTGGTGTAGCGCAATGCCAATTACCAGTTGCACCTGGTAGCCCTGTGCTAAAGGCATGCCCTCTAAAAAAGCGTGAAGGCATAAACTTAACAAAACGGCTACCGGGAACACAGAGTGGTTATGCCCGTGTTGATGGATATGCCCGTGCTCCACACCATCCGAAAATTGCTCCAAAATGATCTGGAATAAAAAACCGCCCAATATAAAAACACCTACCATGTTATCATTGCCATGGTAAGCATCGGGTATTAAATGGAGTACGGTTATAGCAAACAGGTAAGCGCCGCTAAAGGATAATATCAGTTTAAGATGCTTGCTGTGGTTGCCGCCTTTAAATAAAAAAATGCTCATGCCGCCTAAAAAGGCACAAAAAAATAATAACAATAGCTGCCAAACCTGCATATTAAAATTGGGGTTGTAGTTTTTTAAACAGCAAATATATAAGGTAAGCAACCAGCATACCGTATAATGCGCCAAAAGTTACATCAAACGGATAATGTACACCTACATAAACCTGTGCAAGGCAAATGGTCGCGGCCCACAAAATGGCAATAAACCATATCCATTTCCAGCGCTTGCTAAATACCAGGCTCAAAAATAACGCGATGGCGAAATGGTTACTGGCATGCGCCGAAGGGAAGCTAAAGCCAGAGCCGCAGGGTATCCGCGTAATTATAGTTTGCGCCATGGCCGCATCGTTGCAGGGCCTTAGCCGTTTTACCAAGTGCTTGCCAACAACGCCGCTGCCAAAATCAGATAAGCCAACGGTTATAGCTAACAGCACCACAATGTAAGCGCCTGTTTTTTTATAACGGTAAATACAAAAGCAAAATATAAAAACGTAAAGCGGTATCCATAATTTGGGTTGCCTGAGGATGGGCATCAGCCAATCAAAAAACGGATTGGATAAGCCATGATTGATGATGTAAAAAAAATGCCTGTCCAGTTGTAAAAGCTGATCGATCATAGTGCCTTTTTACAAATAAAAATTAAACGGTCGGAGTTGGCCGGGTCAAACTCTTCCAGGTTATAATTGCCAAAACAGTGTGAAATTTCAAAGCCGCTTTGTTCAAAAAAAAGCTTAAAGTCGCCCATGCTAAAAGCTTTTACTTCTTCCTTAAATATATAGGGTTTGTTTTGATCTTCAAACTCAATGGTTTTTATAATTTTATCGTTCTCTATTTTTTTGTGGATGTTAAAATCAACGCCGCTTACTGTTTTGATCATTTGCGGGCAAAGCATATTCAGTACTTTGTTGCTGTTAAAATAATCAAGCACCAATAACCCATCGGGCTTTAGCGCCTTCTGAAAGTTTTTTAAAGCTTTAACATGCTCATAGTCGGTATCAAAATAACCAAAGCTGGTAAAAAGGTTTAAAGCAATGTCAAAATAGTTTACATAAAACAGGTAGCGCATATCGTGCACATAAAAATGCAGGTGACTGTTCTCAAATTGCTTAGCATATTGGATACTGGCTATCGAAAGATCGATGCCGGTAATATCATAGCCTTTTTTATTCAGATAAATGGAATGGCGGCCGCGGCCACAGGCAATATCAAGCAGATTAGCTTCGGCAGATGGCTTTAAATACTCGCATAGGTTATCAATAAAAAACTCGGCTTCAGCGTTGTTGCGCTGTTGATATAGGATGTGGTAGTAGGGTGAGTTAAACCAATTTTGAAACCACTTTTTGGGCATGCTATACAATATGAGGCGGCAAATATAGCCAATTTACACGCTTGCAACACATAATTTTACATTGGCTAACGCTCAATTATTGTTATTTTTGCAACCTAATATTTACAGCATTGACATTAATAAAATCAATTTCGGGAATTAGAGGAACTATTGGTGGTGCTCCCGGCGATGGCTTAACGCCATTAGATATTGTTAAATACACATCGGCCTTTGGTAGCTGGGCAGTGTCAAAATCAGGGATCAAAAAAATCGTGATCGGTCGTGATGCCCGCATCTCGGGTCAAATGGTGAGCAACCTGGTAATTGGTACCTTACAAGGTTTAGGTATCGATGTGGTCGATCTGGGCCTGTCTACCACGCCAACCGTGGAGATAGCTGTGCCCATGGAGAATGCGGCAGGCGGTATTATTTTAACTGCCAGCCACAACCCCAAGCAATGGAACGCCTTAAAGCTGCTGAACCAGTATGGCGAATTTATCAATGATGCCGACGGCCAGTTGGTATTAGAAATAGCAGAGCAAAGCAACTTTAAATACGCCGATGTAAATGATCTGGGTAAACTTACCACCGATGACACTTATTTACAAAAGCATATCGACATGATACTGGCTTTGCCTTTGGTTGATGTTGACGCCATTGCTAAAGCTAACTTTAACATAGCCATCGATTGTGTAAACTCTACCGGAGGTATTTTTGTTCCGGCTTTGCTCAAGGCGCTGGGTGTTAAAACCGTTCATCAGTTGTATTGTGAGCCCGATGGTAATTTCCCACACAACCCGGAGCCACTGCCCGAAAACCTGAGTGCCCTCTCGAAAGAGGTGCTGTCAAAAAAAGCCGATTTAGGTATAGCCGTTGATCCGGATGTGGACAGGCTGTGCTTTGTTTGCGAAGACGGCAACATGTTTGGCGAAGAATATACTTTGGTTGCCGTTGCCGATTATGTATTGAAAAATCAGAAGGGCAACACGGTATCCAACCTGTCATCAACCCGTGCCCTACGCGATGTTACTGAAGCTGCTGGTGGAGAGTACCATGCCGCCGCCGTTGGCGAAGTGAATGTGGTAAATAAAATGAAGGAAGTTAATGCCATTATTGGCGGCGAAGGCAACGGCGGTGTCATTTATCCGGAGTTGCATTATGGCCGCGATGCCTTAGTTGGCATTGCTTTATTTTTAACGCACCTGGCTAAATCGCGCAAACGCATCTCGATTTTAAGGCACGGCTATCCCGGCTATTTTATCTCCAAAAACAAAATTACACTAACGCCCGAAATGGATATCGACGGCTTATTGCTGAAGGTGCAGGAAAAGTATAAAAGCCAGCCGCACCTAACCATCGACGGATTGAAAATCGAATTCGATAAACAATGGGTACACCTGCGCCGCTCCAATACCGAACCCATCATCCGCATCTATTCGGAAGGAGATTCTGAAACGGTAGCCAACAATTTAGCCAACAAAATTATAGCCGATATAAAGGATATTTTGCACGTATAATATTGATTGAGTTATTGATTTATTGAATGATTGATTTTTATATAATTATTGATGGAAAGAATTGACAAAATTGAGTTTGCCGAAATAGTTAAAAACCGGACTAAAAAGTTTGTAGTCGATAACATCCGGCTCTTCAGAGATCTGCCTAAAACAGAAGAAGCCAGAATTATTGGCAGGCAACTGTTACGATCGTCATCATCGGTAGGGGCTAATTACCGTGCGGCTTGCAGAGCCCGGTCAAAGGCCGAATTTGGCGCAAAGCTATCCATTGTTGTTGAGGAAGCAGACGAAAGTGTTTTCTGGATGGAAATTATGATCGAAGCAGAAATAATGCATGCTGAGAAGATAAATCCGCTAATGGCAGAAGGAACTGAAATATTAAAGATCGTTTCTGCCGCCCGCAGAACAACAATGGAAAAATAATCAATGTGCACAACAACATCGCAAAAAAATCGTCATTGAGTTAATCAATAATTCAGTAAATAAATTCCAATCAATAACTCAATAATTCAATCAATCACCCAATAAAAATAATGCGTGTTTACTTAGACAATGCCGCTACTACGCCTGTTGATCCGGCAGTTTTAAAAGAGATGTACCAGGTGATGGAGAACCATTACGGCAACCCATCGTCCATCCATTCGCATGGCCGCGAGGTACGTACCTTGATCGAGAAGGCGCGCAAAACCATTGCCGGCCTGCTGCATACTTCCCCGGCCGAAATATTTTTTACATCCGGTGGTACCGAGGCCGATAATACCGCTATCCGTTGCAGTATTATGGATCATGGCATTCAGCATGCCATCACCAGTAAGCTGGAGCACCATGCTGTTTTGCATACCCTGGAGGCCATGCAAAAAGCCGGTACCATTGAGCTGAGCTTTGTTGAAACCGACGAAAAAGGAAATATAGATACCGCGCACCTGGAAACTTTGCTGCAAAACCCTAACCGCAGTTTGGTATCGCTGATGCATGCCAATAACGAACTGGGAACCCTGAGCGATATTGAACTGATTGGCGACCTGTGCGAAAAATATAACGCCATTTACCATAGCGATACGGTGCAAACCATGGGGCACTACGAGCACGACCTCAGTAAGCTCAAAGCGCATTTTATAGTAGGCGCGGCACACAAGTTTCATGGGCCAAAGGGCGTGGGCTTTTTGCATGTTAACCACCGCATCAAAATAAAACCCATGATTTACGGCGGATCGCAAGAGCGCAACATGCGCGGCGGTACTGAAAATGTTTATGGCATAGTTGGCTTGGCCAAAGCGCTCGAAATGGCTTATACCGAAATGCCGCAGCATCAACAACATATCCAGGGCTTAAAAACCTATATGATGGAGCAGCTAAAGGCCAACATACCCGATGTTGCCTTTAATGGCGAAACCAACCCCGCTAAAAGTTTGTACACCGTGCTCAACGTATCTTTCCCCGAAATGGAAATGGCCGATATGTTATTGTTTAGTTTGGATATTGCAGGCATATCCGCTTCGGGGGGCAGCGCCTGTAGTTCTGGCAGCGATATTGGTTCGCACGTATTAACCGCTATCGGCGCCAGTCCGGATAGGCCTGCGGTGCGCTTTTCTTTTTCAAAGTATAATACCCGCCAGGAGGTGGATTATACAGTGGATAAGCTGAAGGAAATTTTGTTGGTTAATGCCTGAGTAATGAATGCTGATGGAGCAATTTAGATGAATTTAGAGCGTTATCCTTATCTTGCCAGTAATAATTTTAATAACTACGAATTTTATAGTAGTGGGCCAAAAGGGCAAATAAAAAAGGGCGTACGTTTTTCCCTCATAAGCAATGACCCCGTTATTTACAATTTAGCTTTTGGAGATATTCCGGACGGTACGGATGTGATTGATGATGCTGTAGTGAGCAACAATAATGATAGAGGCATGGTACTTGCAACTGTAGCCAACACAATTATTGATTTTACCAATAATTATGGCAACCACTATATATTTGCTACAGGCAGTACACCAGCAAGAACCAGACTCTATCAAATGGGCATTACAAGTTTGTGGAATGAAATAAGCATAGATTTTGATGTATATGGTTTCAAGGGCGATGCATGGCAGGCATTTAAAAGCAATGTCAACTATGATGCATTTTTGGTGAAGAAAAAATAAATGAGTATTTTTGAGATAAAGAAAGGAAGCGATTATGCCAGCAGTTAAAAAAATAACAACAAATGAAAAACGCTATTATGGCGGCGCTGTAATTAGCGATAAAGTTAAGGATCATGAGAACGATCCATTTGTTGTAAAAAAAATGGAAGAAGCTAAATCCTTTTTACGTAAACACGGATTGAATGGCTTACCGGGTCACTTAAAGAAATAAGCTAACGTTCTATGATCACAGTCAGGAAAGTTGATCATAAAGCAAGCCAGTACCTGAACAGTTGGTTTGCCGGGTAAAAAAAGAAACAATCTACTAATAAGTTAAAGGCTGGATATTCAAATCCGGCCTTTTTTTGTCAGCAAACAGAAATCTTTTTTTTCTCATACTCCCATACAATAGCAATAAGTTTATTTTTATCGCATAATTTGCTGTAATCCGTTTTATGAGAAAACTCTTCATTGTATCTGTTATTTTAATTGTTGCCCTTTTAATCGGTTGGACGATGATTTGGCCGCCGGCCGTATGGTCCTTTGTAGTTATGGGCCCTATATTACTGCTCGGCATTTTCGATGTATTTCAAAAAAAACACAGTATCGTTCGTAATTTTCCGGTGTTTGGGCATCTGCGTTTTGTGATGGAAGAGCTTCGCCCCAAAATATATCAGTATTTTATTGAAAGCGATACCGATGGTACACCCTTTAACCGGCTTAACCGGAGCGTAATATATCAACGCGCCAAAAAGGTTGATGATACCCGCCCTTTTGGTACCGAGCTGGATGTTTACGAAAGTGGCTACGAATGGCTTAACCACAGTATAGCCGCGCTTGATCATCAGCATTTAAATGAAGACCCACGTGTATTGGTTGGTGGCCCGGCATGCACCAAGCCCTATAGTGCCAGTGTATTTAATATTTCGGCCATGAGCTTCGGCTCCCTGAGCGAGAATGCCATACTGGCCCTTAACGGCGGTGCCAAAATTGGCAACTTTGCCCACAATACAGGCGAAGGTGGTTTAAGTGATCACCACTTACAGCCCGGTGGCGATATCATCTGGCAAATAGGCACCGGCTATTTTAGCTGCCGCCATAAAGACGGAACTTTTGATTACGACGCCTTTGCCGAACGTGCAGTGCTGCCGCAGGTAAGAATGATCGAGATCAAACTTTCGCAAGGGGCAAAACCCGGCCATGGAGGCATATTGCCAGCTGCCAAAGTTACACCCGAGATAGCGCGCATCCGCCTGGTACAAATGGGCGAGGATGTTGTATCGCCGCCCGTCCATAAAGCCTTTTCAACGCCTTTACAGCTCATCGCCTTTATACAAAAACTCCGGGAGCTATCCGGTGGCAAGCCTATCGGCTTTAAGCTTTGTGTGGGCCATAAAAGCGAATTTTTAGCCATTTGCAAAGCCATGGTGAAAACCGGAATCTATCCCGATTTTATTACCGTTGATGGTGGCGAGGGCGGTACCGGTGCCGCGCCGCTGGAGTTTTCAAACTCGGTAGGGATGCCCTTGCGTGAAGCATTGGCCTTTGTTTATGATGCCCTTACGGGATTTGATTTAAAAAAGCACATCAAAATTATAGCCTCGGGTAAGGTAGCTACCGGGTTCGACCTGGTTAAAAATTTCGCTTTAGGTGCCGATATGTGTAACAGCGCCCGCGGCATGATGTTCGCCCTGGGGTGTATACAAGCCCTGGAGTGTAACATGAATACCTGTCCAACCGGTGTAGCCACACAGGATAAAAGCCTGATGCGCGGCCTGGTAGTGGGCGATAAAAAGGTACGTGTGGCAAGCTTCCATAAACAAACCGTAGCCAGCGCAGTGCAAATGATAGGGGCGGCTGGTTTAAAACATCCCCACGATCTGCATCGCTCGTTCATCTATCGCCGGGTGAGCCACAACCTTATCCAAACTTATGCCGAGCTGTTTCCCTACATCCCCAAACGGGGCCTGCTTGATACGCCTTACCCGGCTAATTTTGAACTGGATATGGCCATCAGCAGTGAGGATACCTTTGTACCCGATTATGATAAGGTATCGCACGTTAAAATTAACGCCGTTACTGCGGCTGGGTAGAAAATCAAGGGTATTTTAGTTGGGGGCTTGATGTTGAATTATATCGCAAGGCTGTGTCCTCAATATCCCGTGTTCGGTATCTTCGCTGTGCCATAGTCGATGTCCTTCACCGGCTATTACGCAATGTTTCCCAACTGAACGGAAGGATGATTGAACATGATCGGAGATGCCGATCCCGTAGCACGTGCCGTCGCCGACTATGATCGCGAAGCAGTTTTTTGCATCAATAGCCAGTAAATCAATACACCGGCAACGGGTGTAAAAAAATGGTGACACGTACTTATTTCGCCATGCAATTTCATATTATAATGGTTATATTTGATATTTCACCGCCTGCTATTCCCCTTTAAAATTAATGGATCAACAACCTTGCAACAAACAAATCGCGGAAAGCGCCAATCGTTATTTTGAGCGACAGGCTTACCGGTTTTTGCGTGCATGGGTACGGAATCACAAGGATAAAACGCTGCTGCAATTCGACAGGCCATTGGATGAGTACCTGGCAAACCAGGCCTTGCATGATTTTTTTCTAACCACCCGGCAACCCGTCCAAAAACTGTTAAAAAATCGTTCTATTGCCCGGCATCTGGGCAGATGCATAGATGCTGTTTATTTTGATCCCATCAGTGGCGACCCCTTATTGGCTGCTACCGAGCAACGGATTTATAATCTTGCCCGCAGGATGGAAAGTGAGCGCATGCATGTTCCCTTCCGCTCGGTTCATCCTAATAAGCAAACAGAGGCAGGCGATACGGCAGATATCAGCACCTATCCCGTCGATTCAGAAGAAATTCGATACAACAGCGGTAATCACTTTACCAGCCGCCCGGCCAATGGCAATGTATTTGCCGAGAACAGTAAACGCTGTACGGCAAAATCGGGTGGCAACTTGCATGTGCTTTTTAAAGGGGGATACCTGGAAGAGCGGTTACAAGATATTAAAGAGTATACAGCCGGGCTGCACCATGACGGCGAAACCCAGCTTCAGTTTTTTGTAATTTACAGCAGGCATTCGGCCAAAGAGGGGCATTTTGGCACCTCGCTTGTGGTAATGGATCCTGCCAGTCCCGATTTTCCGTTGCGTGTTTTAGTGTGCGATACCTTGCTCAAAGAGCTGCCGCAGCACCCGCGCTGGTGGCATCATTTTATTGCCGAATATTCGCATGTATTTGGCGACGCCATAGCCGAGATTGTGGAAGATCTTTCGCACCCATTGCAGAAAGTAAATATCAAGGGCGATGATCCTTATCACCATGATTGGGACTGCCCATACTATGCAGCCAGCATGGCCGACGCGCTGGCCGATTTAGTAAGAAACAATACCGAACTCATTTTACAAGGCACTACAGCTGATATTTATAACGCCATGAAAGATGCTATGCCCGATTACTATCACCAGAATCTTGAAATTAAGGACAGAGCTGCTATTAAGCAAATTAACCGGTTAAAACGATGGGAGAGCGGGCGCGACGTAATCAAAGGCATGGTGTTAGAAATTAGCCGCAAATCATCCTACGAGCTTTAGTTAGGCGCTTGTAAAGCGCCGGCGCCGTGGCGGGCGGCAAGCCGGAAATTAAAATTGTTACCCTTGCCGCGGCACTAAGTAAACCAAAAACAAAAGAGGCTTCACCTTAATGAAGTGAACCCCAAAAGTTAGACAAAAACTTTTGGGGTTTATTATTTATGTCAAAGCACACATTTGAAGAGAAACTTGATGTAGTTTCTCAAGTAAGAAAGGGAAAGCCGATTCTACGGATATCCCGCGAACGCCATATCCGTGAAGGCATGATATTGGAATGGGTTCGGAAATATGATCTTTATGGCGAAAGTGGGCTGCTCAAACAACCTAACGTCAAGCCCACGCCTGATTTCAAAGAAGAAGTTGTAAGGCTTGTCATAGGAAAAAAAGTACCTTTAAATCAGGTTGTTCTGGAATATAGATTAAGCAAGACTGCTTTAGAGCGCTGGGTAAGATCAGTACGGGTTGAGGGATATGCAGTACTATACCAGCAAAAGAATCCTGGACGACCACCTAAATGCATGGGAAGATCAAAGAAGCTTGAACCTGAAACAGAAGTAGAGAAGCTCCAGGCGGAAAATAGCCGTTTGCGGGCGGAGAACGCACTATTAAAAAAAGTCACGGCCTTAGTCAAGGAAAAAGAAGCCCGCGAACGCATGAGTGGGCAAAAGCCATCGAAGAACTAAGGCCCGAACATGATGTTTCAATTCTATTGGATTGCAAACAGATGGCTCGTTCTGTATTTTATTATCATCGCAAGCGCCTAAATGATGATAAATACAAGCATGAAAAAGAAGAGATCGCAAGTATATACCACTTGCATAAAGGCAGATATGGTTATCGGCGGGTCACCGCCGAAATGAAGAACCGGGGTTATAGCATAAATCACAAGACTGTCCAAAAATTGATGGGAACATTAGGCCTAAAATGCAATATCAGGAAAGTAAGTTATCGCTCATACAAAGGTGAGGTTGGTAAAATTGCCCCTAATGTACTTGAAAGGGATTTTGAGGCAAATCTGCCTAATCAGAAATGGGCTACGGATGTCACTCAGATGAACATTAAAGGGGAGAAGATCTATTTATCTCCTATAATTGACATGTTCAACGGGGAAGTCATTTCTTATAGTATTTCAAAATCTCCAAATATGCAGATGATAGATGAAATGTTATATGAGGCTTTTGATAAAGTGAAAGATATAAGGGGACTTATTTTTCACTCTGACCAAGGGTGGCAATATCAACATTATGGATATAGAAAGGCTTTGGAAAAACATGGAATTATTCAAAGCATGTCCAGAAAGGGAAACTGCTTGGATAATGCCTTGGCCGAAAGCTTCTTTGGGATCTTAAAGACAGAATTACTGTACAAACAGAGCTTTGAAACTGCGGAAGAATTTATAACTTCGTTAAAAGAATACATTCATTACTATAACAATGAAAGAATAAAAAACAGGTTAAATGGAAAGAGCCCGGTGGAATACCGAGCTCTCGTACAAAAAACTTAATTTTGTAAACTGTCCAACTTTTTGGGGTCACACCATAACGATGGAGCCTCTTTTGTTTTACCTGTTTAAGGGCAATTATTATTTTTCGGGAGCCTCGCCAGCTACTGCCAGATCCATTTCCGGATCGGTGATATAGTTACGCTCTTTTAAGCGTGGCGATATAAACATAAACAACACCAGGAAAGCGGAAATCAAGCCGATAAACAACCAGTAGAAGCCTGCGCCGCTAAACCGGGCGAAGTAACCGTGCGATGAGATGCTGTTGTTTACATAAACATCAAGAAGGTTACCTGCCGAAACAGTTAAAAGCCAGATGGCTCCCATAGTACCTTTCATTGATTTTGGAGCTTGTGTATAAGCATACTCCAAGCCGGTGATAGATACCAGTACCTCGCCTGCCGAAAGTATGATAAAGGCTAATATTTGCCACCAAACGCTGGGGTGGCCGCCGGCATCAACGCTTTGTTGTATCAAGGCGATAATTACAAAGGATAAACCAGTTAAGGCCAAACCTGCTCCAATGCGGCGGAGCGGCGTGGTTTTAATGCCCATCTTATCAAACAAAGGGTAAACACCGTAATTAAATACGGGGATAAATAAAAGCAGGAAAACCGGGTTAACGGTTTGTACCTGTGCCGATAGCAGGTCAAACTGTGCAAAGCCTAAATTAATATGCTTGTCTAATTGCTCCAACTGTATCACCCACTCACTTTCCGACTGGTCCCACATGGCCCAAAAAATGGGGATAAAGGCAAAAACGGCCAAAACGCGGTAAACCGCTTTAATACCCTCAACCTTCTCCGGGTCAAACTTGCCTTTGGCAACATCCAGCAACGATTGACCTTTTTGTTTTTTGCCGATATTGAACAGCGAATAAAGCGAAATAAATACAAAGTTGTTTTTGTTTACCCCGGATGGCGGTACCCTTACATACAATTTACGGCCCGAAAAAAAGATGACGGTTGCAATTGCCATTAAAACTCCAGGTATGCCAAAGGCCCATTTAGCGCCATAATGATTGTAAATATAAGGTATCATCACGGTTGATAGCATCGAACCGGCGTTGATGCTGAAGTAAAACCAGCCGTAAACTTTAGATATCAATGATTCGTTCGATTTATCAAACTGATCGCCCACGTTTGATGATACGCACGATTTAATACCACCCGCGCCGATAGCGATCAGGATCAAACCGTAACGGAACCAGGTTAAATCAGTATCAAACAACGATAAAAATAAGTGCCCTATACAATATACGATAGATATGTACAGGATGATTTTATATTTTCCGGTAAACCAGTCGGCAACCAGGCCGCCAACAAACGGTAAGGCATAAGCTAAAGCGATAAAAAAGTGCGTGCTCTCGTTAGCCTGAGCGTTAGCAACTTTGGCCAGGGCCGGATCATGAGTAGGATTAAAAAACTGCGCTACCAAAAACAACGTCAGTATACATTTCATGCCATAAAAGCTGAAACGCTCTGCAGCCTCGTTCCCTATAATATAGGGTATGGCCTTGGGATAGCGTGGCGGCGCTTGTTCAACAGGTACCGAAAGGGTAGTATCTTGCATAGTTTATTTATAAATTTTCGCTAAAATAAGATTATTCTGATAAATCAAAATTTAATGCTGTAAAGTAACCACAAAATTCCGCATTATAGCTGGTTACAAACGTTATTGCAAATCAAATTTTATTGTCTCGTTCGTTTTTTCGCAACCGTTGTTTTATCCGGAACCAATTGCTTTTTTGGGTCAACATATTGCTCGTCGTTCGTATCCGGAATGTTCCTCATATCCAGGTTATCCACAAACACCCACTTGCCCAGCTTAAACTGGTAACCCGAGTACGACATATCCGGCCCGTAAGTTTCCATCTTCCCCTTCGTTTTCGGGTCAGAAGCCGCAAGGTGGTCAAATACAATCAAATGGCTGTCCGCATTATATTTCAACAGCATCGATGCCTGCCTTGCATACTCAAAAACCACCCGGCGGCGTATTTTGCCATTACCCGTAAAAACACGCATCCCCAAAACAGGCTTGCCATTGCTGAACGATAAAACCTCAATCACCTTTTTGGTAGTCTTAATGGTATTGCCCTTCCAGCCCAACAGGGTATAATAAGGCAGCGCCGCGTCGGGCTGTATAATTTTATAATACTGGGCCCCAAACCATTTACGGTTATCGGTTACCGAGTCTTCGGGGTTTTTTAATAAAGGCGAGTAGTCCTCGAGCGGGTAAAGCTTCAAAACGGCGCTGTTCATTTGTATGGCGCCATAAAAACGGTAACTGCCATCATTATTTAATACATGCCAGGCCATTATCCTGAAACGGTTATCGGGTGCATTAATCAAGCTGATATTTTTAAGCGAATCGAAAGCATAATGATACGATCCCGGAACCTTGAGCGCACTCACTAAAGTTTTAATAAACTTATAATTGGCGTTTTTACGTTCCAGTTCGTTCTCGTCATTTATAAACCGGTTTCCGAGTACCTTCAGGCTATCTTCAAAAACCTTCAATTGTTTTAAACCCGCAGCATCAGCCAGGTGCTGGGCTGGTGCCGCAGTAGTAACTAATAATAATATCAATCCGAAGACGATTTTTTTCATGTGTTGTATATTTAGCCTCACCTAAATCCTCTCCAAAGGAGAGGACTTTGAATGGCTTGTGTATGGTTTTTTTGATTGTTTTGTATGGCCTCACCTAAATCCTCTTCAAAGGAGAATACTTTGAATGTTTTGTGTATGGCCTCACCTAACTCCTCTCCAAGGGAGAGGAGTTTGAATGTCCTGTGTATGGTTTCTTTGTGTACGGGTTTGTATGGCCTCACCTAAATCCTCTCCAAGGGAGAGGACTTTGATTGTCCTGTGTATGATTGTGCATAGCCTCATCTAATTGCTCTCCAAAGGAGAGATTTAAATTTTTCCGTGTGAGCTTTTGCATAGGTTATTTATCCACGCAAACAATCAACCACCTACCCTCCACCGGAATAACAAGTCCTCTCCTTTGGAAAGGATTTAGGTGAGGCTTTGGGCGTTGCCTCCGGCCCGCGCTTTCCGTTACAAGTCCTCATTCCGCTGCGCTGCATTCCGGGCTTTTCACTACAATCGCTAACGCAAAACCCCGCCATCGCAACTCACCCCAAGCCTCTAAACCCAGCATTCGTGAAAATTCGTTCCAATTCGTGAAATTAGTGTTCATTCCCATTCGTGAAATTAGTGCTCCTGAAGTTAGTACATCATCTCAACCACAATGGCACTCGCGCCGCCACCGCCATTGCAAATTCCGGCAACCCCAAGCTTGCCGCCGTTTTGCTGTAAAACATTCAGCAGCGTAACCACAATACGTGCGCCCGATGCCCCCAGCGGATGCCCTAACGCAACTGCGCCGCCGTTTACATTCACCCTGTCGGCATCCAGCTCCAACAACCGGTTATTAGCTAACGATACCACCGAGAACGCCTCGTTAATTTCAAAATAATCAATATCCTTAACCGTGAGGCCAGCCCGGTGCAAAGCCAGCGGGATAGCCTTTGATGGCGCCGTGGTAAACCATTCGGGCGCTTGCTGGGCATCCGCGAAAGCAATAATTTTAGCTATCGGCTTAATGCCCAACTCTTCGGCCTTTGCTTTGCTCATCAAAACCAGCGCCGCTGCCCCGTCGTTTAACGATGATGCGTTGGCCGCCGTAACTGTGCCATCCTTTTTAAATACCGGTTTTAAGCCTGATATTTTATCAAAGTTAACTGCGTTGGGCTCCTCATCAGCAGTAACCAGGGTTATATTTCCTTTTTTATCTTTAACCTCAACAGGGCATATCTCGTTAGTAAACTTACCGGCTTTTTGTGCCGCCTGCGCCCGTTGGTACGATTGTATGGCATAAGCATCCTGGTCCTGGCGACTCACCTGGCATTCAGCCGCGCAAAGCTCAGCAGCCGAGCCCATGTGGTAATCATTATAAACATCCCACAAACCATCCTTAACCAGTCCGTCGGTAATTTGCCCGTGGCCCAGGCGGTAACCATTTCTGGCCTTATCCAGGTAATAGGGTACATTGCTCATGCTTTCCATACCACCGGCAAGTACAATATCGTTTTGGCCAAGGGCAATGCTTTGAGCCGCCAGCATAATGGCTTTAGTGCCCGATGCGCAAACTTTATTAACCGTAGTTGCCGGCATAAACGGCAAACCCGCAAATATAGCCGCCTGCGTTGCAGGTGCTTGCCCCAAATTGGCCGACATCACGTTGCCCATGTAAACTTCCTGTATCTGGTCGGGCTTTAATCCCGATTTTTCAACAACGGCCCTGATAGCCGCCGCACCCAACTGCGTGGCCGATAAGGATGATAAACTTCCGCCAAAGCTGCCCATGGCCGTTCGGGTTGCGGCTATAATATATACTTCGTTCATAAAAAATAAATAATTTGGTTTGGGCAAATTTAGTATTTGCTTACAGTTATAACGTATTAAATTATTACTGCGTGTTCCGGCTATCGAAAAATAAAATGTGGCAAAGTTTGCGGTAAGCAATTGCTTAAAGCGGTGTAAAACAAATTCAAATAATCAAATGGCGCGTAAAACAGAAAACTTATCCTATTTTTGACACGTAATTAACAAATGGCAGCAACACTCAGCACTTCGCGCCAAAAGGCTCTGATGCGCAAATACGCGCGCAACGTCAAATTTTTTATGATGTTGCTTAGCATTGCCGTTATTGTTTTAGCCTTACCCAAACAGGCCAAGTTTAGATACGAGTACGAAAAAGGGAAGATATGGAATCAAAAGGATTTGATATCGCCTTATATCTTCGCCGTCCTTAAGTCGGGCGAGCAGTTAAAGGAAGATCAGGCGGCAGCCACCCGTAGCATCACGCCAATTTACCAGCTCGACCACGAGGCAGAACAACAAAACCTGGATGGTTATAAAAATGATTTCGAAATCAAATGGCGCAATGCCGGCCTGGCCGAAAAGCTAAAGCAAAAGTATTTTACCCTTGGATACAACTTGTTGAAAGAGGTTTACGACCGGGGTGTTTTAGCACTCAACAAAAAGTATCAGCATGGCTCCGAAAATTACCGGATCAGCGTTCTGCATAACAATATCGATAACGAAGTCAATACAGCGCAGCTTTACACCCGCGAAACAGCCTTAAGTTATATCGATCAAACCTTGAGCACTTATAAAAGCATCGATAAAACTTTTTTAATAGGCATTATACAGGGCCGCCTGCAAGAAAACTTAAACTACGATGATAAACTAACCAACCGGTTGGAAAACGAGGTGATCAACAGCCTCTCGTTAACCCGCGGGATGGTGCAAAAAGGAGAGCTGATTGTTGCCAAAGGCTCGGTAATTAACCAGGATATTTATCAAAAGCTCGAATCCTTCAGGCAGGCCTTTGAGGATAATGTGCGCGTATCGGGCAACCCGCGTTTGGTACTATTGGGGCAGGTGCTGCTGGTATCCATCGTTATTGCCCTGCTCATGGTTTTTCTGTACCTGTTCCGCAAGGATATTTATCACGATAACCGGCTGGTGAGTTTAATATTACTGGTAGTAACGGCCATGCTGGCAACCCTGTCATGGTCAATCAGGGTGCAATTGCCCAACCTGTATTATATACCTTATTGCATTGTGCCCATTATCATCCGCATATTGTTTGATACCAGGCTGGCGCTTAATATCCATTTGCTGGTGGTGCTCATAGCCGGCTTTTTTGTGCCCAACAGCTTTGAGTTTGCCTATTACGAAATTACTGCCGGTATGGTGGCCATTTACAGCATCAAAAACCTCATCAGGCGCGAGCAGTTTTTAATTTCGGCCCTCATCATTGTATCTAACTACCTGGTTGCATTCTTGGGGATCTCGTTTATCCGCGAAGGCAGTATTTCGAGTATCGACTGGATGGATTTTTTGCCTTTTGTAGTCAGCGTATTGTTAACCCTGCTGGCCTATCCGCTCATTTATGCCTTCGAAAAGGTGTTTGGCCTTACATCAGATATTACTCTTATCGAACTGACCAATACCAACGCCCCTTTATTGCGCAAATTAGCCTTCACAGCACCCGGAACGTTTCAGCACTCGTTACAGGTAGCCAACCTTGCCGAAAGTGCCATATACAGCATTGGCGGCAATGCCTTGCTGGTTAGGGCAGGGGCACTGTATCATGATATTGGAAAGATGGAGAACCCGCTCTATTTTATTGAGAACCAAAACTCGGGTTTTAACCCTCACGATAAGTTGCCTTACCAGGAAAGCGCCCAGCTCATCATCAGGCATGTGAGCAAAGGGGTTGAACTGGCCCGCAAAGAAAACATCCCCGAAATTGTGATCGATTTTATTCGCACGCACCATGGCAATACCCGGGTAGACTATTTTTACCAGTCGTATTTGAAAAATTTTCCCGAAAAAATCATCGACGAGAATACTTTTCGCTATCCCGGACCCATCCCATTCTCAAAAGAAACCGGTGTTTTGATGCTGGCCGACTCCGTTGAGGCCGCTTCGCGCTCCCTGCACGAGCCAAACGCGCAAGCCATAGATGCACTGGTTGACCGCATTGTTGAATATAAACTGGATCAGGAACAGCTGAAAGACAGTGATATAACTTTAAAGGACATTGAAACCGTTAAAATGATATTCAAGAAAATGCTGATGAGCATTTACCATGTTAGAATAGATTATCAGAATAACTGAAATTTTTTTTTGACGGGATGCATGATTTACTATATTTGCAATCCCAAAAATAAGGAACACAATCCGGTGAGGTGCCTGAGAGGCCGAAAGGATCAGTTTGCTAAACTGACGTACGGGAAACTGTACCGAGGGTTCGAATCCCTCCCTCACCGCCAACTTCAATGTGAAAGTACATTAAAAGCTTGTAAATCAAATGATTGCAGGCTTTTATTTTTATGTCAAAAGGCTATTTTAGCCACCAATTCGCATATAAAAAGTGCGTTATTCGGTGAGTTAATTTCCGAAAATACTTACTCACCAATATCTGCGTATCGCTTTGATTGTCAACCTGTTCAATAGTTGAACATCTTGTACACACCTGATTGCAAGCTTACTTTTGTTTCACTTTTTAATGCCAAAACATTATGAAAACTAATTTCAGCTTGCTTTTTTATTTAAAGAAGCCAAAAAATCATCAAAACGGTACTGTCCCTATTTATTTACGCATTACCGTAAACGGCAGACGTGCAGAAACTACTACGAGCCGCGAAAGCAAGCCCGACCAATGGAATAGTATAGGCGGGAGATTTAAAGGCACTAAGGAAGAGGTAAAGTCCTTTAACGCCTACCTCGACAACCTGCAAGCACAGGTGTATGCAGCGCATGGCCAATTAACCGAAGCAGGTAGTATAATTACTGCTGAAAGTTAAAAAACAAGCTGTTAGGCAGGAATGAAAAATCCCGGATGTTGATAGATATATTTAAACAGCATAATAAACGGATGGCTGCGCTAATAGGAAACGGATATGCTTCGGGTACGCTTACCTGTTTTGAAACAACGCTAAAACATACCCAGGGCTTATTAGCATGGAAATATCAATTAAGCGATATTGATATTAAAAAGATAGATCACGACTTTATTACCAGTTATGAATTTTACCTGCGGTCGGAAAAAAAGTGCGGAAATAACTCTGCGGTGAAATACATTAAGAATTTTAAAAAGATCATTCGTGTATGTTTAGCAAGCGGTTGGGTAACCCACGACCCGTTTGTAAATTACAAGGAAAACATGAAAATAGTTGACCGTGTATTTCTCAATAAAGAAAAATTACAAGCTATGGCCGACAAAACGTTTTCGACTCAACGGCTTAACCAGGTGAGGGATATTTTTTTATTTAGCTGTTTTACAGGATTAGCTTATGCAAATGTTTACAAGTTGAAAAGAACAGAAATTATACAAGGCATTGACGGGGAAATGTGGATATATACGAAACGAAAAAAGACCGATACCCCAAGCCACATACCATTATTACCATCAGCTTTAAGTTTGCTGAATAAATACACCGATCATCCGGCTTGTTCAAATTCTGGTAAAGCCCTGCCGGTAAGTACCAATCAAAAAATGAATGCCTACTTAAAAGAGATTGCAGACGTTTGCGGTATTAACAAAGAGTTGACTTACCATATAGCCTGCCATACGTTTGCAACAACGGTTACATTATCAAACGGTGTCCCTATTGAAACGGTTAGTAAAATGCTCGGGCATTCCAATATTAAAACCACCCAGCATTATGCGAAGATTTTAGATTTAAAAGTTAGCCAGTACATGGCTTTGCTAAGGAAAAAATTTGCTAATGACTAAAGTAATGAAATTGGAGGTGTCACAGTTAGTGACCTCCAATTTTTACGAATTTTTGATCTCGTTTAAGATGGGAGTATTTAAAGCTTCTCTATTTCCTCAATAGAAAGTTTAGTAAACTTTGAAATTTGGGCAAGTGGCAGACCGTCCTTTTTCATTTCACGGGCAATGGTGAGAGCTTCTTCATGCCTACCTTTAGCCTCGGCAGTTGAAACTGCATAGTCCAATACATTCTTATTATCCCACTTGTGTTTTAAGCTGCTATCGTACATCGTTTTTTCCTCCTTTGTCAAGTTTATATATTCTGCAATACTGAACAATTTCTCAAATATGGGTTTTCCGAAGATAAACCGGAATTTTTTCCATCTGGCTCATGTTTTTTAATACATGAAGCCATCTATCCAAATTGAGAAAACAAGATGCTTTTCAAGATAATAAGCCAAATAAGCTATGGCTATTCAGGCCAGTTCAGACAGAATACATCCTTATCATCTCTTCCCTTAAAAAGTACCTGCTTCAGCAATAAGTTCGTTTACTTTGGCGATTTGCCCATCTAATTCCTTTTGCTGATCGGCTAACAACTGGCCATCAAGAATCATTTGCAGACTTATTTCAAAAGATTTTTTAATTCCTACTGCTATTTTTTTTACTTTTTTGTCCTTTTGCTTTTTTAAAACAGAAAGATTTAAGGCATTTAAATCAAGTTGCATGTGTGTAGTGACGGAGTCACGTAATTCTTTAGAGGAATTGCAATATTTTGCCGGATTGATCTGCACCTGTTTGAGGAACGATTGAAGGTAGAGTTTTTTGTTTACGGCATTATTGATTTCTTCTGTTTTAGCCTTAAGATTGGATGACGCGCTATTTGGTTTTTGTGCGTAAGCCATCGAAATCATTAGCAACAAAGCTGGAAAGCATAATTTAATCTTTAAATTTAACATAGCCGATAAGTTTTAATAGTTTATATAAGCAAGATGAGTAAACAAATATAATGGTTGCATGGACATTAAAATAAAATGACAATTTAAAAAATATCAAATATTGGTAAGTGAAGTTCCTTGTTGTTTGGCAACACGGACTTTTATTTAATATGTTTACTTTATTAAAACCGCGTCATATAGAGGACTACCAGGCAACAGCTTGCGGCCAACGACTGCATGCCACATCCAGCCTCATCTCGCACAGCAAGGAGCAAATTCACCGCACTTATAAGCGACTTGCTTTTTCCGTTGTTGGTAAAAAAAGAAGGTGAAACAACCTAATTAAACCACAATCGGAAAGGTAGCCCACGCCCGGATCAGCCGTCAAGCTGGATATTCCGAAAGGCTTGACCAGGCTATTCCGTGCGCTTTGGAGCACCGAGTTGTGTAAGCAATTAAGAAAATCGCAATTAATAATCAATAAATTAATGTGGTCAAAGTGTTACTGAATTAACTGTTTGCTATTCCGGAACGGGGTGATCAATGGCTCCGGAATGTCCAAATAGATTGCTATTCAGGCATGGTTCTGGTTTGAGTTGTGAATGTGTGAATGATGTAACTAAATAAAGATTTTGTATAACATCACCTGATAGATGAATTCCCACCTTTAGCAAAAATATTTGTCTATATCCACTTATACTTCAAAACGCTATGATCCCTAAAACAATGAAAGCTGCCGTTATTCATGGATTTGGACAGCCTTTACATATTGAAGAAATGCCGGTTAAAGAGCCGGGCGAAAACCAGGTACTTGTTAAAGTGATAGCGTGTGGTGTTTGCCATACCGATCTGCACGCCTGCCAGGGCGATTGGCCGGCAAAACCAAAAATACCGTTAATCCCAGGTCATGAGGCCGTTGGATACGTAGTCGCTTTAGGTGCGGGCGTTAAGCAAATTAAGGAAGGCGATATTGTAGGCGTGCCGTGGTTATACAGCGCCTGCGGGCATTGTGATTATTGTTATACCGGATGGGAAACGCTTTGCGAAACCCAGCAAAACGGGGGATACAGTGTAGACGGAGGCTTCGCCGAATATGTGGTTGCCGATGCCGGTTATGTAGCCCATTTTCCTGTAAATATCAATTTTACCGAAATGGCGCCTATCATTTGTGCCGGTGTAACGGTGTACAAAGGTTTAAAACAAACCGACGCAAAATCAGGAGAATGGGTAGCTGTATCGGGAATTGGCGGCTTGGGCCATCTGGCCGTTCAATATGCCAAGGCTATGGGCTTCCACGTTGCAGCCATTGATATTGCCGATGATAAACTGGCACTGGCAAAAAATCTGGGTGCCGACCTGGTTGTGAATGCGAAAGAATACGATCCGGGTAAGTTTCTGAAAAAAGAGACTGGCGGTATGCACGGTGTGCTGGTCACCGCGCCTTCGCCTGTCGCGTTTAAACAAGGGCTGTCAGCACTAAGGCGCAAGGGTGTCCTCTCCTTAAATGGTTTACCTGCCGGAAGTTTTGACCTCTCCATTTTTGATACCGTGATCAACGGTACTACCATTCGCGGTTCCATCGTAGGTACCCGAAAAGATATGGAAGAAGCTATTTCATTTGCTTTAGAGGGTAAGGTGAAGGCAACCGTTCACGCTGCCAAACTGGAAGACATCAATACCATATTCGACGATATGAAAAAGGGCGACATCAGCGGCAGGATTGTATTGGAGATCGCCAAGCCATCATAAGACCATGATTCTGAATTAAAAAACTACAAATCATGCCCATACAAACAATCAATCCAAACACCGGCGCACATTCAGATCCTTTTAAGCTATTATTCAGCTAAGTGATAGATAATACTGGCAGGTGAAGTTGATATTCTTTAACTACGCCTGCCAGCTTTTTTTCAATTAATATCAAATCCATTGAAATTATGTCAACTATAGAGCAATTAAACGAAGTATCAGCTGTGAAATTCAGGACGGAACACGATACCATGGGTGACGTTCAGGTTCCGGCAGATAAGTACTGGGGTGCACAAACAGAACGCTCCCGTAATAATTTCAAAATCGGCCCGAAAGCTTCCATGCCCCAAGAGATTATATACGCGTTTGCAAACCTTAAAAAAGCCGCTGCATATGCCAATGCCGAACTTGGTGTGCTTTCTGTTGAAAAGAGAGACCTGATTGCCCTGGTATGCGACGAAGTTCTCGCAGGAAAGCTGGATGACCAGTTTCCGCTTGTTATTTGGCAAACAGGCTCAGGAACGCATTCCAACATGAATTTGAATGAGGTGATCTCCAACCGGGTAAACGTTATGCAGGGTAAAAAAATCGGTGAGGGCAAGCCTTTTATTCACCCCAATGATGATGCTAATAAATCGCAATCGTCTAATGATACCTTTCCTACCGCTATGCATATCGCTGCCTATAAAATGCTTACAGATGTAACCATTCCCGGAGTTGAAAAGTTAAGGGATGCACTTAAGGCTAAAGCTGTCGAATTTAAAGCGGTTGTAAAAATAGGACGTACCCACATGATGGATGCTACACCCTTAACGCTTGGGCAGGAGATATCAGGCTATGTATCCCAGCTCGACCATGGGCTAAAGGCGTTACGAAATACGATGGATCACCTTGCCGAACTGGCACTTGGCGGTTCTGCTGTAGGCACCGGGATGAACACGCCAAAAGGCTACGACGTAAAAGTTGCTGGTTATATAGCCAAATTTACCGGATTGCCTTTGCGCACGGCGGAAAATAAGTTTGAAGCGCTTTCTGCCCACGATGCCATTGTGGAAAGCCACGGAGCTTTGAAGCAAATTGCCGTTTCCCTAATGATGATTGCCAACAATATCAGGCTGCTGGCTTCAGGCCCCCGAACAGGAATAGGCGAACTGCATTTGCCTGAAAATGAACCTGGTTCGTCGATAATGCCAGGTAAAGTAAATCCTACACAAAATGAAGCTGTTACCATGGTAGCGGCACAGGTTATGGGTAATGACGTGGCTATTTCAGTTGCCGGCTCAAACGGCCAGTTTCAGCTAAATGTAATGAAGCCGGTGATGGCGGTAAACTATCTGCAATCGGCACAGCTGATCGGCGATGCCTGCATTTCCTTTAGCGACCATTGTGCCACTGGTATTAAACCCAATTACGAAGGGATAAAGAACCACCTCGAAAACTCACTGATGCTGGTTACGGCACTGAATCCACATATCGGTTATGAAAACGCAGCCAAGATTTCCAAGCTTGCATTAAAGGAAAACAAATCCTTAAGGGAAGCAGCTGTTGAACTCAAATTGCTGACCACCGAGCAGTTTGACGAATGGGTAAAACCGGAAGAAATGATTGGTACATTGAAATAAACTCACCAACTAATCTCATTATCATTTTAATTTATCGGATCAGGGCACTAAGGCTTTGATCCGATACCTTTTTTTGATAAAGACTGATCATTAAGCCTTCAATTCCGCACCTGCTATCAATGTGTGAATGATGTAACTAATACTTATAATCATATAAGATCAGCGCCGGTAAATGCAGTCATCTTTATGTGGGTAAAAAGCACCGGATTTAAAGTTGGGAACATGAAGCAAGCATTACCGATACTGATAGGATCGATTATTTTTTTACAAGGGCTGTCGGCTTATGGACAGCAAAAAGACACCGTTAAAATCAAGCAGGATACCATTGTTTCCAACTACTCCACCTATAAGCGGTCAATCACATTTTCGGGCCTTCTACAAACACGGTATATAGCATCGCTCAGCTCAAATGTAGATGTGAATGGCGCCAACTTTAACGCAGCCTCTGCAAGTAAAATCAGCAATAATTTTTTGCTGAAGCGGGCTCGTTTTATCGTTACAGGTAATGTAAACGATCATTTTTCTGCTAACCTGATGATGGACCTCGCCGAATTTAATGGCAACGCGGCGAATAAGGTGCTCGATAATGCTTATATCAAATACTCGCTAAGCAAACATTTTAACATTGAAGCAGGCCAGTTCCGGCCATTTTTTGGGATTGAAGATGCCGTAGCCAACGATATCATCAGAACGCTTGATTATTCAAACCAGTATTATGCATTCGGCGCAAGCGGCTGGCAAAGTTTCCAGGTGGGAATAGCCATATTAGGAACCATAACTAACGAAGGGCAACTACCTCTTAAATATTACGTCGGGGCCTATAACGGTAACAACAGGAATGTGGCCAATGATAACGATAACACGAAGAATTTTTATGCGAGGCTGGAAGTCAGTCCTGCAAAAAATTTGATACTGGGCATAAATGGGGCATCAGGCAGCCTGGGGAATGGTACTGGCTACGCTTGGGGCGGCGATATTCAGAACAGGCTCGATCTCAGCAGCAAATGGCAGCTTACCTTAAACGGAGAATTTAAAACCGGCAATAATTTCGCTCTGTTCAATACTTACACATTAAAACCAAGTCTAAGCCAGGTAATGATGCAGGGCTTTTACGTCTTTCCTATTATACGCTATAATTATGGGCGTAAACGGGTAAGGGCTGTCGAATTCTCTTCCAGATATGAGTATTTTAACCAGAGTTATAAGCTCAACAGTAACCCCGAGCAAACCATCATCCCTAACGTAACACTCATTTTTGCGGACGACTTTTATGCTGCTCTGCAATTAGGCGTGTCGATAGATATGTATCAAAAAGATATTCCCTTAACCACTACCTACACGCATAACCTGGCTTACGTACAATTCCAGGTTCGCTTTTAACCATTCAGAAATGAAAGACATTAACTTAAAAACACTGGCAATAACACTCGCAGTAGGCCTTGTTATCTGGTTCATACCTGTGCCTGAAGGCTTGAAGCCGAATGCCTGGCATTTACTCGCTATTTTTGTAGCCACCATTGTAGGCATTATTTTAAAAGCTGCCCCAATGGGCACGATGGCCATGCTGGGTATCACGGTATGTGCGGCTACCGAAGTACTGGCGCCGGGCGATCCCACAAAATCCATTGTAAACGCATTGAGCGGTTTTGGCAATTCCACTATCTGGCTCATCGGGCTGGCTTTTTTTATAGCGCGGGGATTTATAAAAACCGGGCTGGGTACCAGGCTTGCCTATAACTTTATCAGGCTCTTTGGTAAAAGTACGCTGGGGTTAGCTTATGGTTTGAATACTGCCGATTTGATACTGGCCCCGGCAATTCCAAGCAACACTGCAAGAGCCGGAGGTGTTATTTTTCCGATTATGAAGTCGGTTGCTGTTAATATGGGATCGATCCCTGACAAGCCGGAAACGCACCGTAAGATAGGCGCTTTTTTAACCCTCAGCAGCTATAATGCCAACATGATTACTTCGGTTATGTTTTTAACGGCCACGGCAAGTAACCCTATGGCCCAAAAGTTTGCAGGCGACCTGGGTATAAAAATTACCTGGGGAAGCTGGGCGACGGCTGCCTGTGTACCTGGCATTGTTTGTTTCTTACTGGTGCCTATATTCCTTTACAAATTTTATCCGCCTGAGCTGAAACAAACGCCCGAAGCTCCGGCTATAGCTGCGGCGGAGTTAAAAAAAATGGGACCGGTTTCTACGCAGGAATGGTTAATGGTGGCCACTTTTATCATCCTGTTGGGTTTATGGATCTTCGGCAATTTGATCTCTATAGATGCAACTACCGGCGCATTGATCGGGCTGTGTATTTTATTGCTGGCCGGGGTATTGACCTGGGATGATGTTAAATCCGAAAAAGGTGCGTGGGACACCATTGTATGGTTCTCATCATTGGTGATGATGGGTTCTTATCTGAACTCATTGGGGCTTATCGGCTGGTTTGGACATATAGTAGGCGGAGAAATGAAGCAGCTGAGCTGGCAATTGGCTTTCCCGCTGATCATTATCGTTTATTCTTATTGTCACTACATGTTTGCCAGTGCTACTGCGCAGTGCGCCGCTATGTTCTCCGTCTTTTTAACTGTAGGAATCGCAGTAGGCATTCCGGGCACTATGCTCGCTATTTTCCTTGGAGCCTGCGCAACTTTAATGGGGTCGTTAACACATTATGCCCACGGCCCGGCACCCATATTTTTCGGGAGCACCTACGTGGATATGAAAGACTGGTGGAAACAAGGTTTTTTTATGAGCGTACTGTTTCTGGGTGTTTGGTTTGTGGTTGGCGGTGTTTGGTGGAAAGTGATCGGCTTATGGTAGTTCCTGCTGTTTCGGCTAAAGTTTCTGTACCCATTATTATCAGTAAAACCCTAATGAAAACAACAACGCTTAAATACAAACTGGTTATGTCCCTAACGGGATTGTTCCTTTGCTTTTTTCTCATCATTCACCTGTTAGGCAATTTGCAGCTGCTGTTGCCCGCGGCGCAGGCCAAATTACAGTTTAACTGGTACTCTAACCTGCTGGCGGGTAATATGCTGATCAAAATCATTTCCTGGGTTTTGCTGGCATCCATCATCGCCCATGCGGTTTACGCTTTGCTTATCACCCGCCACAATACAAAAGCAAACGGAACAAAATATGTGTACGATAAGCGCGATGCAGCCAGCAAATGGAACAGCCGAAATATGGGGCTGTTGGGCACGATTATCCTTTTGTTCTTGGTGATCCATTTTAAGGATTTCTGGTATCAGTATGATTTTAAAGAGCTCCCGCTGGATTCGGCAAGCAACAAAGATATGTACACCGTGGTGGTAGAAACCTTCCGGCAATGGTGGTATGTACTAATCTACGAAGCGGCTTTTATTGCACTGGGTTTCCACTTGTTGCACGGCTTTTTCAGCGCGGCACGAACACTTGGCTTATATCACCCTAAATATGCCAAATGGGTTAATGTGCTCGGCTGGGTTTACACCGCATTTATCACCTTGGGCTTTATGTTTATCCCTTTATACATCTACTTTAAATAAGCTAAAAATGGTTGACGCAAGAATTCCGGCCGGCGAACTGGCTGATAAATGGAATAATTATAAAAAAGATTCAAAGCTGGTAAGCCCGGGTAACCGGAAAAAGCTGGATGTTATTGTGGTGGGTACGGGGCTTGCCGGTGCCTCATGCGCGGCATCGCTGGCTGATCTGGGCTACAAAGTCAAAACCTTTTGTTTCCAGGATTCCAGCCGCAGGGCACACTCCGTGGCCGCACAGGGTGGTATCAATGCTGCCAAGGATTATAAAAATGATGGCGACAGTATATTCCGGATGTTTAAGGACACCATCAAAGGCGGAGATTTCCGTTCCAGGGAGGCTAATGTTTACCGTTTGGCCGAATGTTCTGCCAGCGTGATCGATCAGGCTGTGGCACAGGGCGTACCTTTTGCCAGGGAGTATGGTGGTTATCTGGCTACCAGATCCTTTGGTGGTGTGCAGGTATCACGTACTTTTTATGCACGGGGCCAAACCGGGCAACAGTTATTATTAGGCACTTACCAGGCTTTAATGCGTCAAGTTGGTGCCGGCAAAGTAACGTGCGCAACCCGCCATGAAATGCTTGACCTTGTTGTTGTAGACGGTAAAGCAAAAGGAATAATTGTAAGGGATTTGCAAACAGGTGCTATTGAGCGGCATGCCGCCAACGCGGTGGTATTGGCTACCGGCGGTTATGGCAAAGTTTATAACCTGTCAACACTGGCAATGGGCTGCAACAGTTCGGCTATCTGGCGCGCACATAAAAAGGGAGCTTACATGTCGGGGGTAAGCTGGATACAATTTCACCCAACCTGCCTGCCGCAATCGGGGGAGCATCAGTCAAAACTTACCTTAATGTCTGAGTCATTAAGAAATGATGCCCGTATTTGGGTGCCTTTAAAAGCAGGGGATGAGCGGAAGCCCAATGACATACCCGAGGCTGAAAGAGATTATTACCTGGAAAGGCGTTATCCGGCGTTCGGCAATCTATCTCCGAGAGATATTGCATCAAGAGCAGCAAAGGAACGTATAGATGCAGGCTGCGGAGTAGGCCCGATGAAAAACGCCGTATACCTTGATATGCTGAAAGCGATAAAAGAACAAGGCAAAGATAAGATAACGGAGAAGTACGGCAATCTGTTCGGGATGTATGAAAAGATTATAGGGATAAATGCCTATCAGGAACCGATGCAAATTTCACCTGCGGCCCATTTTACCATGGGCGGGCTGTGGGTTGATTATGAATTGATGACCACCATTCCAGGTCTGTTTGCCCTGGGTGAAGCCAATTTTTCGGATCACGGAGCCAACAGGCTGGGCGCAAACTCATTGCTGCAATCATCCGTTGACGGCTATTTCATCGCACCATTAACCATTCCAAATTACCTTTCTGATGAATTGAAAGCACCAAAGATCGGAACGGACCATCCGGCTTTTGACGAAGCGGAAAAGCACGTGCGCGAACAATTGCAGCTATTTCTGAAAGCTAAAGGCACCTTGTCCGTGGATTACTTCCACAAAGAACTTGGAAAATTGCTTTACGATAAATGTGGTTTATCCCGGAGCAAAAAAAGCCTGGAAGAAGCCATTACCGCTATTAAAGAGCTGAAGCAAAAATTCAGCACGGAGCTTAAGATTACCGGTGACGATAAGATAAATAGTGAACTGGAAAAAGCAGGACGCGTGTCGGACTATCTGGAATTGGGCGAACTGATGTGTTATGACGCGCTTGAACGGGAAGAATCATGCGGAGCACATTTCAGGGAAGAATACCAGACCAAAGACGGCGAAGCTTTACGCAACGACGACGATTTTTGCTTTGTATCCGCCTGGGAATGGAAAGGTAAGGATATACCACAGGAACTGCATAAAGAACCACTGGTGTTTGAAGCAGTAGAACTTACCGTAAGAAGTTATAAATAGATCATCCCTATATCCAACAAAATGAAATTATACTTGAAAATATGGCGCCAGGACAATCACGATGCAGCAGGCGCAATGGTGGATTACGAAGTGAATGACGTTACAGCGCAAATGTCGTTTCTGGAAATGCTCGACCTCTTAAATCAATCGCTCATTCAAAAGGGTGAACGGGTAATAGAGTTTGACCATGATTGCCGTGAAGGTATTTGCGGGCAATGCGGGATGATGATCAACGGGAGAGCACATGGCCCGATTACGCAAACCACTACCTGCCAGCTGCACATGCGCAGTTTTAAAGACGGCGAAACCATTTTTATTGAGCCTTTCAGGGCGCAGGCCTTTCCTATAGTCAGGGACCTTAAAATAGATAGAAAGGCTTTTGACCACATCATTCAGTCTGGTGGGTTTATTTCAACCTCAAACGGCGAAGCTGCCGAAGCTAATGGTATTTTAATCTCCCACAAAATAGCTGAAGCTGCATTTGATGCAGCTGCCTGCATCGGTTGCGGCGCGTGTGTAGCAACCTGTAAAAACTCAAGTGCATCATTATTTACTTCCGCAAAGATTACTCATTTGGCCTTATTGCCGCAAGGGCAGATCGAGGCAGCCGAAAGAGTAATAAAAATGGTAGATCAAATGGATGCCGAAGGCTTCGGCCATTGTTCAAACACGGAGGCCTGCGAAGTGGAATGCCCGCAGGGTATTTCGGTTTTGCATATCGCCAGGATGAATTATGAATATAATAAAGCTTTGTTATTACAATCCTAAAACATGTTTTGCTGCCAAGGCAGGCACGCGGCCAATTCGCTGGCATCAATCAGGAAATATGAAAAATTATAAAAGGATGTTAATGTTGGTTTAATAATCGTGCTCTTGTTCTGGGTTTATGCCTGAAAAGGTAGATGCAATAAATTCACAGTTTGCAGCCCATCAAACTATGCTTTATTACTCCGGTTCGGTAGCCGGTTTTTATATACAGACAGGCTACAAATTAAAACGAATACGCATTGTGGTGTCAGGTAAACAAAATGTGAAACAGGTTGTTCAGTTCGATACGGTATTAAAAAGATCTATCATTATAGGATTTATGCTTAACCGGTGCGAAATTTAGAGTTTCAATTTAGATGGCAAAAACCAACAACTACGTAGAAAAACATTATGTTACCCGTATGGGATGGCTCCGGGCTTCGGTACTTGGTGCCAATGATGGTATACTTTCAACCACCAGCATCGTCATTGGTGTTGCCGCAGCTTCTCCTGACAGGCATGGGATTGTGCTTGCTGCTTTAGCCGGGCTGATGGCCGGGGCGATGTCGATGGCAGCTGGTGAATACGTGTCGGTGAGTTCTCAGGCGGACACTGAAAGCGCGGACCTGGATAGAGAACGCGAGGAACTCAACCAAATGCCAGACATCGAACTCAATGAACTTGCTGATATTTATGTGAAGCGTGGGCTTGATGTTAAACTGGCCCATCAGGTGGCTGTTCAGCTCACTAAGCATGATGCCCTTCAGGCACACGCAAGGGATGAACTCGGTATGAACGAGATTACGACGGCAAGGCCACTACAGGCTGCCCTTGCCTCGTTTGCATCATTCACTATGGGGGCGCTTTTGCCGTTTCTCGTTTCCATTTTTGCATCTATAAAATATATGGTGTATCTGCAATATGGTTTTTCTATTCTTTTTTTGATGACTCTGGGCGCAGTTGCTGCCAGGGCTGGTGGTTCCAATATCGCTAAGGCTGTGCTCAGAATTGGTTTCTGGGGAACGGTTGCAATGGGCGTAACTGCACTGGTGGGACATCTATTTGGTGTCAGTGCTTCCTAATCATATCGGACGATCCAATAAAAATTTTGAATTTTTAATGTGCTGCTATGCAATAGCGGTTCACGCGATTAATATTTTTTCCTAATGCTGGCGCACGCCACAGGCGTGCTCCAGCATTAGGGGAGGTCAATAGGTATGATCAGTCAATATTCCTGAGCACATTAGCGAGCGCATATTTAAGTTTTCGTTTGCCGACAAAAGCATCGAGCATGGTGTAAATGGTTTGTCGTTTGGCCTCTGGGAGGCTTTCCAAGAGGGAGACCTTTTCCATTACGGATTTGTCATGCGAGCTTAGGTCGGGAAGTTCCCATTGCTACCGCAAGCGTCGATTGTGGACCCAATGCTACCGCGTCCTCGCTTGTGGCCATGCGAAGTAACCGGCGTGTTGGCATTCTGTGCCTAAAGGATTTGTTCGCGTAATGACCTAAATTCACAAGCGAGGACGCTTGCAGTAGCGGGGGGCATAGCCGTCAATTTAAGTAGCTGTACTCATATATTGTTGATTTTCAGTTATTTAATTTTTAGGCGCGGTTTGCCCGCATGGGCAAACCTATGTATTTTTACTCTCATATTTTTCGTTTTTTAAGGCGGGGAGGTTTAGATGACCCCGCCTTTCTTATTTTTGTTTAACTATCTAAATATAGTATTTAAATATCTAATAATCAAATACTTATTACAATTTCTTCTATTTTTAACCTATGTTTTCTGTGCTCTTTTGAAAGGTGCTTTAAGTTTAATTTCTCCAACAGAGCTAACCACTTTGAGCATATCCCTAAAAGCTGCGCTCGCAATTCTTCTTTCGTAGAAGCGATTAGTCGATGCACCTTTAAAACACTAATTTGACCTATCTTACCGATAGCCATGCATATTTTCCAACTCAAAACTGCCCAGATCAACTTACTGTATAATATACTGGTTATACGATCCGAACTTCCTTTGGGGAACGTGTGTATCTTTAAAAACGACTTCCATGCTTTAAAAACCAATTCTATCTGCCATCGCAGGTGATATAACTTTTGGATCAATTCAGCGCTATATTTTTCGCTCACCAGGTTGGTAACAATAAAGTTAAACCCTGCCCGCTCTTTGAATCCCTTACTGGTGGTACTGCCTTTCTTTTTATTGTACTTTTCAGTATTGGCTATCCGCCTTGCCTTGAGCTCTTCACTTACCGGCTCTATTATTATCCTTACCGGCATCTTATCAGCTCCGATATATACCTGTTGATCAAATACGCCGGTTATGCCTTGTAGTTTCGACAACTCTAACTTTTGGTATTGGTCGTCCTTTAATAGATAAATCGTTGTTTTCGGACATAATTTATTAATAAAGAAAGCTTTGACTTTGTTAATATTGTTCATATAACTCAAGTGAGTGTAACCCAGATCTCTCATATATAATACCCCCGGCTGAACTTGATGCCTTGTCCAGATGACTCTCACCCTGGTCATTTGCGTTGGCCGGAGTTACTTTGATATCGCTTTTACCACTTTTGATTTCAAATTCAAATTGTACAGATGCTCCCGCTTTCATCCCACTTCCTTTTGTTCCGGGGAATGTCTCTGCAATAACTTCCGGCAACGCGAAACGGGTAGAATCTTTGATACGGATCTCCAAGCCCTGTGTTTGCTCTTGCGGTAACTCAACTGCTATTAATTGCTCAAAAACGGCTTGTACAAACTTTGTCATATTGCTGTGATGTCTTTGATGCAATGCCTGCTTCGAAATATCAAGCCCATCCCTCCGCATTAACTGCATACTCATGCCGTTAAACGATTGATCTCCATCAAATAACGCCATATCCAATAGTTCCTTGCCTCCCACTTTTCGTTTGCGTTGTATAGCCTCTGTTTTACGGGCCAGGCCATCTAACACCGTTGGTTCAAATAGTTCCGAACTCATTCGCTCGAATAATGACTGCAATTTTGCAGTTCCGATTCTTGCTCTAAAAAAATTTTATCCCTTTTTTTTCTAAAGTTGACGGCTATGGTAGCGGGGGGGGGGGAAGGAACGATAGTTTTGATGTGAGAGAAGCTACATCTAAGATAGAAGGAATGAGTATTGCCGCCAAAAACGAGTTGCTTTTTCAATACGGTATCAATTTTAATAACATTCCTGTCTGGCAAAAAAGAGGAATAGGCATTTATTGGAAAGATGTAAAGAAGGAGGAATTTAATCTAAAGAACAATGAACATTTGTTAGTTGATAGACGAACCTTACATACTGATTTTGAACTACCCATGCGGGAGGAATACAACACATTTATATATGATCTTGTGAACAAGTACGAAAACGAAGGCTGAGCCGGTTCCTCCAACTGGTCAAAGTTTAATATTTTTACCTAAATCAATTAAGCTTTCAGTTTAGATATGCACCAAGGCCCCATCGCTAAAACAAACATCCCGCCTACGGTCATTATGCTAAGTAACCAACATGCATGGCGTACGCGGTGTGAATGCAAGAACAACTTGCACAGAACTGTTGCAGCCTTAATTTCGTGCCACTTTTAATGCTTTAAACATTAGTATACTACGTTAAGTTTACTTTTTTTAAAAAGCCCAACAACAGTTATAGTCGCCCCCTCAGCCCATTAATTAATTGGCAATGGAATGCGCTGTCAATTCACCTTACCAAAAGTTAACCTAAACATAACAGTTAAATAGGGTAATGGTGCCGTAAATTGGTGTCAATAAATGTAGAAGAACAGAACTCATTTATGAAAACCAAACACTCCATCATCAAAGGGCCGCCGGTACAACTTTACGCTTTATTGTTATCAGTCAATGTTTATACATGCAGGTAATAAGTTTGATGAAAAACAAGAAGACCAACCAACAGATGGATACTCCAGATCTTAATCGCCAGGAATCGGATCTGCTGATGCTCAAAGTGATGAAGCAGGGTGACTACCGGGCTTTTGAGTTCCTTTTTAAACGTTATTACCGTTTCCTCACCCGTATTATATTTAAATATACGGCTAACCTGGAAGAAGCCGAGGAGTTATCATCCGATATCTTCCAGAAGATATGGGACAAGCGGGAGACCATCCATATCGAAAAGGATCTGAAGAATTACTTGTCTTTCAGCGGCAGAAACACTGCTCTGAATTTTTTACGAAGCAAGAAGATTTACCTGGTAGAACTGGATATGAACCTGCACGATCAGAAGGCCGCCGGTTCCAGCATCCTGCCGGATGGCAAACTCAATTTGTACGATACAGAGCAGGAAGTGAACAAAGTGATTGAACAACTCCCGTCAAAATGCCGGGAAATTTTCAAACTCAACAAACTTCATGCTTATACAGTAGCAGAGATAGCCGCCCTGCTCGGATTGAGCGAGCGAACTGTTTCCAATAACCTTACCCACGCCAATCAAATTATCCGGAAAAACTTCCAGAATTAATCGCATTACAAAATCATAACAATTATTTAATAGAACAGCGCGGTTAAGCGATAGGCAAAACCGTGTCATGATAATAGATACAAATCGAGAATGCCACACATTACCCCGGAAGAGAAAGAAAAGTTTGAACAGCTCTATCAACAAATGCGCAAAGGAAAGGACCTTTTCGCGGAGGAGATCCTATTGTCTGAGGACATTGCTGAGCTTGATGAAACGGAATTGATCAATGACCAGATTGATATGGATGCCGCGTTTGCACGCCAAAAGGAGCGTCAATTAAATAAACGTCGTATTTATACGCAGGCTCAACGTAAAGAATTGCTTGCACTCTTCCAGCCGCTTATTTTACGTGTGGCCGCGGTATTGTTTTTAGGTTTAGGTTTTGCCTGGTGGCTGCTCAATAAGCCACTCCGGATTTCAGGGCAACAGAACGCTGAGCAAAAATGGCAAACTATCAGCAATAGTGGTGGTGGTACCAGCAATATTCATTTTCCTGACGGTACCTATGTTCGGCTTGGCCCCCAGAGCACCATCATTTACCCTGTTTCTTTTAGTGAAACTGAAAGGCGTGTAAAATTAAGCGGAGAAGGATATTTTGAAGTGGCTAAAGATACCTTACACCCTTTTATTGTGGAATCGCAAAATGTGGAGACCAAGGTTTTAGGTACGCATTTCATGATAGAGGCCTATCCTAAAGACGATCACGTATCGGTGAGCCTGATCGAGGGACGGGTTCAGGTAACCCGCGATAACGCCAGGTCGATCTTGTTGCCAAGCCAGCAAATTGTTTACAATGCCGCAAACAGGGAAGGAAAAATCAGCATTATGGACCAGGTAACGGCCAACGCACTCGTGAAAGACCATATTGTTTTTAACAGTTTGCCACTCGGCGATGTGGCCATTAAATTATCCAGAATTTATAATGTTAAGTTTCAGTTTAAAACTGAAAAACTCAAAAAGTTAAAAGTAACCGGCGAATTTGAGAAAATCCCGCTCAAAGAAATTATGGATATGTTAACCAGCAGCCAGCATATCAGTTACCATACAGATGCGGAACGGCACACCATCCAGTTCCTTCCTATTCATCGTTAAAATATTTACCAACCTAAAAAACAACTACCACAATTTCTTATGTGCAAATTTTACCTGTTAAAAAATCAGTTATTTAAAATGCGTTTAATGTTACTCATTGCTTTACTTTTCGCTATACCATTAAAAGCTCAAACCAAGGGCATGGGTAAGGAACTGGAGCGTTACCAGCTTAACCTCAGGTTCAAGGCAGCCAATCCTGGCCTGGTATTCAGGACGATAGAATCCTTAACGGATTTGCGCTTCGTATACTTTGATAAAGATCTCGCTAAAATAGGCCCACTCACCTTGTCTGGAAATGCTGTTAAACTCAACCGCGTATTAGACCAAATGTTATCGGGCACTTCGCTTACCTATCGCGTGAATGGCTTAAATGTATTGATTGAGCCGCTGAAAGCCGAAAAAAACGGAAAGCTGACAGGCAAAGTTGTAGATGATAAAGGCGAAACACTTCCGGGGGCAACAATCAAGATTGTTGAAAGCGGGGAAGCTGCTTTAACTAATACAGAGGGGGTTTATAGTATTGATGTTAAACCGGGTTTATATACGGTACAAATCAGTTATGTATCTTTTCAAACCAAGCGAATTACCGGCGTGGCAATTTTACAGGATAAGGTGACGCCGCTCACGGTAGCTTTACTGCCATTGAACAATAAATTAAGCGAAGTAACCATCGTATCAGATTATAAAAAAGAATCGGTTTCGGGTTTATACGCCAGGCAAAAAAATTCGCCATCTATCTCCAATGGCATCTCGGCCGAGCAGATTGCGGCTACGCCCGACCGGAACGTGGGCGAATCCCTGAAAAGGATAAGCGGGGTATCTACGTTTGATAATAAGTATATTGTGGTACGCGGCATTTCTGAACGCTATAATGCGGCCATGATTGATGGTACCCCGATGCCCAGCACCGATGTATCCCGCCGTAATTTTTCGTTTGACCTGGTGCCTTCAAACCTGATTGATAATGTAGTGGTGGTTAAAACCGTTACGCCTGATTTGAATACAGGTTTCGGCGGTGGGCTGGTGCAGATTAATCTCAAAGATGTTCCGGAACAAAGTTTCATGACTTTTGCCGCCGGCTCGTCTTACAACGACCAAACCACTGGTAAAGATTTTTATGCAACCCAACGTGGTAAATATGATTACCTGGGATTTGACGACGGCCGGCGCGATTTTCCGGCCCTGCAGGTTACCTATGGGCTAAATAATAAGGTAGACGCTGTAGCGCAAAGCAAGCTATTTACCCAGGATAATTTCACCACCTACCGCAATACAGCACCGCCTTCACAAAACTACCTGTTTACCATTGGTCAGGCTTTCCGGGTTGGTAAAGATAAACAGGACAAATTAGGGCTCATCGGTTCGCTTAGTTACCGCAACACGATAAGCAATACCGAATTTACAACCGAAAGAAACCCGATCATCCATGGTGTGGGCAATAAGTATGATTTTAATACCACGTTGGGCGGTTTACTTAACCTGGCTTTCCAGACACCTAAACATCAGTTTACCCTGAAGAATAGTTATAACCGGATATTGGACAATTCACTGTACCAGACCATCGGATTTACGGACGATAATGATGCAACGACCATTGCAAAAGGGATACCAACCACCATCAGGCAGTTTAACACGCCTGAGATATTGCAATTGCTGCAAAACAAAATAACAGGCCAACACCTGTTTAATAAATTACAGGTAAACTGGGATTTTGCACGTGTTTACATTAATCGCGACCAAAAGGATGTAACCCGCCGCGACCAAGCATTGGTCCAGGATTTGGTTGTTGGAACCATTTACAGGTCAGCATTCAGCAACAATCCAAGTGATTTTCCGCTGTCCAGATACCGTTATACCAATAAAGAAACCGACTACGTGTGGAACTTAAGTGGCAGTTTACCTTTCAAATTATATCATATTCCGTCTGTTGCTAAAATGGGTTATTTCGGCAGCAAAAAAACAATGGATTTTAATTGGAGTGGGGCACAGCTAATCACGGGTGCAAATGCGTTTCCAGGTGGTTTTGAATATCTCTCCCTGGCTGATCAGATCAAACCTGAAAATTTTGATAACGGCTATTTGGTTTACCGTGTTGCACCTTATCAGTTAGGGCGTTACAATGCCAAAAGCAATATACATGCCGGGTATGCCATGCTGGATAACCGGCTTATGGATAAATTAAGATTGGTATGGGGGGTAAGGGCTGAATATTTTGACCTGCAAAACCTTCGAAATGACAGGAGCGCTCAGGAAGATTATAGCACGCCTTCGGCTGTTGATACATTGGATAAAAAGATCCGTTTTTTGCCATCTGCTAACTTAACTTATAGCCTCACTTCTAAGATCAATTTGCGGGCAGCATACAGCAGAAGCGTTATCCGACCGGAATTTAATGAAAAATCGCAGTTTTCCAGGTATGATGCTTTCCTTAACGGGGAGTTTACCGGGAGTGCTAAAGTAAAAACAACCGTCATTGATTCGTACGATTTGCGTGCCGAATGGTTTCCGGGATTGGGCGAAGTGATATCCATCGGAGGATACTATAAATATTTTGACAAACCTCTTGAATTTGTGCAGCGTGTTAATGGCACAGGTTATTACTATACCTATCAAAATAGTGTATCGGCAAAAAATTACGGCCTGGAAGCCGAGGTTCGAAAAAATCTGAGCTTTATAGCGCCTGCGCAATGGCTGAATAACTTGGTGGCATATGCCAATATTACGTTGATTAAGTCTGAAGTGAATACGGCTTATACAGACTATGATCCGCAGCAAAAAGTTTTTGTTGATGTGGCCAGTAACGTAAAACGCCCTTTGCAAGGCCAGTCGCCTTATTTACTGAATGGCGGGTTACAGTACGATGGCAAGTATTTTGGATTTAACGTGGTGTACAATAGTACCGGACGGAGATTATACTTCATTACAACCGCCCCCAAAGATGATAATTACGAAACCTCACGCGACCAGATTGACCTGCAGTTAAATACCTTTTTGATAAAGCGAAGGTTAAGCATCAGGCTCAATGCAGCCAACTTGTTTAATAAACAAAGCTTTATATATGATAACCAGGCGAGTTACACCCAGCCAGCCAATAGTACAGCCCCGCGTGATTTTGTGTTGAAAGACGGCCACACTGATAATTATGACCCGGATGATACCATCCGTTTTACGCAACATTATGGGCGCACTTACTCAATAACGGCGACCTATAATTTTTAACCATTGCATATTCTGCGCAGCGATATATAATCAATGACCTATGTTAAACCAATAAACTGAAAAAGAGTAGGACCCGGCCAAACTGCCCAAATTCTGATCAATTTAAGCAGCAGGCCGCATCCCGTGAAAAGAAAAAAGAAAACAATCACATTTCCAGCATTACTGCCCAGGGCAGCGGATGCGTTCAATGGTTCGTACATGTTTTAATTTTTACTAATAGTTTACAATTTCTTAAAAAGTTTATGAAAAACAAAATTTTAAGTGTAGTTGCTTTATCTGCATTGGCATTAGCAAGCTGCAAAAAGGATAATCTTTCGAGCAAAACAGGTTTTGGCGCACACAATACAAAAGCATCTTACGCAGCAGCAGCAGCAATGCCGCACAAAACAGTTACAGGCGTTCAAAGTGGTAACCTGTATTTTGATCGTGATACGGTTTATGTATTACAGGGTTTAGTGGTATTGACAGCTACCCATAACATCACCATCGAGTCTGGAACATTTATTACCGGCCTTCCTGACGCTGATAACAAGCCCGGAACGCTTGTAATTACCCGCGGCGCTCAAATTTTTGCTAACGGAACATCAAGTGCCCCTATCGTTTTTACCTCACCTAAACTTGTTGGCAGCGCTACCGGTACTCCGCATGCAGGCGATTGGGGTGGCGTAATTGTATTAGGAAAGGCTCATGTAAATGCAGGGCAAAAAACTATTGAAGGTTTAGCTTTAACCCAGCCTTTTGATAACTATTATGGCCCGGTAAGTGGTGTAACAACCGACAATGACAATTCAGGCACAATTACTTATGTGCGTATCGAGTTTCCGGGTTATATCCTGAGTGCAGACAATGAAATCAACGGCTTAACTTTGGGTGGTGTAGGTAGCGGAACAACGCTCAATCACATACAGGTATCTTACAGCGCAGATGATTCTTTTGAATTCTTCGGTGGTTCGGTTAGCCCTTCCTACCTGGTATCAGTAGCAGCGGATGATGATAACTTTGATTTCGATAATGGCTACAACGGTACCTTGCAGTATGCCCTTGCAGTAGCGGATTTTAATTCTACGCATAGCCGACAAACTAATGGCAATAGCGATTCAAATGGTATTGAATCTGACAATAACGCACCTGCTGAAGATGGTACATTTACACTTACCCCTAAAACTCACCCGGTTTTAAGGAACCTAACCATTGTAGGTACTGAGTCAACCAATTCAGGTTACCTGTACGCGGCCCGTATCCGCAGGGGATCTGAAGTGGAGATCCATAGCTCGATCATCATGGGATACCCTAACGGTATTAATTTTGATGGTACATCAAGCTTCTTTACCAGCGGTGTATCAAAAGTTGAAGACAGTTTTGTACATGGCTTTACCAGTTTTGTATTACCAAGTACACTAACATTATCGTCAACAAATGCAACATCTACCGATGCCAACTCAAACTTTGATGCTGCTTTGAGTCAACCGTTCTATAACAATGGTTACAGTTCACTTGATTTTTCAGTTACCGGATCAAGTATAGTTCCAGCTGGTGCCGGAGCTTTTGCAACAAGCACCTGGACTACAGGCTGGACGCTGTTCGGCGGATTTTAACAATTGATTTTTTACTCAACCCGGTGCCGAATAGGCGCCGGGTTATCTTAATTAAACCTCATATGCATAAACTTAAACTAAATGTTATCCAGGCTTGCCTAAGTGTAGGTGTAATCTTCTTAATCGCGTCATGCTCAAAACAGCAACCAATAGCCTCTCAACCATCAGTGGTCAGCATTGATTTTAAAGGATATGTTGCAAAAAACACGGATACTGTACAGTTAAAAATCAACAATACAATAATTAAGGAGGGTACAGGATCAATTAGTGCCTTGGGTAATCAGATAGCCTTATCGGCCACAAATCCCACATTGGTCAGTATTTATAAAAAGGGTGCAGATACACCCCTCCTTAAAAAAACGATACCACCATCGCCCTTCAATCAAAAATTTACTTTTTACTATACGGGGACGAGTTTTACTGACAAGGTTGATTTGATCTATCCAACCGATGCTACTAAAATGGGATTCAGGATAAGTTTTCAATCGTCATTTTATACGCAACCTGTTGATGTTGTTATACTGGTATCATATAAGCCTGTAGGTACAAGTGCATTTATTACCCAGTCGGTAACAACGATTCGTAACGTAGTGGCAAATAGTTTTAGCGATTTATTTGAATTGCCTACGCCACCTCACGGAGACGCCCCTGAAAACGGTAGTTACGTATTCTTGATCTACAAAGCAGGTACAACGGAACTGTACGACCCCAGAGCCACAGCCACCGGTAATTTTAACGGCATTACCAAGAGTGCCTTTAAACCTGGCGATACGCGTTTATTGGTACTGAAGGAAAATTCTATAACGACTACGCTAATTAGATTTACGCTAACCGATATTTCAGCTTATTTCAAATAAACGAGAATCGATATGTATGATAATAAAACAGATGATCGGGTGTCTGTTTTATTATCTGTGGGTGATGACTATACTTTGTTGAGCCTGAATTAACCGGGTGTCTGTTAGTACCTGTAAGGGCTTGGTGGACGATGATAGACTCTTATCGTTTATCGACACCACGGCCAGTCCACTGGCAGATCTGATGGCCGCAGCAATTAAAGGATCTGTGGCATCGCCTATGGGTTTCAAAGGCAGGGCTGCCATTTCGTTAATTGTATAATCAGGTAACAGGCCGCTGCTGTAGTTGCCTGTGCCGGCCGCGTTAGCTATTTTATAAACGATTGGCAGCATTTCCCATTCAATGCGTTTGGGCGTCCGCAGGTCGGCAATGGTGAAAGCGGCTTCGTCTTTACCAATCGTTTTTTCCCCGATAAAAATAACAGATATATAAGGTTTTAAATTATTGATCACTACTTCTGCAGCGGATGCGGTTGCTCCGGTACCGATCAAATATACCCGGCTTAAGGCAGGGGCCGCGGCTCTGTAGTTAGTGAATGCAGGGCCTCCGTTATAGGTTGCCGCTTCAGCAAAGCTTTCTATCCGGGTGCCACCGTTACGGTTGCCTGTATATTTAATGAAGGCAGTATTGCTTTGAATATTAGGGGCAATCATGGCGCATAAAGCAGCCGCGGCCGAAACATCGCCGCCGAGGTTATAACGTAAATCGATGATTAGTTCTGTAATGCCTGAGTTTTTTAAAGCGAGCATTTTGCCTTGCATATCCTCACGCTGCCCGGCTATAAAATCGTTGATATAGAGGTATCCAACCTTAACACTTCCGGCCACCATTACTTTCGAAGTAATGGGTTGGTTGAGGGTAATGCCGGTTAGCAGGTCTATGGGTGCGCGCTCCGTAAATTGCCCGTTCTGTAAATCTGCAAGCGTAATTTTAATGTTGGATTGGGTTAGTAACTGCTGTTGTAGTTCCGCTGCATTGGTCTCCGTTATCGTCGTTCCGTTAATCCTGGTGATGTAATCGCCACGCTTTAATCCACTTCGTGCAGCTGGTGATTGGTCTATCACCAGCTTAACTAAACCCACTGCTTTTTGGCTGCTCGGCTCAATAATGGTGCTGTAATCAAATCCATAAGTTGAGCGGCTGCTGGCCGTATAGGTGGAGGCGTCGCCCGGTAAATAAAGTGTCGAAAAACGGTCACTGCCATTTTTTACACTGCTGAAAAACGATTTTGGCGATAACGACAAATCGGGGCTTAGTGGAAGCGCATCTGCCCAGTAATAATAATAACGCAGGCTGTCCACTATCCAGGTATTAATTTCTCGAGTGGTTACAGGTCCGGTGGGTGTTGGAGTTTCGTCACTGGATGGAGCTTTTTTACACGACGTATAAAATCCGGCTACCAAAAGCAAAAAGGCGATTTTTATAAATGAAAGATATGGCTTCATATAAGTATGACACCCTTTGCTGTTAAACTGGTATAAATAACAGGTTAAATTATCGGATAGGGATGTTTTTATGAATCTGATCCTGATTATTCCAGGTGATTGACAGGGTCGCTGTTACCAGTAAATTCAAGATGTCCGCCTTTAATCTTTTTCTATGTAGGCGTATTACATTTCATGCACAATTCCCGAAAGTTTTTATTTAGTGTAACCTCTTTCTTCGTGAGGCTGTCCAAAGAGTAAATAATCACTATCCCACTCCGCTGCTTCCTCTGGATATTTCTGTAATTGTCAACACAAACGGCTTTACCTGGTACCAAGAAATAGGAATAAATGTTGTCGACGTTAAAAAAAAAACTATATGAATATCAAAACCCCATTATTGTTGCTATTATTAATCTCAGTTGTTGCTTGGCATCCAAATGACAAAAGGGCCTTAACTCATCAATTGGTTAGAACCGAAACCGACGAGATTTACAATAAACTGGTGAAAATCAGAAGGGATTTTCATGCGAATCCCGAATTGGCAGGAAATGAGGTCCGAACGGAGGCAAGCATAAAGCAACATTTGTTGGATTTAGGGATCGAAGTGAAAACAGATATTTATGGGCATGGCGTTGTAGGTATTTTAAATAGTGGAAAAGCGGGGAAGAAGATAGCCTGGCGAGCCGAGATGGATGCCTTACCCAATGATTTTACGGATGCGGTTGAATTTAAGTCTAAAATAAAAGGAGTGCAGCACGGTTGTGGGCATGATGTCCACTTAGCTATCGGGCTCGGTATCGCAGAAATACTTGCAAAAAACAAAGAAGCCCTGAAGGGAACAGTATATTTTATTTTTCAACCAGAAGAAGAAACATTCGTCGGCGCAAAAAGTATGATTAGCCTTGGTTTGTTTTCCGAAATACATCCTGACGAAATTTACGGTTTACATGTAACTAATTTGCCGGTAGGTAAAATTATGGTTAAGTCGAACGAAGTTTTCGCATACCAAAAACGAATAAGAATTGAACTGAAAAATGAATTATCCAAGCAAGAAGCCAAAGAGCTTGCTAAAAAAATTCACAATTCATTATCCCGCTCACAAACCAATAGTAAACCCTGGGAAATACAACATGTCGGTGATCCTGAAATTGGATTAATGAATCCCAATACGATGTTTAAGAATTATCTGATTATGGATGATAATTTTAACATCTATTTAAAAAATGAAAAGCTCTTTTTAGAGGCGTATTTATATGAGACCGATCAGGCCAATCTTCAAAAAATTATACCTGGCATTAAGCGAGTAATTGAACAGGAAAAATATGCAGAAAAACTACTCTCCGTTTCATTTATCCAGGAAAATCCAACGGTAATTAATGATGCAAAATTAACTCAAAAGGCAATTAAAACGCTAAGTGGAATTTATGGGACCGATTTAATGATGCCCGACTACGGACAAGTGCCCTATTTTAATGATGATTTTGCCTATTTTCAACAAAAAGTACCGGGTGTTTATTTCTTCTTAGGCGGTTCTAATACTGAAAAAGGAATAGTAGCGATGAATCATGCGCCTGATTTTAAAGTTGATGAAGAAAGCGTCAGGATAGGTGTCAGAAGTTTTTCGTCATTAATTATTGAAAGGCTAAGTAAAAGATGAATACTACCAAACTGTTTAACTGCATCAGTCACTTGAGGTTATCCGGAAATTCACAAAACAATTGTTTACCAGCTGCTGCCAGCGCCACCACCACCGGATGATCCGCCGCTACTACTACCAGACGAAGATGATGAACTGCTGCTTGACGAAGATGAAGAACTGCCCGAGGATGTTGAAATCCTGGCAATGGTGAAAGGCGTTTTTTCATGAAAGTCGCAATTTTTACAAACAGAAAGAACATAACCTTTTCCTCCGTTCGAGGTTGTGGCTTGCTGGGTGATCTTACGGAGTTTGAATAGCAATGTTTTAAAGTGACATTGAGGACATTCTTTAGCCTCTGACTTTAAATTCCTGTAATCAAGAACCATTTTTTCATTACAGTCTTTACAAGTCCAAACATCGTAATCTACGGAGCCCACTTGCTCTTCTGTGCGTTGTCCATTGGATAGGTAAGCGTCATCCTGATCTTCACTTAAACGAACCATCTCCTTTTTACAGGTTTCGCATACAACCGGTGTATCCCGCAAAATTTGTTGCCGTTGCTGGTAAGTTTTCCAGTGAGATTTAAGATAAGGATAAGGAAAAACTAAACGAGCCCAATCCATCCCCGCGTGTGTTTCCTGCCATTTTTGATATTGCTCATGATTAGTTTTCCCTGCTAATGATCTTGAAAACCGCCAACTCAGTATCCGGTAATGCAGCTGTATATAAATATCCAAAAATAGATAGAGCAGTATAATCTCCCTGATCTCCAACCAGGATACCGGGAAGTGCAGGTTGAGCATAATGATACCTGCTACCGGTACAATCAACAAGAACCAAAACACGGGATTAAAAAAAGTTATCCGGCGATTTGGATACATACCTTTAGCAACTACAGATGTTATTATAGCGTATATAACTAAAATAACCAGGCTTATCCATCCTCCTATACGTCCTGGTTGATTTTCGATTGCGATTCCGGTTGCTGTGGATGGGGTGCCTGGAGATTCAACTACAGGATAAGGATCGCTAAGAACTTTATCAGCAACTACTGCTGCCGTTTGGGTATCGGGGGGTGTAGTAATTGGAGATGTTGTATCCGCAGGTAATGATGTACCCTTACCTTCAGTTTCCAAACGACGAATTACCGCATCAACCCCATTTTGCACGGCCCGGTCGAAATCACCCGCCTTTGCGAGCGGAATCATCTCCTCCTGCTGTATCTGGTAGCATATTAAATCAGGCATTACGCCTTCAATTCCATATCCTGTTTCAAATTCTATTCTATGCTGATCCTTCACCATCAGTATCAGTAATCCGTTGTTTTTTTCTTTATTACCTATCTTCCATCGATTGAAAAGCGCGTGTACCGCATCTTTGGGTACACGTTTGCCGATGCTATTGGCAAACACCACGTCGATATGCGCCAAGCCCGATTGATCCAGTTTTCTTAACTTGGTGTTCAAGTCAGCAACCGTTGCCTCAGCAAGCAGGTTGTCCGGATTGCTTACATAAGTTTCGTTTAGTGTTTTTGGATCGGGAATGGAACTAAGAAAATCCTGCCCCGCCGGAGGGGCCTGTTTACAACTGAATAGCGCCACCCAGGCGACGATGAGAGCAAGGGATTTTAGGTTTTGCATAAGATGTTAACAAAAATAAACAGGTACTGTTCATCAGCCGACGAACAATGTATTAGATGGCACCACTTACAACCCAATGCCCCCATATATACATTATAAACCATTGGCATTACCGTTTGTAGTTTAATCAGTAGCTAATTGGAATGTTATTGCTGAATTTTTAAGATGCCGGCCCGTGAAGAATGAAATGACAAACGGTACTGTTAGGATAAAAAATCTGCTTAGGCGTGTTATTGTCTGGCGTTAAACTACTATAAAAGGATGCTGCTATACCGGCAGACAAGGCGTCCGGTAATTGCCAACCATTGATGGCACAAAGCAAGTTTGAACAGGGTTGACAATAAGCCGTTTTTTTCTTTTTGTAACAACAGATAGGCTTCTGTATAACAGCCTTGACATAGCAATTATGGTATATAAAGGCTGAGGCATTTTTTATCAGGCTCGGTAAAGCGTTCCAACAGATCACTCCGTACGCGCAAGCTTGTAATTATATAACAGTTTTCCTTCCCCGGATATTACAAGTACGCCGTGTACGTAATCATCTTCAGCACTTTTTCGGTATTCTAAGGCAAACCCTTGTTTGCATTTTGCGCATGCGGAAAGATTATAACGGTCGGGCGGTAATGCCCATTTGATTTTTCCGGTTTCCACATCAATTGATTGCACGGTAACCGGCGGATCTGCGGCGGCTGTTGTACCTGCTGTAATTAACAGGTTATTCTTATCCTGATAAATTATTTTAGGGTTGAAATATTTCCGGTTCGGCGTAAGGTTACGCTGCATCTTTTGCCCGGTGTTTTTATCGTATTTGGTTTCTAATAATTGGATAGCATTATTGTTGTTGATATCATCGCCCAGGCTTGCGAACTCAAAAAAATGCCTGTCAAACTGTTTTTTCCATACGCTATCTGCCTGCGCATGGCTATCAACCAATTTACCAAGCGTGGGGAAATAGTAATAACTGTTGCCTTCATTGTTCATCACAATGATCATGTCGCTATTATAATCGAACTCCAATCTGGCCACGCCGGAGTTTAACGGGGGGTAGTCTTTAAAAGCAAGCTTGGTTACATCGGTAAGCCTGTTATCCCTGGTATCAAGCTGTATCAACTGGGCATTGCAACCTATTGCGTATATCACATCCGGTGAATAAGTTTTAAATGTTAGCAGGCAGTGTTTATTGTTCAGACCGTCATCTCCAATAATGCGATCTGCAATCAGGTGGCCATTACCGACATTATTGAACTGCGCATGATATTCCTGCTCCGATTTGTCGTTTCCATGACTGATATAATCAGAGCCTAATCGCAAATAAACCGGGTCGCCGGTAAGGGTATTGGTATAAACAAAGCTATTGTAAAACATCCGCGGCGCTTTATAGACTCGCAACGTGTTAATGTTAGTATTTGTGCTTTTAGACTGCCATATCGCAACTGTAAAATAGGCAACAATAATCACCAGCACAGCCCCTATTAATATGTAAACCGGCATCATGGTGTTATTCGGCGGGGTGGAACCTGGCAAAGGCCGCAGTGTTTCATGATGATGGTAGATGTGTTTGTCATCGTTGTCCAGGTAATATTCTGTACCACAATTCTGGCATTTATAAAAATCCGGTTTAAGCTCTTGTTTATAAACACTGCCACAACTTGGGCATACTATCGCTTTAATATCTTTTGCCATCTCATGATTTAACATTTAGATGTATTTTAGGTTTTGGTTAGGGGTTAAAAGTGAATGGTAGCAACCAACATGCTTGCCCATGTCTAAAGTGATAACATCACGTGATTGAAAAGCCTCAACAGATTAATTTCGCTTATGCCGCGCAGCTCATTTTTATCTTGTCGAGGAGTTGGTTGGCTGCTTTTCAATTTCAAAAAGGAAAAAAAAGCGGTTGTAAAGCAGCAAAACTGTGTTTCTCTGCTTTACAACCGCTCACTTGTATGGGGGCTTAATAAAACTAACAAATCGTCTGTTTCTTAGTTGGTTTACTCATAGCATCATAGTGATGCTATGAGTGCCATAGTTCAGGCTTTTATTACTCAAAAAAGGTAACAAGCCCGGTTTCCACATCGTACATACCACCTACGATGGTTATGCTTCCCTGCTGCTCCAATTCTGCTACGATAGGGCTTTCGCGTCTTACCCTGTCAATGGTTAAGCCAACATGTATATCGGTAACTTTATTAACAAACTCGCTGTTGGTGCCGGTACGGTTTTCGGTAATTGTTTTTTCGTTAGCAATTGCAGGTTGAATTTTGTTGAGCAGCGTAGTCAGGTTGCCTAATTCTACATGGTTGCAGGCACCTGCTATGGCTCCGCATTTGGTGTGCCCTAATATCACAATAACCTTTGTTCCAACTATTTTTGTGGCAAACTCCATACTGCCTAAAATGTCCTCGTTTAATATATTGCCGGCAATGCGGATGCTGAATACATCGCCAAGGCCCTGGTCAAATATAAGTTCTGCGGAAGTGCGGCTGTCTATGCAGCTTAAAATAGTAGCAAAAGGGAATTGGCCTGCCGAAGTTTCGTTTACCTGTTGTAAAAGATTACGGTTAGCTTTTAAATTATTTACAAATCTTTGATTCCCTTCTTTTAAGATCTGCAGAGCCGTTGCCGGTGTTAAGTTACTTTGGGTTTCTTTTGAATGTGTACGCATAAGCTTTAAATATTAAATTGGTTATAGTGAATAAAAACTTTGTGGTTGCAGGGGTTCCGGCACTTCTGTTTCGCCTAATAGCTGTTTAATGTTGATTTCAATGTTGGTAGCAATGGTGGTCATCGCGGTATCCGTAGGGCGATTGTCAAAAGGATCTTGCAGGTGGGTGGCGGATTTTTCTAACAGGAAAAAAGCCGACGAGATCACCAGTAATAACGGGATCTCAAAAAAACTATCAATATCAATCAGCGCGATGGCAAGTGTAACCACAAAAATGTAAATGAAAAAATGCAGAAATAAGCGATAGGTTTGCGGGAACACGGTGCTTTTAATGCGTTCGGCCATGCCCATCGCATTGGAGAAGTTAACTAAGGTAGTGTTGATTTGAACAAGGGTAAAAACTTCCAAACCTCCGCTGTTTTTTAAATCAGCTATTTGCAGGGTATTTAATTGCAATAGCGCCAAAGGCTTATTATTATGCTTTTTAATTTTATCCAGGTCTGCTTGTGAAATATATTTATCCAAATCTTTTGTTGCATCTAATCCGCGCAGGCTTTGCCCTAAACTGAAACACCAGGCAATGTGCCTGTAGGCTATTTCTTTAATTTCGCTTTGTTTTTGCGCTGAAACAAACGATTGTAGCTGAAGCACAAAACTCCGGCTTTCGTTAACTATGCTCCCCCAAACTTTCCTGGCTTCCCACCATCTGTCGTACGACTGGTTGATTTTAAAAGATAGAATGACCGAAATAGCTGTACCAATGAATGCCGGAATAGCTATGGGCATTTCGGGGATCAGGTTTTTGTACTTAGCGGTTAAATAGTTAACCAATAGCCCTGTAATCAACACATATAAAACCTCTAACCTTATTTTTTTAATTATATAAAAAGCCGGGATTCTTTTTTTGAGTAACATAACTATATTCTTTGTTTAATGGCATAGCGAAAATATAAAACTATTTTAAATGATAGTAATACTATTATAAATAATTGAGATACGATTTTGTTTTGCTTAATTGCTATCTTTGATGAAAGTTTTGCAATAATGGAATTTCAGGTTAAGTTTGCGATCAACGAAAAGATATTTTTACGCAATCCCGAAAGTAGTGAGGTAGGTAAGCTGATGGTAAAAAAGGCGATAGACCTGGTATACGAACTGGGTTTTGAACACTTTACCTTTAAAAAGTTAGCCATAGAAATAAACTCTACTGAAGCTACCATATACCGTTATTTTGAAAATAAGCACCGGTTATTACTTTATATATTGAACTGGTATTGGTGCTACATGGAATTTTTAGTAACGTTTAAATTACAGAACGTTACAGACAAAAAAGAACAGTTAAAGATTATTGTACATTTATTAACCCATGAGCTTGCCGAGAGCGCTAACAGGTTTGATTATAACAAAAAGTATCTCAACCAGATTGTAATATCCGAAAGTAGTAAGGCATACCTGGTGAAGGATGTGGCGGCCATCAATAAAGATGAAGTTTTTAAACCCTATAAAGATCTCTGTGTTAAAATTGCCGAAGTGATATCCGCCTACAATCCGGATTACAAATTCCCCCGATCACTGAGTACCACACTGATTGAAACATCTCATCATCAGCAATTTTTTAGCGTTAATCTTCCTAAACTAACCGATATATGTTCTGAAAATATGCTGGATTTTGCCTTTCAGTTTATACAGGATCTATTGTTCCAGGTATTAGGTTAATCATTGGGAAGCAAGTAACCTTTAAAGCCGGTTGGTAAGCCATGTTGAAAAACTGAGTGCTGTAATGTGCTTAAGTTCTGCTAATTAATGCGTTACATTGAACTGTCCTTGGAGTTTAGTATAAAGATGGTAATGAAAAAAAGTACGGTGAGCAGTAAACCGCCCCTGCTAAGCAGTAAACGGGTAAAGCGTTCATCATATTCGGGGTTGCAAAAAAAATGCCTGACTTGCGCATTTCTGGATAAAGTTTTCCGGTAGTACCTGCGGTCGACCCGGTGCGCGAATAAGACGATCATCATATCCAATACAATTAATATGACGATGGTAGATTGTGTGGTGGTCATGTTTTTAAATACAAAAAGGCAGGCTTTTCAGGGCGCTGCCTTTTTTAATCGTTATTATAATGCGATGCTGTCTGAACTCACTTCCCCGGAAGTATCATATAAGTTAAAAATGTAGTTAGCGCCACCATCAACCTGGGGCAGCACAAAAAAGTCCTGGCCGGAAGACGGCATGTTTACAAATTGCCCGGTAGCCCGGTCTTTGATCCTGCCGACAAAAACATTGATTAATCCATTCGCTTTATCACCGAAATAATAAGGCAGTAACACGGCAGAAGCAGTTAGCTTGATGTTTTGAAAATTAATAAGCGTTTTGTTGTAGTCTTCCAGCGTGCCGGTATTATAATCATAATAAAAAATGCAAAGATCATAAGCCGGGTAGGCTTTATAAAAATCTCCCAGGCTGTTCAGGAATTGTATAGACATGCTGTCCTGCTGCACCGGCTTACTGCTAATCCAGCCCGAAATCCCCAGGTCTTTATTGTAAGCGACTTTATAGGTGGATAACTGATTCTTGTTGAGGTTCACTACCGTGTCGGCCACGAGCTGATCTGTGCCTTTTACAAAAACTGCCAGTTTGGTGTTTGAGCCTGTTTCCACGGTTGTTCCCGGTTGCATTAGCGGCAAATCGCCTATCTTCTTTCCCTGGTACCTAACCTCCAGGGCAGGCGTGCCCGGCAAAGCCGCCACTTCCACCAGCACCCTGGCGTAATAGGTCTTATTTGGCAATTCTTCCTTTTTAGCGCAGGAAGCCAGCAATAAAATACCGCCTGCAAAGAGTAATAGATTTGTTTTTATAGTTTTCATCGACATATCGTTTAGCTGATCATTAAAAATTATAGTTGATACTTAATCCGTAAGTACGGCCCGGATTGGCCTGGTAATCGATAAAATCTCCTTTTTCGTAAAACAGTGTTTTGGAATCAACACCGTTGCGTTTGGAATACACCCTGCTGGCCTTGTTGAGCAAATTGCTCACATTGAATTTGAGTTGCGCTTTGTCTTTCAGTAGGTTCAGCGAGAATTGTCCGTCAAATGAAGGCAGCGGGGTTTCGAATAAAGATTCCTGGTAAACATCTGCCGCGCGGAATACCCGGTTAGTGATATAGTTATAGCTTAAGCTGAGCGAAAAAGGTTTAGCATCGTAATATAGACCGGCGTTATAAGTATAATTGCTCGCACCTGCCTGCGGACGCTCCACTTCCGGGCCGGGGTTATCGGTTACTATGATCTTGTTCGGTTGCGCAGGGTCCGAATTGCGGTATATAACCGTCATGGGGGTTACTTTGGCAAAAAGGCGGGTAAAGTTGCCATATATCGTTAGGTTACGTAGTACCGGCAGCCCGGTAAAAGCAAAGGATTTACGTGCTTCAATCTCAATGCCCTTATTTTTAGCCGATTGGTCATTCCGGAGTTCGTATTGCCGGTTTCCATCTGAATAGATCTCCATCGGGTATTTCAGCTTTTTATAGAAAAGCGAAAAGGATAGGATTTCTCCGGCATTTGGGAACCATTCGTAGCGAAAATCAAAGTTGTCGATCTTCGTCGAGCGGATCGGCGTATTGCTTTGGTAGGTACCACCCAGTTCAAAATCATATTCCCTGAAATAGGCCAGTTCCCGCAGGTCGGGCCGGATGATACTTTTGGCGTAGGATAAGCGCAGGTTCATTTTAGGGCTTAAGCTATAGGTTAGCGCTGCGGAAGGAAACAAGTTGAACTTCGGCTCCAGACCAAATACATCGCTATAGTCCGTAACATCCTTATTCTTGTCGATCTGATTTTTTACAAAAGTCTCCAGTAAAGTGTTCACGCGGTTCAGATCATAATATTCCCCGCGCAGGCCGCCAACCACCCGCAGTTTGCTGCCGATCTTGCTGTCCAGCATAACATACCCTGCATGCAAAGTTGCTTTGTTATGGTACTGATCGCTGAAATCACTGATGGTGATTTTGCCGTCAGGGTGCGTTGCCGGATCAAATGTTTCGCTGATGGGCTGCGGATCACTGCTGCCGAAGAATTGTGAAGAGGTGTTAGCTACCCAAAACAGGCGGTCTTTCTGCCAGCCTGCGTACCCGGTTTTAAAACTGTTGTTCCACGCGGTATTAGCTACGCTAAATTTCAGCGGTATGGTCAGGTCCAGGTTCCAGCCCAGGTTCTTTTCATATGAACGACTCCAGTTCCGTAAAACGCCGGCCGAAAGCAGGTTGCTTTCCGGGTTCATGATACTGAAATCAGAGGTGGCATTGCCAGGATTGTCAGTTGCGCTGCCCACATACCTGGCATCCAGTTGGTGGTTATCCGGTTTTTGGCGATCGAGCGTAGTGTAGCTTAAAAGCCAGTTCAATTTAATGCCTTTGCCGCCAAATGCCTTTTCGCCCTTTAGCTGGTTTTGCAGCATACTGGTTTGCGTAGTCAGGTCATAATAACCAACTGACTGCCCGTAGTCATTTTTATCGCCGGTACCCAAAATCAGTTGTTGATCGAGCGTACGCAGATAAATGCTTTGTAAGCCCAGTTTAAACTGTTTCCCGGTATAGCCAATACCGGCTATACCCCCAATGTTGGTGGTGAAACTATAACGGTTTCCAGTAAACCCATATAATTCTTCCTGCGAGTCGCTGCCTCCATAGCCGTTCCGGCCCATGATCACATCCGAAGTCTGCCAGGTATTGCGATAACTGGCTGAGGCGATGATGCCGATCTGGTCGTTATTCTTCAAATTGATTACCCGCCCGAAAGAGGCCTGGAAATTAGGTGATACCGGCGGGCTGTAATTGTACAGTTTCCAATTATTGGCGAACAGTTTGGCATCCGAACCTTGTGCGGCATAGGCTGCCCGGATATCATCCACATTCTTCCAGTCTGTACGGCCCAGTAAAGTACGATCGGATGAGGCCGTGGCTAAGTAATTCCGGCCGCTGATGTTAAGGCCACGAAAATTCTTACCGGTAGTTTTGTCGTTATAACTCTCGCCGAAGGTGATGTTCAGGTAGTTCTCGGTTGGGATATTCTTGGTATTCACCTCCACCAGGCCGCCGCCAAACTCAGCGCTTTTATCGGGGTTAATGGTTTTATAGATGGTGATGTTATCCACCATATTGGCGGGGATGATATCAAAAGAGAATTGTTTGCGGTTCATTTCGGTGCTGGGCATCACCTGGCCATTCATCATCGTGCTGTTATAACGTTCGCCGAGTCCACGCACTACCACAAATTTATTTTCCAATACGTTTACACCGCTTACGCGCTTCAAACTTTCCCCAATGTTCTTATCCGGCGTCCTGGCGATCTGTTCGGCGCTAATGCCGTCGGTCATGGCCGCATTATTTTTTTGTTTGGCATAGAGGCCTTCTACCGATGATTTTTTATAATCGCCAGTGATGGTTACCGTGTTCAGGGCGTTGTATGCCGGCACCATAGCGATATCCAGCGGAGTGGTTTTGTTTTCGGCTACGGCAATGCCGGTGATGCTTTTGGTTTGGTAAGAAACATAACTCACCTCCAGCGTGTAATTACCAGGTGCTAAAGTTAGCTGATAGGTGCCGTCCACCTTGGTCTGGATACCCTGCCCGGTTTCACCTACCTTGATAGTTGCGCCGGGAAGCGCTAAGCCTTTTTCGTCCAGCACTTTGCCGCTGATCTTACCGGGCGCTGCCGGGGGTGGAAGTTTACTGACCGCTATGGCACCGTTAATCTGCTCGAAACGCAGCCTTTGTTCTTTGGCTAACATTTGAAGTACTTTATCCAGGCTGATACGCTTAACATTAAGGACTACCGGGTAAAGCTTCCCCAGTTCTTCGGTGTAAACAAAATTAAACCCCGATTGGCCCGACAGATCGATCCGTCAGCAGCGCATGCAGGCTGGCTTTTGTAGTGTTAACGGAAACTATAGCCTGGTCCAGGCGCTGCGACCTGACTTCGGAGGCGAAAAGTACACCGCTGAGGGTGAAGGAAATAACGGTCACCATCATGGTTAGGCGCGTCATAAAATATAATAGTTTAATTACACTACTTTTTGTAGAATTGTACATAGCTTTTTTAAAATGATTATTGGTTGCAATCTGATGGATCATGAAGCTTACCGAGCGGGAGTGGTGGTACACTTTCGCTCTTTTTCATCAATCCTTTATTCTATCGGTACATATAGGAACACTTTCTTAAATAATACCTCCTGCTTTAGGGTAAATGATTGAATAGTTTAGCCGATGGTTACTTTTTTACCGCTGATGTGATAAGGAAAGTTCCCGCCCGAAATACTTAACAACTTGAGGATATTGGCCAGGCTTTCTTTTTTTACTTTCAGTTGGAACCGTTTGTTCAGCAATGACCTGTCTTTAAAGGTAAAGGTTACACCGTACTGCTGGCTGAGGCTCTTACTGATGTTCTCCAGCGTTTCCATCCGGAAATTAAGCACATTTTGCTGCCAGCTGCCGATATCCGCAACCAGTAAATTGCTTTTCGCATAGCGTTTACTGGCGCTGTTATAAGCCAGCTGCTCACCAGGTATCAGCATATACACTTTTTTATTTTTATCGCTGCTGCCCCATACACCAACTTTACCCGTCGCTACCGCCACCTCTGTATTTGTTTCGCCGGGATAGGCATGAATGTTATAAGAGGTTCCGAGCACCTGTACCCGGACCTGGCGGGTATGAACAATAAAAGGATGCCGGGGATCATGTACAACGGTAAAAAAGGCTTCGCCGCTTAGTTTGATTTCACGGATATTGCTACTGAACGTTTCAGGGTAAGTGATGGTTGACCCGCTATTGAGGGAGATCACCGAACCGTCTGGCAGGGTAACCTGTTTTTTAATACCGGGCGCGGTGCTAACCTGAAGCCATACGATGGGTTGTGCGCCATGATGGGCAGCTTTGAAAATCAGCAAACCTGCCGAGGCAACCAGCAATAAAGCAGCGGCTATTTTTAAAATAGGTAGCCATAGCATCCTGATCCGGGCCGGCTTTTGATGCTTAGCTACCCAATTAATGGCGCGTGTAGTTGCTTCTCCGGCGGCACGTTTAATTTCATCATCTCCGGGCAGCGGATAGCCCTCCGTTTCAAAGCTATCGTACCAGTCTCTGATCTGTTTAAACTCTTCCGGTGTGCAAAGGCCGGCCTCATACTTTTCGGCCAGTGCTTTCAGCTGATTGTCCTGTGTTCTCATTCACCAGTATAATCAAGCAAAACGGCCTTTTATACTATTAAATAATCAACACCAGTTCGTTAAGTTTATGTAAAGAAAATCCAAAGCTACAGATCGCCAAACCAGCAGGCAGATGCCAGGGCCAGCACAAAGGCGAGGTTATCCTTTTTGAGGTAGGCCCGCAACGATTGCAGGGCAGTTGATAAATAATTCCTGACGGTTTGTTCGTTCAATCCAAGTTGTACCGCGATCTCCCGGACGGAAAGTCCCTCCTGCCGGCTTAAGCGGAACACCTCCTGTACGGCCTTGGGCATCTTCAGCAATTCATCTTCAAATTCCTGCCGTAGTTCGGCCGCCATCAGCGCGTCCTCAACCGGTGGATGAGCCGGTTCATCGAGTAAAGCCATAGCACTTTCAAACCCGGCTCTTTTCTTGCGGAAAAGGTACTCGTTCACGATGGCGTAATGAGCGGCACGTGTCAGGTATGGCGCAAAGGAATTTTCGATCACCAGGCTATTACGCCGGGTCCACAGGGTGATGTAGATGTTCTGGAGCATATCCTTGGTATCTTCTTCATCGCCTACTCTTTTATAGATCTGCCGGTAGAGTTGCTCCTCATAACGGCGCGCTACAATAGCGAAGGCCTGTCCATTGTCCTGCTGCAACAACAGCCATAATTCAGTATCTGATAAATGCTCCACCGCTGCTAAAATAGCTAAAGTAGATTAAACTGGTATTAAGTTAAGCTATAAAGCTATTGATACCCACATTTGTTGATAACAGTTCCCGGCAGTGCTTGCGTATCGTCAATTGCAGCGCGCCTTTCAGCCGGAAAGGAAATTAATCATCCGGGAAAATGAGCAGCCAGCATACGGAGCCCATCAATGCGACGAGAAGCCCCGAAATCAGCAAGCTGGGGTTGTGTTTGTGCTGTTGGTGATTTTTTTCGTTAGCTTGGGTCATGGACGAATGTAACGGATCAGCAATTGCCTAAGGTGCCTGTGCGTTTGATGGTCATGTTTTAAACAAAAAGGCAGGCTTTTCAGGGCGCTGCCTTTAACGGGGACATTGCTTATATTCTACAAACTTTTCACCCGTTTAGAATTTCTGTCTTAACAAATAGCTATTACAGTTCAACAGCAGGTATTGAGCTGTGGATGTTGTCGTCATCAATAGGATAAATCACGGAACGACCACCTGAGCCCACCTGTTCAAAAATGAAAAAATCATTTCCCGAGTTGAACGTAATAAACTGCCCTGTTGCCCGGTCCTTTATTTTGCCTAAATAAAAAATAGGAGAACTGTTATCCGAGGGTTGAGCCCAGGGTAAGGTAATGACCACCGGATACAATTTAACATTTTGAAAATCCGGTATCACAAGGCCTTGTTGTACAAATTCGCCGGTATTGGAATCATAGTAATACAAATAAAAATCATACGCCGGATAGGTTTTGTTGAAGTTTGAAAGGCCGTTTAGTAGCTGTAAAGCAATACTATCCTGTGAGACCGGCTTGCTGTTGACCCAGCCTGTAATACCTAAAGTTTTGTCATAAGCTACCCTGAAACTTCTCAACTCTCCTTTTTTTAAATTTAAAACGGTATCAGCAACCAGTTCCCCAGTGCCTTTGACATATACGGACATCAGCACATTGGTGCCAATCTCAACACTAACACCAGATATGCCATTTACCCCCAGGGGCGCATCGCCAATGGGCTTATTTTGATAGCGTACTTCCAGTTTGGGTGTGCCGGGCAAATTAGCTACAAATACCTGCACCTTTGCATAATACGTTTTTGTAGCTAATTCATCCTTCTTAGTACATGCGCTAAACAATACCGGTACGGCAAACAGGGCTATTAATATTTTAATGCTTTTCATAATTGTGTTTTTAAAAATTATAGTTAAAACTTAAGCTATAAGTACGCCCAGGCGAAGCCTGGTAATTGATAAAGTCTCCCTTCTCATACAAAAGTGTACTGGCCAGGTCCCCCTGCCGTTTTTGATAAACCCGGTTTGATTTATTGAGGAGATTGCTCAAGTTCACTTTAACCTGCCCCTTATTCTTCAGCACGTTTACCGCTATCTGTCCGTCGAGAGAGGGTAGCGGGGTTTCGAATAGAGATTCTTTGTAAACCTCTGATGCACGGAAAACCCGGTTGGTGACATAGTTATAGCTCAGGCTGAGGGAAACCGGTTTGCTGTCGTAATAAATACCGGCATTGTAGGTATAATTACTTGCACCGGCCTGCGGCCTGTCTACTTCTGGCAGCGCTACATCAACAACCGTTATTTTTCCTTCACGGCCGGGAAAGTTGGCGTTATAAACTACCTTCATCGGTGTTACTTTGGCAAACAAGCGTGTAAAATTGCCATACAAGGTGAGGTTACGTAATACAGGCAGTCCGGTAAAAGCAAACGACTTGCGGGCCTCCAGTTCGATACCTCTATTTTTTGCGGAGAGATCGTTCCGGAGTTCATAAGTACGGTTGCCCAGGTCATAAATCTCCATGGGGTGCAACAGCTTTTTATAGAACAGGGATACGGAAAGTATATCGCCTGCGTTAGGGTACCATTCATAACGGAAATCCAGGTTGTCGATCTTGGTGGACCGGATCGGTGACTGGCTTTGGTAGATGCCGCCTAATTCGAAATCGTATTCCTGGAAAAAAGAAAGTTCCCGCAGGTCGGGGCGGATAATGCTTTTAGCATAAGCCAAACGCAGGTTCATTTTTGTTGTTAAACTATAAGTAAGCGCCGCCGATGGGAAAAGGTTAAACTTAGGTTCCTTTCCGTACAGATCACTGTAATCCGTCACGTCACTATTCTTCTCAATCTGGGTTTTAACAAACCGGTCCAGTACGGTATTCACGCTGTTCAGATCATAATATTCCCCACGCAGGCCACCGGTAAGGCGGAATTTACCTCCGATCTTACTGTCCAGCATTACGTAACCGGCCTGAAGTGCGGCCTTGTGCTGGTAATCATCCCCAAAACGATTGATCTCTATAGTGCCGCCGGGGTGAAGATTTTGATCAAATACCTCGCTTAGTGGTTGTGGATCGGAAGTGTTATAATTGGATCCCGTGTTCACTACCCAAAACAGGCGGTCTTTACTCCAGCCCGCATAACCTGTTTTAAGCGTATTGTTTAAGGGAATTTTTAAAACATCGAATTTAACCGGCACAGTCAGGTCAAGGTTCCAGCCCAGGTTCTTTTCAAATGACCGGCTCCAGGAACGCAGCACGCCTTTGTCCAGGTTGCTTCGCGGACCGGTAATGCTAAAATCCGAATCGGGCACATCCGGGCCGTCCGTCTCGCTGCCGGTGTAGTGCGCGTCCAGTTGGTGGTTGTCGGGCTTTTGGCGGTCAATCACCGCGTAGCTGAGCAGCCAGTCCAGTTTGATCCCCTTTTTACCGAAAGAATTTTGTCCTTTCAACTGGTTCTGCCAGAGATCGGTTTGCGTGGTCTGATCGAGATAACCAACCGACTGCCCATAATCTTCTTTCACGCCGGTGCCCAATAACAATTGCTGATCAAAGGTGCGCAGGTAAATGCTTTGCAGGCTGGCCTTAAATTGCCGACCGGTATAACCGGCACCTACTATCCCGCCGATATTGGTGGTAAAACCGTAGCGCTTGCCGGTAAAACCATACAATTCATCCTGCTTATCACTTCCCGAATAGCCATTGCGCCCGGAAAGCACATCCGATATCTGCCAGGTATTGCGGTAGCTGGCCGAGGCGATGAAACCGATCTGGTCATTATTTTTCAGGTTGATGACGCGGGCCAGCGAGGCCTGAAAATTGGGCGATACCGATGGCGTATAATTGTACAGTTTCCAATTGTTAGAAAACAGCTTGGGGTCTGAATTATTGGCCGCGTAATAGGCCCTGATATCAGCGCTGCTTTTCCAGTCGGTTTTCCCAAATAAAGTACGATCGCCGGTTGCCGATCCGAAATAGCTGCGTGTACCAATATACTGCCCCCTGAAGTTTTTGCCCGTGGTTTTATCATTGTAACTCTCTCCAAACGTAATATTGAAGGAGTTTTCGGTCGGGATGCTCTTGGTATTGACCTCGATCAGCCCGCCGCCGAACTCGGCGCTTTTATCCGGGTTAATGGTTTTGTAGATGGTAACGTTGTCCACCATGTTGGCGGGGATGATATCAAAAGAAAACTGTTTGCGGTTCAGTTCTGTGCTGGGCATCACCTGCCCGTTCATCATAGTGCCGTTGTATCGTTCGCCCAGGCCCCGTACCACCACATATTTGTTTTCCAGCACGCTCACACCGCTGATGCGTTTGAGCGTTTCGCCGATGTTTTTATCGGGCGTACGGGCGATCTGCTCGGCGCTGATGCCGTCGGTGATGGCCGTATTGTTCTTTTGTTTGGCATAAAGTCCTTCCACTGATGATTTCTTATAGTCGCCGGTGATCACTACCGTGTTCAACTCATTGTTTGCCGGAGTCATGGCGATATCCAGAGGGGTGTTTTTACCCTCCGTTACCAGGATGCCCGTGATGCGTTTGGTCTGGTAAGAAATATAACTGACTTCGAGCGAATAAGTTCCCGAAGGCAGGTTGAGCTGATAGGTGCCATCCACATTGGACTGGATGCCTTGCCCGCTTTCCATCACTTTAATAGTAGCCCCGGGCAGTACCGCGCCTTTTTCGTCCAGCACTTTGCCGCTGATCTTGCCCGGTGCAGCCCTTTTATTGATATAAATATTCTCGCCGTCCTGCCGGAATTCGATATTTGTGTTTTTGAAAAGCGATTCCAGCACAGCTTGCAGGGATTGATTTTCTCCTGCGATGCTGACTGTTTTTTTTGCACCTATCGCGTGTACATTATACATCAGGTTAAAGCCTGATTGTTGCTGCAGGTCCTGCAATACCTTGTCGAGGCTTGCTGATTTGACGTTAATGGAGATTTTGACGTTATTGATGTTTTGCGCTTTACTGTTATTCGCCCACAACGTACCGCTCATGATAACGATGGCCGTGAAAGTGATAAAGGAAAGTTTCATTAGCTTAAATAAATTAAATAGTATCCCATTTAATGTTTTTTTCATTACTTTGATTTGTTTTTAATAAGTATTAAGACCCTTGTTGAAGACATTGAGCCGGGGTTGCTGTCAACAATTCCCGGTTTTTCTGTTCTTATAAATTGAATAGTATTTAGTTCATGCTGCTCTCCTTATCTTTTGATGTGTATATTTATATTTATATTTAATTGCACGGTGGGTTATCGATCCACAATGTTTTACCCTTCATCCTGTATTTAAAATCATTGATCTGTTGCAGCGAGCGCAGCACCTCGCCGATGGGTTTGTTTTTGAATCTGGCCGTGAACAGGCAGTTTTCGCCCGCCGGGCGTTTGAGGATCACGGTGAGCCCGTACCAGTTTTCCAGTTTTCTTTTGATCTCCCGGAAACCGGCATCCCTGAATAACAAGATATTATCCTTCCAGGCATTTTGCTGTAGCATCCCTGTAGCGCGCGTTTCATATTTTCCGGTAAGCGTATTTAACACCAGGCCCTGGTCGGGGCTTAACAGGGCCAGTACCTGCCGCTGCTTCCTGTTGATTTGCATAACCGATACCCTGCCTGTATTTACAGATACGGCGAATTGGTGGTCGTCTGGGTCATTGCTGATGTTGAAGGAGGTGCCCAATACCCGGGTATCAAGATTGCCGGAATGGACAATGAAGGGCTGCTGTGCCTTATGCCTAACCTCAAAGAAAGCTTCCCCCGAATCCAGGTAAACCTCGCGGGTTTGGGCGTTAAATGCTGCAGGATACCTGAACCGGGTGGCACTGTTCAGCCAGATCTTTGAGCGGTCGGGCATGGTCAGTAAAACGCGTTCACCTTTTCGGGTTTGGTAAATGCGGTAGGCTGAAGTTTGTTGGACGGGCGGCGATGAACTGAAATAACGGTAGACAAATACCCCTGTGGTTAAGATCGCCAGTACGGCTGCAATACGTAGGATGGGGCTGATCATGGTATAGAGCACAGCCTTCGTTTGGCGGACCGGCTGGGCTGCCTTTGGCTTTATGCGGTGCAACAGTTCGCCCGCTATCCTGATACGCTGATCGGGCGTTAAGTCTACGGTGTTCTTTTCGGTTTGTTCAAACCAGCGATCAATGGCCGAACGTTCGATGGGCGAAGCCTCGCCTGACAGGTATTTGCTAAATAATTTTTCGAGTTGTTTGATGTCCATGTGATGCCCCTATATACACATGCGTACTCAAAGGGCAAATCGTACTATCTTATACCTGTTACTAAATTGTTAAATAATTAACAACGGCATAGTGCTTACCGTATCGAGATTACAGGCGGGATAATAAAATGAGGATGAACGCTTCTTTCAAACCTGCGCGGAGTTTCTTTAAAGCGGCGCTTAACTGGTTTTTAACGGTCTGCTCCGACAGGTTCAGGCGAAGGGCTATTTCTTTGATACTCAGATTTTCTTCTTTGCTTAGCTGGTAAATTTCCTTTAAACGGGCTGGTAGCGCCGAAATCTCCCGGTCAATGGCCAACATCAGTTCATTTTGTTCCAATGGGTCAAGCGTGGCAATGAATTCGGGCAGCACCACGTTGGTATAGTGGAGTAATTTTTCTTCCTGTTTACTGGCGCTGGCAATCTTGCGTAGCACTTCGTATCGCACGGCGCTGAATAAATAGGCTTCCAGCGTGCCGGTCAGCTCCAGGGCTGCTGCGCGCTGCCAGTAGCCGATGAATACATCCTGAACCGCATCTTTTGCCTCGTCTTCATCCTTTAAGCGCTTCAAAGCAAAAACATACAAATGCTCCCAATAGCGTTTAAAAACCTCATCAAAGGCACCTGCATGGTTCATCCTGACCTTTTCGACTAATGCGGTATCTGCTAATGCTTTTAAATCCATGCCTTGAAAGGCAAAGATAAGGGTAATTTATTACCGGGATATTAAATTGTTTTTTCAGCGTGGAGATCAGCCGGAAAGGAAGTTCAATGCCCGGAAAATGAGCAGCCAGCATACGGAGCCCGTCAATGCGACGAGAAGCCCCGAAATCAGCAAGTTGGGGTTATGGTTGTGCTGTTGGTGATTTTTTTCGTCAGCTTGGGTCATGGACGAATTTGACTGATAAGCAATTGCCCGGTTGCCTGTGCGTTTGATGATCATGTTTTAACAAAAAAGGCAGGCTTTTCAGGGCGCTGCCTTTGCTCTTTTACCGGATCGGGTCCGTTTATAATTGAATGTACCCGTCGCTGTTAATCGCACCAGCGGAACTGGTTAGCGGAACCAGCATGGTACCTCTTTCAACTGAAGTTTGCAATGCAAAAAAATCCCTGTTTCTTGGGGGAAATTTGATGAATTCACCGGTAGCGTTATCCTTAAATTTACCGTAATAAGCCTGAGTTTGCAAATTCGGTTTATCATACCAGTAAGGAAGAATGATCGCCTGGGTCAGTTTTGTTTTTTCGAAGTTATGGATAACGATACCTGTCTCCTTTCTTACCAGTGTAGCGTAATCCATATAAAAAATATACAAGTCCACAGAAGGATGCGCGGTGTAAAAATCCTCCATTTTGTTGAAAATAAGCAAAGCGATAGAGTCAGGCTGTACGGGCTTGGTATTCAGCCAGCCGCTCAAACCCAGATCGGGGATATAGACTACCCGGTAGGAGGATATCTCATTTTTTTTTATGGTGATCGTCGTGTCCGCAATTTTTTGATTGATACCTTTGAGGTATACAGCCAGTTTACCCGATAAGCCAGCCTCCAGCCGAACGCCCGGATTGAGCGGTATATTTCCCAACACCTGGCCCTGATACCTGACCTCCAATCCGGTTGTATCCGGGATTCTTGCTGCCGTGATCATTAATTTGCCATAAAAGCTCTGATTGGGTTTCTCCTGTTTTTTAACACAGGCAGTCAGTAACAGTAATAAACCGCCAGCTGTATACAGCGCTTTTTTAATATCGTTTTTCATGTTGATCAAATTAAAAGTTATAGTTAAAACTTAAGCTATAGGTGCGGCCTGGCGTGGCCTGGTAATCAATAAAATCGCCTTTTTCATAAAAAAGAGTGGTGGCCTGGTCGCCCTGCCTTTTTTTATAAACCCGGTTAGATTTATTCAGCAGGTTGCCCAGGTTCAGTTTAAACTGTCCCTTGTTTTTTAGCAGGCTAACTGTCGCCTGTCCGTCGAGGGAGGGCAGCGGGGTTTCAAATAGAGATTCTTTGTAAACCTCTGACGCCCGGAAAACCCGGTTGGTGACGTAATTATAGCTCAGGCTCAGGGAAACTGGTTTGCTGTCGTAATAGATACCCGCATTGTAGGTATAATTGCTTGCACCGGCCTGCGGCCTGTCTACTTCTGGCAGCGCTACATCAACAACCGTTATTTTGCCTTCACGGCCCGGAAAAGCACTGTTGTAAACCACATTCATCGGCGTTACTTTAGCAAAAAGGCGTGTAAAATTGCCATACAAGGTTAGGTTACGTAATACAGGCAGTCCGGTAAAAGCGAACGACTTGCGGGCCTCCAGTTCGATGCCTTTATTTTTTGCGGAGAGATCGTTCCGGAGTTCATAGGTGCGGTTACCCAGGTCATAGATTTCCATCGGGTGCAGCAACTTTTTGTAAAACAGGGAAAAGGACAGGATATCGCCTGCGTTAGGATACCATTCATATCGAAAATCCAGGTTGTCGATCTTAGTGGAACGTATCGGCGACTGGCTTTGGTAGATGCCACCTAATTCGAAATCGTATTCCTGGAAAAAAGAAAGTTCCCGCAGGTCGGGGCGGATAATGCTTTTAGCGTAAGCCAAACGCAGGTTCATCTTTTTTGTTAAACCATAAGTAAGCGCCGCCGATGGAAAAAGGTTAAACTTGGGTTCCTTTCCGTACAGATCACTGTAATCCGTCACGTCCTTATTCTTATCGATCTGGTTTTTCACAAATCGGTCCAGTACCGTGTTGACGCTGTTCAGATCATAATACTCTCCGCGCAGGCCGCCGGTAAGCCGGAATTTACCGCCTATCTTACTGTCCAGCATCACGTAGCCCGCCTGCAGTGCGGCTTTATGCCGGTAATCGTCGCCAAAGCCGCTGATATCGATGGTGCCGCCGGGGTGAAGGCTTTGGTCGAAAACCTGGCTGAGGGGTTGCGGATCGGAGGCATTATAGTTGGAGCCCGTATTCACTACCCAGAACAGGCGGTCCTTGCGCCAGCCCGCATAACCGGTTTTAAGGGTATTATTGAACGCCGTTTTTAAGAAGTCGAATTTTACGGGGATACTCAGGTCCAGGTTCCAGCCCAGGTTCTTTTCAAATGACCGGCTCCAGGAACGCAGCACGCCTTTTTCGAGGTTACTTTGGGGATCGGCAATACTGAAATCGGAAGCGGGTACATCCGGGCTGTCGGTCGCGCTGCCGATATAGTGGGCATCCATCTGGTGATTATCGGGCTTTTGCCTGTCAATCACCGCGTAGCTTAACAGCCCTTCCAATTTGATACCATGGCTTCCAAATTTCTTCTCCGCCCTGAGCTGGTTTTGCCAGAGATCGGTTTGCGTGGTCAGGTCAAAATAGCCAACCGCAGGCCCGTAATCGTATTTCTCGCCTGTACCTAATAACAATTGCTGATCAAAGGTGCGCAGATAAATGCTTTGCAGGCTGACTTTGAACTGCTGGCCTGTATACCCGGCACCGGCGATGCCGCCCAGATTCGTAGTGAAACCATATCGCTTACCGGCAAAACCGTACAATTCATCCTGCTTATCATTTCCGGTATAGCCGTTACGTCCGGAAAGCACATCCGAGATCTGCCAGGTATTACGGTAACTGGCCGAGGCGATAAAACCGATCTGGTCATTGTTCTTCAGGTTGATAACTCTGGCTAAAGAAGCCTGGAAATTGGGCGATACCGATGGCGTATAATTGTACAGTTTCCAATTGTTAGAAAACAGCTTGGGGTCTGATTTATTGGCCGCATAATAAGCCCGGACATCTGCCGCGCTTGTCCAGTCTGTCCGCCCAAACAAAGTACGGTCTCCGGTTGCCGATCCGAAATAACTCCGTGTTCCGATATATTGGCCTGTAAAATTTTTGCCGGTGGTTTTATCATTGTAACTCTCCCCGATCGTGACGCTGAACGAATTTTCCGTGGGGATGCTTTTGGTATTCACTTCGATCAGGCCACCGCCAAACTCGGCGCTTTTATCCGGGTTGATGGTTTTGTAGATCGTGACATTGTCAACCATGTTAGCGGGAATAATGTCGAAGGAAAATTGCTTACGGTTCAGTTCGGTGCTGGGCATCACCTGCCCGTTCATCATGGTGCCGTTATATCGTTCGCCCAGGCCCCGTACCACCACATATTTGTTTTCCAGCACGCTCACACCGCTGATGCGTTTGAGCGTTTCGCCGATATTTTTATCGGGAGTGCGGGCGATCTGCTCTGCGCTGATGCCGTCGGTGATGGCCGTATTGTTCTTTTGTTTGGCATAAAGCCCTTCCACTGATGATTTCTTATAGTCGCCGGTGATCACTACCGTGTTCAACTCATTGTTTGCCGGAGTCATGGCGATATCCAGAGGGGTGTTTTTACCCTCCGTTACCAGGATGCCCGTGATGCGTTTGGTCTGGTAGGAAATATAACTGACTTCGAGCGAATAAGTTCCCGAAGGCAGGTTGAGCTGATAGGTGCCATCCACACTGGACTGGATGCCTTGCCCGCTTTCCATCACTTTAATAGTAGCCCCGGGCAGTACCGCGCCTTTTTCGTCCAGCACTTTGCCGCTGATCTTGCCCGGCCCGGTCGGTGGGGGTAATGCGCTGACGGAGATCATCTGGTTGATCCGGGTGAACTTGAGCTGATTGGCCTGCGCGAGTGCTTGCAGTACCTGTTTGAGTGACTGATCTTTGGCCTGCAGCCTGATGGGGCTGATGGCGGCCATTTTGGTGGGGTAGGTAAAAGAGAACCCGGATTGTTTTTCCAGTTCGTCGAGTACCTCGCCGAGCCGGGCTTTATTGAAATTTACAGAAATATTGGCTTTATCCATGTCCTGGGCCTTACCGCTAAAGGCGAGTAAGGTCCCGGTCAGGGAGAGCGAGATCGTCAGGACCATAAAGGTTAACCTCATCATAGAAAACAGTAGTTTAATTACAGTTCTTTTTGTAGAATTGTGCATCGTATTGAATGGTTGTTGTGTGTTAGAAACTCGATGGATCAGCAATACGTTGATGAGCGGAAGTGGTGGTACACTTTCGCTTTTTTTATTGGCTGATCCGGTTATTTAGGGTGGGTTGGCTGCTCTATTTTTTCATGCTGTCTTTTATTTAAATTAAGTATTCTGTTGATTATGGGCCTACCAGATCTGTACCTGCCTGCCTTTGATCCGGTAATGGAAGCCATCGCCGGAGAGGCTCAGTGAGGCCAGCACATGGTTCAGGCTTTCATTATTTTGTTTGATATTGAATTGTTCTTGTTGCAGTTTGGTAGCCGGTATGCTGATCTTTACGTTGTACCAGCGCTCCAGTTGCCGGGCAATCTCGCGCAGGTTTTCGCCTTTCAGGATGAGGATGCCTTGTTGCCAGGCGTGCTGATCGTCCGGGTTGACTTGACTTGTGCTGAAAGTTGCCGTTCTGCCGGTATAGGTGAGCTGCTGGCCGGGCAGCAACATTTGCGTAGCTGTTTTAGGTTGAGTACTGTATACGCCAACTTTACCGGAGGCTACCGTCACTTTAGCTTGCGCTTCGCCGGGGAATGCTTTAACGTTAAAAGAAGTACCCAATACCTGGATATGCAGTTGATCAGTACTCACAATGAACGGGCGCCTGGCATCATGCCGTACCTCGAAAAATGCTTCGCCGGTAAGGGTGACACCCCTGGTTTTGCCGTCGAAATTTTCGGCGAAGCGAATGGCCGATGCATTATTGAGGCTGATACGGGTACTATCGGGAAGGATAACGGTTTTGCGTTCGCCTGCCTTGGTGCTGATGGTGGTATAGCTGATGGGTAATTCTTTTGCAGGGTACAGTTTCCTGTAGCCGAAAAGGCCCGCCATAACGGCCAGCAGCAACACGGCAGCGATCTTTAAAAACACAAAGCCGCTTTGCTGTTTTCGCTGCGGCGAGCGGATAGCCCGAAGCACGGCCCGGTTAACTGCTTGTACAGATCGCCTGCGCAAAAGCGGCGGTACCGCTTCGTTTTCCTGCGCTTCGAACCATTCATCTACTTGCCTCGCCTCTTCAGGGCTGCAAGTGCCTGAACGGTAACGTTGCAGGAGTGCTATGTCGGGTATTGTTTGTGGTGTCTTTGCCATTTAACAGTATAATCTGTTGAAATGGGCTTATATACCGTTAATAAATTATTAAACTTTTGTTAGGGAATTAATTTACCGCCAAGGCAGAAGAAATGTACAGGCTGAGCGGCAATAAAACGATCAGTTGGTCGGAGCCGAGACTAAGCCGCAACTTTTTCAGGGCCAGGGTAATGTTGTTTCTGACGGTTTGTTCTGAGATCTGCAACTGAAGGGCGATCTCCCTGGCCGAGAGCTGCTGGTCACGGCTGAGCCGGAAGATCTGCTGCATCGTACCGGGCATCCGGGCAACTTCCTGTTCATATTGCTGCTGGAGCTCACTGGCAATCAGGCCGGTTTCTGCGGGATGGCAAAAGGGTTCATCCTGTTTGGCCAGCAGGCTTTGATAGGCGGTAACCCGCTGGTTTTTGATGGCCAGGTCAATAACGGCATATTTGGCCGAACGGTGCAGGTAGGGATAAATAGACTCCTCGATCCTTATCTTCTCCCGGTTATTCCAAAGCGAAATAAAAATGTCCTGAAGAATGTCTTTGGTGTCGTCATCGTCACGTGTACGCTTGTAAACCAGGTCATATACCAGGCCGCTGTGCCTTTCCAGCAGGACAGCGAAAGCGCGTTCATCATGATCCTGAACCAATGCGAACAGAGCTTTATCGGATAGATCTTTCACTGGTGCGAAGATAATCGCTTCAAGTTAACTTGTTATTAATAATCCTGGGAAAGGTGACAGATCGTCAATCATACAAAATAGTCGCATACGCTATGATGCTTTTTGACAAACAAACTCAATTACAATATTTTAATGTGCTGCTATTATGTTTTATGACGGTAAGCGAGTTGTTTAATGATTGAAGATTCCAGGATTTATTTTTTGATTACATCTCGCCAATTTCTTCGCTATCCCTTTTTGGTATTCCGGTATTGGTTAGGCGATAACCCCATAATGTTGTGAAAAATCCTGGAAAAATAATAGGGGTCGGTATAGCCAATCTTGTCGGCCACTTCTTTAATGCGGATGTCTGTCAGGTCAAGTAACCGGCAGGCATGTTGTATCTTTAGGTGGATAAAATAGTCCATTGGAGACATGCCGGTTTTTTGCCTGAAGAGTTGCGAAAAATACGACGTGGAATAAAAGGCGAACTTGGTTGCCATTTCTTCTACCGTAAGTTTCAGGTGCGTGTTGTCTTTCATAAAAGCTATGGTTTTATCAATTACGGTTTCTTCGCTGTTTTTTAAAAGTTCCATGCGTTTCTCCGGGAAAATAAACGACGCTATAAAATAGTAAAGCGAGAAATTGGCGTAGGTCATGTTGTTGAGCGTATAACCCATCTCCAGGCTGTTATACATTTCTTCCCATAATTGTATGCGCTTGGTATCAAACTTAATAAAGTTGGGCACCAGGAAATTCTCGATAGAAAAAAACTGGTTTAAGGTTTTTAATTTATTGCCGCTAAAGTGTACCCAAAATATAGTCCAGGGGTCATCTTGGTCTGCGCCGTAGCGCATAGCGTTTTGTGTGGCCGGTAAAATAATAAACTGGTTGGCCTTAACCTCGTATTGGCCTGATGCCGTAGAATACCAGCCTTTGCCGTCCATACAATAGATGAGGATGTTGTCTTCGCAGCCCTTTTTTCTTTCGCGGAAATGTGCATGTGCTTTTGGGAAATAACCAATGTAGGTGATGTACAAAGCATTGAGCAAAGGGTTATTTTCGATCTCCTTTTTTAGTACTTTTTTGGGGATGCTGATTAGTTTTTCGCCGGTAAAGCCATCGCGTTTTTTAATTGGGTCCTGCATAAATTCAAATGTGGAAATACTTTTAGAGCTTACCAAAAAAAGCATCAGATAATCCATCATATTCCTTGGATGTTCCATTGAAGTAAGTGAATTGTGAAAGTACTTTAGCTTACATAAATTCATGTTCAATATCGGTGCCCGTACGGGAGCTTTTGATGTTGAACAGCATATAAACCGATTTTAATGTTATTAAAAGATAAGATCATCTTCCTGACGGGCGGAGCCGGCGGTATCGGCTACTTTTGCGCACGTGCTTACGCCCGGGAAGGGGCACGCGTTGTTATAGTTGATAAGTGCAGGGAATGTATCGATATTATTCTGGCCGAACTGGGCGACGGCCATTTGGGTATTGATTGCGATGTATCTGTAGGTCCCGCCGTGAAAAAAGCAGTTGACCAAACCTTACACGTGTATGGGCGCCTGGATGCCATACATAACAATGCTGGCATAGCCCACCCATCCAAAATGCTGCACGAAACATTTGAAGATGAGTGGGATAATTTAATGCGTGTCAATTTAAAAAGCCTGTACTTTACCACTAAATATGGTTTGCCCGCCTTAATTAAATCCAGGGGGACAATTTTAAATACCAGCAGCCTGGTTGGCGAAATTGGGCAGCAGATACATGCGGCTTATACGGCTACCAAAGGCGGCATGAATGCCCTTACCAAATCAATGGCGCTGGATTATGCTGTTCACCACATCAGGGTTAATGCCCTTGCGCCTGCCGGTGTATGGACGCCTATGCTGCGCAAATGGAGTAATGAGCAGCCCGACAAAGCAACCATAGAGCAATATTTAAACGATATACACCTGTTGGGCTATTGCCCGGATGGCGACGTAATTGCAGACGCCGCCGTTTTTTTATTGTCCGATAAGGCACGCTTTATTACCGGTTGCATTTTACCTGTCAGCGGTGGCGCGGAGTTAGGCTACAAAAAATAATTACCAACGTTTAATCCATTATTACATCATGATATCATCTGTTCATACTGAAGATAAAAGGTTTCCGCTCGGTGCCGGTGCGGGGAGCGATGCCATCCACCGCGATCCGGTTTATTCTTATGCCATTACCAACCTGGTGGATGACAGCGGCATTACCGGAACCGGTTTCGCCTTTACTTTAGGCGAAGGTAACGAACTGGTTTGCCAGGCTGCAAAATACTACGCCGATCAGTTGCTGGGGGAAGATATAGAGGAAGTGATGCGCAATTTTGGCGAGCGGTTTAACCGGTTTTCCAATGAGCAGCAGTTCCGGTGGCTGGGGCCGCATAAGGGCGTAGTGCATTTGGCGCTGGCATCGGTAACAAACGCCTGTTACGATCTTTGGGCCAAAAAGCGCGGCTTGCCTTTATGGCAGTTGCTGATAGAGCTCAACGCCGAAGAAATTGTGAATACCCTCGATCTTTCCTATCTGGAAGATGAACTTACACGCCAACAGGCCGTTGACCTTTTAGCTGCCAATAAAGCCACTCAAAACGAGCGCTTATCCATCACAGAAAAAGGCTATCCTGGTTATGATACATCGGTAGGCTGGTTTAATTACGATGACGAAAAGGTGCGCGAAAATTGTAAAAAAGCATTGGCTAACGGTTTTACCGCCATGAAACTCAAAGTAGGTTCGGCAGACCCTGAACGGGATATTCGCCGCGCGCATATGGTGAGAGAGGTTGCTGGTAACGATATTAAAATTATGCTGGATGCCAACCAGCAATGGACCTTGCCCCAGGCTTTGGATATTTGTGCCAGGCTAAAAAGCATGAACCCGTATTGGATAGAAGAGCCTACCCATCCCGACGATGTGCTGGCCCATCAAACCCTGGCCAACGCTATAGCGCCCATTAAGCTGGCCTTAGGCGAGCATGTGCCCAACCGAGTGATTTTTAAAAATTACCTGCAAACCAACAGCGCAGGCTTTATCCAGGTTGATGCCGTACGCGTTGGCGGCGTAAGCGAATTTATTGCCGTGAGCCTGCTTTGCCGTAAGTTTAACATCCCGGTGGTGCCGCATGTTGGCGATATGGGCCAGCTGCACCAGCACCTGGTATTATTTAATCACATCGCTATGGGGCACGAGGCTTTGTTTTTAGAATATATACCGCATCTTAGAGATAAATTTATCCATCCTGCAGTAGTTGAGGGCGGTGTTTACAAAACGCCGCAACAGCCGGGCAGCAGTTGCGATATTAAACCTTTTTAATTAATGATTAGTACCATAGATATTTTGATTTGCATGGCCTACATTGTAGGTATTGTTACCATTGGCTTGTGGTATGGCGCATGGAAACGGAATAAGGTATCGGGTGCCAATTCAAATGATTATTTTTTGGCCGGTAAGTCCATCAAATGGCCTATGGTGGGGCTGTCGTTATTTGCTACCAATATCTCTTGCGTTCATTTAGTGAGCCTGGCCCAGTCGGGTTTTGATACAGGTTTGCTCAACGGTAATTTTGAGTGGATGGCTGCGTTCACGCTCATTTTGCTGGCCTTGTTTTTTGCTCCCTTTTACCTTAAATCAGGCGTGAGTACCTTGCCGGATTTTCTGGAGAAGCGCTATAACCGGGCCTGCCGGGATTGGCTTACCATCATATCCGTATTTTCGGCCGTTATCATTCATATCGCCTTCTCTTTATTAGCAGGTGGTATTGTGCTGGAAACGCTGTTCGGCATCAATATGTATATCAGTGTTTCGGTCATCGCTGTGTTAACGGCGGTTTATACCATTGTTGGCGGTTTACGTGCCGTGGTTGTTACAGAATCTATACAAACCATTGTTTTGGTATGCGGTGCTATACTCATCACGGGTGCCTGCTGGCTCAAAATTGGAGGCTGGGCACCTATGATGGAGGTACTTACCCAGCATCATCAGCTCAATAAATTGTCTATGCTTCGCCCGGCGGGAGATAGCAGCGGAATGCCCTGGTATGCCGTTTTTTTAGGGTACCCGGTTTTGGGTGTTTGGTATTGGTGTGCCGACCAAACCATTGTACAGCGGGTATTGGGTGCCAAAGACGAAAACCATGCCCGTGTGGGTACCTTGTTTTGCGGTTTTTTGAAAGTGTTGCCGGTATTCATTTTTGTATTGCCGGGTTTACTGGCCTATGCTTTGGTACAAAAGGGATTATTAGATATTCATACCCTGAATGGCGTTGATGCGCAGGGCAAGCACGTTGTTAATAGCAAAGGCATATATACCTTAATGATTACGCAGTTATTGCCAACCGGGCTGGTAGGTTTGTTGGTAGCTGCTTTGCTGTCGGGCTTAATGAGCCAGATCTCCGGAGCCTTAAACTCCATATCAACACTAATTAGTTTTGATATGTATAAGCGTTTTGCAGCAAGCACTACCGACAGGCAATTGGTTAGGGTGGGCCGTATTTCGGCAGGTGTGGCTTTAGTGTTGTCTATTGGTTTACTTCCGTTACTAAACCGTTATGAAAGTATCTTTAACGGTTTAAATGATATCATTGCCCATATTGCCCCGCCCATTACCTGTGTTTTTTTATTGGGGGTATTTTGGGGCAAGGCCTCTGCTACGGCGGCCAAGCTTACCTTGTGGTTGGGTTCGCTATTGGGGGTTGTTGTATTTGCCCTCGGTAAATTTTATCCTGACAGCGCATTAGGACATCTGCCCTTTATGATGACGGCGTTTTATCTTTTCTGTTTTTGCCTGTTCCTGCAGGTCAGCCTGTCGTATGTATACCCTGTGAAGCATACCGCTCAAAGCCAGGTTTTATATTGGCATTCGGCATGGGAGCCCTTAGAAAATAAGGGCTGGCCGGGTATCGGTAATTATAAACTCCTTTCTGCTTTACTGGTGCTTACCATGGCTGTTCTGTTCTGGATATTCCGTTAGTGTTAAATTAAAGGCTAAGGCTTCTTTTTTGCAAATTGCGATATTTTAAACAGATGCGGAATCGGTTAAACAGTTGATATTAAATTAAGTGTTTTATATTGTTTTTGATAATGATTTATCCATCTATTTAAAGTTGCAGCGGTTTAAATGCGTTTTATTTAGCTTATAAGGGCGATATTGGGTGGTTTGATGATTCTGTTAAATCATCGTTTTGTCCATCTTTTTAGATGGTTAATCCATTTTGTACCTACTGCATTGTTGTTAGTTTTATTTAACCAAATAAACTAATTAAAATGATGCGAAGATTAAACGATGGGCTCCGAAAGCGCCAGTATTTCCTCTCCTGTAGAACCAGGATACTCCAATTGAATATTGAAAAAAAGATGCCTTGCGGCAGGTTTTTATTCGAGTGAGAACATAGTTACCCTTAGCTTACCCTTACAGATTAAAAAAAGGTATTTCCCTTCAGTTACAAAGCCCTGTTTGATTAATGCATTCAATGTATTGATTTTAATGAGGTTTAAATTACAGCACAAAAAAAGAATGAGAAGCTTTTTAGGATGTTTGTGATGTTGCAGTAATATGTTTAATCCATTATGAAATCCGGACAGGGTGATGAGCTAACTATCAAGTGAATTGCTTCATTATTTATTATTTATGACCTCAATTTATGAACCTAATTTTACCAGACAAAAGTTTTAACGTACTTAAACAACTCTGTAGGCCGCTTGCAGGTTTTTGCTGCATACTTGCCTTAATTATCGCGCTGCCTGGTAGCAAGGCAAATGCGCAGGCCCCCGCTAAAATCACTATTACCGGTACGGTAAGGGATACCACTGGCGAAACCATTCCCGGGGCAACCGTTGCTATACTGGGCCGCACAAACGCCGGAACCAAAACCGATATGAACGGCAAATTTGTATTAGATGTAGTACCCGGCTCATCCATCAGGGTATCTTTTGTGGGCTACAAAGAACAGATTGTAGCTATAACCGCCAATACTAAGGTTGTGAACGTTAAGTTGCGGGCCACGGTAACGCAAACCGAGGAAGTGGTGATTACCGCTTACGGAAAAAAAGAACGGAAGGAAGCCGTAGTAGGTTCCGTAACGAGTATTGTTCCCAGCGAACTAAAAATACCCGCCAGCAATTTAACCAACGCCTTAGCCGGGCAGGTTGCAGGCCTGATTGCCTATCAGCCGAGCGGCCAGCCGGGGCTGGATAATTCGCAGTTCTTCATTCGTGGGGTAACCACTTTTGGCTATAACAAAAGCCCCCTCATTTTAATTGACAACGTAGAGCTATCGGCCAATGATCTTGCCCGTCTGCAAGTGGATGATATTGCCAGTTTCTCCATTTTAAAGGATGCCAGTGCAACGGCATTATACGGTGCACGTGGTGCCAACGGTGTTATTTTGGTTACCACTAAAGAGGGTAAAGTAGGGAAGGCTACCATCAATTTCAGGGTAGAAAATTCATCATCGCAGTCGGCCCAGACCATACAGCTTGCCGATCCTATTACCTACATGAGGCTTTTTAACGAAGCAACTACCACGCGTGATCCTTTAAGTCCGCAACCTTTCAGCCAAAATAAAATATTAAATACGCAGGCAACGCTTGCCGGAGCTAAAGGCAGCAACCCCTATGTATACCCGGCGGTTGACTGGCTGGACATGTTGTTTAAAAAACGCACCAACACGCAGCGTGCCGATATGAGCGTTAGCGGCGGCGGCGATGTGGCCCGCTATTACGTTGCCGGCTCTTATAACCTGGATCGTGGTATCCTGAAAGAAGATGTGGCTAACAATAACGACAACAACGTTAAATTTCAGAATTACCAATTACGGTCGAACGTTAATATCAACCTCACCAAATCAACTGAAATGGTTGTGCGCCTTTCGGGCACGTTCAGTGATTATAACGGCCCGCTGACTACCGACGCTTCTTTTTCTACCGATTTATATAATATAGCCATGCATACCAGCCCGGTATTGTTTCCGGCATATTTTCCTGCCGATTCGGCCAACTTAAAAACGAAGCACATTTTGTTCGGGAATGTAGGTGCTGCCAATAACATCAGTTATAATAACCCTTATGCGGCTTTACTGCGCGGGCATAAAAATTATACCGAGTCGCGCATATCGGCCCAACTGGAGATCAATCAAAATTTAAATATGATTACCCAGGGCCTCAATATACACGGCTTATTTCACACCAACCGGTATTCTTATTTTGATTCATCCGAAGGTTATTCGCCATTTTATTACAATGTAAATACTTACGACAAAACAACCAACAAGTATACCCTAACCTGGCTTAACCCACAGCCAACCGGTAATAATGTGGCTACCGAGTATCTGCAATACTCACCGGGTTCAAGCAGCCTAAACTCATACACCTTTTTTCAGGGTGTGATGGATTATAACCGCACATTTGGCGTGCATACGGTGAGCAGCTCGTTAATAGGTACTGCCCAGCAAACCATTTATGGTAACGCAGCCACCTTACCCAACGCGTTGCCTTACCGTAATTTAACCGTGGCAGGGCGTGCTACGTATTCGTACAAGGCTCGGTATTACTTAGAGTTTAACTTTGGGTACAATGGTACCGAACGCTTCTCGGAAGAGCATCGTTTCGGCTTTTTCCCAACCATCGGAGCATCATGGGTGATATCGAACGAAAAATTCTGGACTGATGAGCTGAACCACTTTATCAGCCGCTTAAAATTAAGAGGCAGCTACGGCACTGTAGGTAACGATAATATTGGTTCGCAACGTTTTTACTATACCTCGAGTGTTAACCTCAGCGGCGGTAACCCGGCATCGTTTGGTATCAACAACGGCTATACCCGCAACGGTGTAACAGTGTTAAATTACGCCAACTCAGACATCACCTGGGAAACATCGCGCCAAGCAAACGTTGGCTTAGAGTTTACCTTACTTAAAAACCTGAATGTGGTTGCCGAAGTTTACAAATATCACCGCTATAACATTCTGCAATCGCGCACATCGGTACCTACCACGCTGGGCCTTGAAGCGGGCATCAGCGCAAATTTAGGTACCGCAGATACTAAGGGTATCGATCTGTCGATGGATTATAAACAAAACATCGGCAAGGATTTTTGGGCGCAGGGAAGGGCCAACTTTACCTACGCCACCAGCAATTATGGCAACTACGAGGAGCCCCAATACAACGAAGCTTACCGTTACGAATCGGGCCAGCCCATTGGCCGCGCGTATGGTTATGTGGCCGAAAGGTTGTTTGTTGACGATGCCGAAGCCAGGAACTCGCCAAAGCAGATTTTCTCAACCAATGGCATACTCCCCAAAGGTGGCGACATCAAATACCGCGACCTGAATGGCGATGGGGTTATTGATGGTAAGGATCAAACCTTCCTGGGATATCCTACCGTTCCCGAAATTGTGTATGGTTACGGTATCTCAACCGGCTATAAAAACTTTGATCTGTCGGCATTTTTCCAGGGACAGGCGCATGTATCGTTCTTTATCGATCCAAGCAGGGTGAGCCCCTTCATTCAAAGCCCGGATCAATATGTGTATGGCAACACCCAACTGTTACAGGCATTTGCCGATAACCATTGGTCGGAAAGCAACCAGAACCTGTATGCCCTGTACCCGCGTTTGGGCGTAACCGGCAACCAGATTGAAAACAACAGGCAAAACAGTACCTGGTGGATGAGGAGCGGAGCATTTATGCGCTTAAAATCCTTAGAGGTGGGTTATACTTTACCCGCATCGCTATCTAAAAAGCTGGACCTGAAAAAATGCCGTGTATACTTTAACGGCCTCAACTTATACACCTGGAGCGCCTTTAAATTGTGGGACCCCGAACTGGGCGGCAACGGCTTTGCTTACCCAATACAAAAGGTATTTAACATTGGCGTTAACGTGAACCTGTAAATATTAATTTGATTTCAATAGTAGTGATCATGAAAATACAATATAAACATATTCTCCTGTTTGCCATTGCGGTATTCAGCATATCCTGCAAAAAGTATCTGGATGTTATTCCCGATAATACAGGTACGCTCGATTATACCTTCAGGAACAGGAACGAGGCCGAGAACTATCTTTTTACCTGTTATGCAACGCTGCAGCAGCTTAATGATATTACATCAAACGCCGGTTTTACCACCTCGTCCGAAATTATTTATCCCAATAATTTAACCAACCATCCCATCAACGAAATTGGTTTCGCTTTAATCAGGGGTACGCAATCGTCAAATATTCCCGGCCTTGATTTTTGGGATGGCGAAAACTCAGGCCAGGCGGTCTACCGGGCTATACGCCGGTGTAATACCATGTTAGAGAACATTGATGAGCCGGCCGACTTAACCCCTGCCGAAAAATCGCGCTGGATAGCCGAGGTTCAGTTTTTAAAAGCTTATTATCATTATTACCTGGCCCGTATGTACGGCCCAATACCTATTGTAGATAAAAATCTGCCGGTTACAGCTTCAACCGAAGAAGTGCGCGTTAAGCGTGCGCCGATGGATACCGTTTGCAATTACATTGTGGGGTTATTGGATAAAGCGATACCTAATTTGCCGCCGGTGATCCAAAACCAGGCGCAGGAATTGGGCCGCATTACACAATTAATTGCCTTGTCGGTTAAAGCCGAGGTATTGGTTATGCAGGCCAGCCCATTATTTAACGGCAACCCAGATTATGCGGGCTTTAAAGATAAGAGCGGTACAGCCTTATTTTCACCAACCTATGATGTTAACAAATGGGTAAAGGCTGCAGCAGCATGTAAAACCGCCATTACCCAGTGCGAAGCACAAGGTTTAAGGCTTTATACTTTTACCCCGCCTGCCACTATCCCCGGTAATTTATCCGACTCGCTTAAAAAAGTATTAACTATCCAGAATACGGTAACCGAACGTTGGGAACTTAACCCCGAATTGATATGGGCCTTAAACCCAACCTGGGGATGGCAAGGGTATTGCACCCCAAGGCTAACAGCCAAGGCGCTGGCTAATCCGTTTTCAAACCCCGGAACATTTGCCGTACCGATATCAACAACCGAGTTGTTTTATACCGACAAAGGTGTACCCATTAACGAAGATAAAACCTGGGGATACAGCAGCCGCTATAATTTGCAAACCGGCGATAATGCCAGTCGTTTTTATGTTGAAAAAGGCTATACTACTGTTAGGGCACACTTTGCCCGCGAACCCCGGTTTTATGCCAATATCGGTTTTGACGGCGGCGTATGGTTTGGCAACGGCGTATTAAGTCAGGAAAACGCTTACTATATCCAAGCCCGTGGCAACAGCTCGTTAGCCGGCCCGCAGGATCTGATATTTTTAAACGTAACAGGTTACTGGCCTAAAAAATTGGTGAACTATACTTCTGTTTATGATGACGGCTTTATCCCGGTTGACTTCAGGATGCCGTTGATGCGTTTAGGCGGACTTTACCTGCTTTACGCTGAGGCGCTTAATGAAGCCAGCGGCCCCGTAGCCGATGTATTTACTTATATTGATAAGGTAAGGGCAAGGGCTGGTTTACAAGGTGTGCAAGCTTCCTGGGCGGCGTATTCAAACAACCCTACCAAGTTTTCAAGCAAAGACGGTATGCGCCAGATCATCCATCAGGAAAGGCGCATAGAGTTGTGTTTTGAGGCGCAAAGCGGATGGGACCTTCGCCGCTGGAAAGAGTTGCAAAGCGTATTGAGCGTGCCTTTACAGGGATGGAGTATTTACGAAAACCAGGCGCTCAACTATTATCGCCCGTCAACCGTAATTACCCCGGTATTCGGGTTGAAAAATTATTTATGGCCCATTAAAGATGATGATCTGATTGTTAATCCTAACCTGGTTCAAAATCCTTACTGGTAAAATCATACAGTTAACTTAATTGATATAAACTTAACTCAACGTTATGAAAAATATAAATATTTACGGTTTAAAATTTTTGCTGTACGGGTTGCTGCTCATGGTGATTGTATCATGTAAACGCGACGATGGCTTTAATGCCCCCGTTTCAACCGATCTTACCAAGCCGGGCGTGGTAACCAATATTAAGGTGACTAACTTTAACGGCGGCGCGTACATTACCTACTCGTTACCCAATTCGCCCAATCTTTTGTATGTGCAGGCAGACTATCGAATAAATGGTTCAACAACCAGGCAAACCAAGGCCAGTTACTATACCGATACGGTAACTGTTGACGGTTTTGCCAAGAGCCAGGATTATGAGGTTACCTTACATGCGGTAAGCAGGGCTAACGTGATGTCTGACGCGGTGGTAGTGCATGTGCATCCGCTAACACCGGTTTACCTGATGGTAAAACCTACAGCTTTGCTTTCTGCCGATTTTGGCGGAGTGAATATCTCGGCACTCAACCCGCTTAAAAAGCCCATCGGGCTAATATTGATCGCGATTGATCCATCTACTAAAGGATACGAAATTGTTGATCAGCATTATACCAACCAGGATACCAGTAATTATTCTATTCGCGGATATAATACCACGCCCCGTAAATTCGGGGTGTACGTTACCGATCAGTTTGGCAACGTGTCTGATACCACCTTTGCTACCATAACGCCCATCTTCGAAACGATGTTGGATAAAGGTAAATTTTTTAAATATCTCACGGCTACCGATAGCCCGATAGGCTATGGCTGGGAATTACCTTACCTGTGGGATGGCAAAACCGATGGTTACAGCAATGGCTGGCATACCTTGCCCGGTGCACCCGCGCCTATGCAATGTACTTTTGGCCTGGGTGTAAATGCTAAGCTGAGCCGCTTTATTTTATGGGAAAGGCCTAATGAGTTTTCTTTCTCGCATGCTAATCCCAAAGATTTTACGCTCTGGGGATCGGCCAAGGCATCACCCGCCGATGTGTTGTTACCTAAGTCGTCACCCATAGGTACAGTGGTTGGCGACTGGACAAACCTGGGGAACTACCGGTATCCAGATCCACCATCGGGCTTGCCGCCGGGTTTAGCAGCCAATAACCCTTCCGACCAGGCCTTTGTACTGGCCGGTGTAAACTTCAACGTATCCATCACCAGTCCGGCTGTACGGGTATTGCGGATAGACGTTGCCGATACCTGGTCGGGCGGAGACTATGCGCACTTAATGGAAATCTCACTTTACGGTAACCCCCAATAGTTTGTCAGATCATGAAGAAGAACTTAAATATGAAAATCGTTTTAAATATTTCTCTTTGCCTGGGCTTGCTGATATTGGTATTTGTAGGCTGTGGTAAAAAGGATCAGGACTTTAAATCATTTTTAAACGGGCACGAGGTAGTTTACCCGGGCCTGGTTACTACTACCAGTTATGGGCCAGGTAATTTGCGCACTGCGCTTTACTGGCACCCCAGTACCGACCCCAGTATAACCAAATACCTGATATACTGGAACAACAAGGCCGATTCGATGGTGGTAAACGCCACCAGCCATACGCCCACCGATTCGGTAAAGGTGATTATACCCAACCTGCTGGAATACGTATACACGTTTACCGTTTACTCGCTCGATGCCAAAGGCAACCGTTCTATTCCGCTTGATATCAGTAATGTGCGCGTTTACGGCCCTGTATATCAATCCCGCTTGCTCAACCGCGCTTACGATCCGGTTACGCCCTATGTAGTTAACGCTAATGGCTCGGTGACCTTAAATTTTAGCGCGCCCGATACCATTAACATTTCTACCGACATCCGTTATACCAATACATCGGGGACGGTAGTTGAAAAACCTTTGGCACCCACGGCAAATTCCATCACGCTGACGGATTATAAATCGGGCACTACTGTACAATACCGCTCCTCGTATATTCCGGTTAAAAGTGCTATCGATGTGTTCACCGCGCCCCAATACAGCGACTTTCCGCAGATATTCAGCCTGGTGCAGTGCGATAAATCGTTATTCGCCAAAGTTAAATTGCCTAACGATATGAATCCGTACGAAGGAGATACCGATATCGACCGGCTTTGGGATGGCAGCGTTGGCCCGCAGGGCTTCCCCAATATTTTCCATAGCGATGGGGCGCATGCACTGCCGCAGGTACTCACTTTTGATATGGGAAAGATATACAATAACCTGGCACAGGTAGAAGAAACAGGCCGTAACTGCTGCCATAACCCTAACGATTACGAAATATGGGGAATAGCCAGCTTAACCGGCGCCACTACAACCCTGCAACCAAATGATAGCGGCTGGCCGGCCGAGGCCGTTGCCAAAGGATGGACGCTTTTACAGGAAGTTAACCGCAGCGACGATGGGCAGGCGGCATTAAAATCTGCCTTGATAGCCAACCCGCCGCCGGTACGTTATATCCGCATCCGCATTAAGCATAATACGGATAATGAGGGTAGCTATACCAACTTGAGTGAAATTACATTGTGGAATAAACAATAACAAACAAGGCTTACCTTTCGGGATGTAATTGCACCCCGAAAGGTATTTATCTAAAATCATCCCGTAAAGGAAACCCGAATTGATAGAATATATATGGCTAAAAGGCATTTAATACACCTGTGGTTATTTTGTTTACTGTTACCTTGTTTAAGTTTTGGCCAAAGCCATCCGTTGCGCTTGTGGTATAATAAGCCTGCCCAAATGTGGGAAGAAACCCTGCCATTGGGTAACGGCCGTTTAGGTATGATGCCCGATGGAGGCGTGAGCCAGGAAACCATTGTTTTAAACGATATCACCTTATGGTCGGGTGCGCCGCAGGATGCTAACAATTACCAGGCTTACAAAAGTCTGCCCCAAATCAGGAAGCTGCTGATGGAAGGCAAAAACGATGAAGCGCAGGCCCTGGTTGACCAAGCATTCATTTGTACCGGCAAGGGCTCGGGCGGTGTAAATTATGGCTGCTACCAGGTATTGGGCAATTTGAGTTTAAACTTTCAATATCCTGATCATAACACAGCTAACTCGCCGGTAAACTACCAAAATTATGAGCGGGAGTTAACACTTGATAATGCTATAGCCAAATGTACGTACCAGGTAAACGGGGTAACCTATAAACGGGAATATATAACCAGTTTTGGCGATGACGTTGATATCATTAAGCTCACCGCCGATAAGCCGGGGCAGCTTAATCTGAGTATTGGTATAAGCCGGCCTGAGCGTTCGGCTACAAGCGTGGCCAATGGTGCGTTGCAGATGGAAGGCCAGCTTGACAATGGGATTGATGGAAAAGGGATGCAATACCAGGCCATAGTAAAAGCAGAGCAGCAAGGCGGCAGCGTAAATTATAGTTCCAGCCAGATCAATATTAAGGATGCCACATCGGTCATCATCTATATTTCGGCAGGTACCGATTTTCGTAATCCGCATTTTAAACAAAGCATCCAAAGCGTATTAACTAAAGCTATCCAAAAGCCATATTCGCTGCAAAAGCAGCAACATATTGCCCGTTATCAAAAGTTGTTTAACCGCGTACATGTTAATCTGGGTGCCGAACCGGCAAAAGAGCTGACTACCGACCAAAGGTTAATTGCCTTTCACGCTGACCGCAAAGCTGATAATGGCTTACCGGCCTTGTTTTTTCAGTTTGGCAGGTATTTAAGTATTTGCAGCACCAGGGTGGGCCTGTTGCCACCAAACTTGCAAGGCCTGTGGGCCAACCAGATCAGCACACCGTGGACAGGTGATTATCACCTGGATGTTAACGTACAGATGAATCATTGGCCGCTCGAGGTTGCCAATCTATCAGAACTCAACTTGCCGCTGGCAGACCTGGTGAAACGTATGGTGCCTCATGGCGAAAAAACTGCAAAGGCCTATTATAATGCCAAAGGCTGGGTGG